>NZ_BAAACH010000038.1:25068-342137 GCF_039521405.1 Clostridium sartagoforme
GATTAAACAAAGGAAATTTAGCAGTATTCTATTATGATGAAGAAACTAAGACATTTAAAGAAATGGAAACAACTATAAATGGAAATGAAGTAACATTTAAGACTCCTCATTTTAGTAAGTTTATAATTGCAGAAAAAGCTTCTAATAATGGAAACGATAATGGAGGTTCTTTACCAGCAACAGGTGGAAATAATCCAATTTACCCATTAGTAATAGGATTAATTATAGTAGGTGCTGGAGCATTCTTCGTATTTAATAAAAAGAAAAAAGAAACAACTAAATAAAATATAAAAGGAAGCTATTTTAGCTTCCTTTTTATTTAGATATTATAAAAAGTTTAATAAATAAAGAGGCTTTACCCAATTTACTTTTCTTAGCTTTCAATAAAACATATGTAAGCTTGTATTTTTAGTATAGTATAACTATAAACTACAAGCTTTTTAAAATACTCTTAAAAAAGCAAGGATAATTAACATTGCTCCTGATAACCAAGAAAGATTTAGGTTTATATTTTCTATGAATTTTCTTCCGATAAATGCCCCTAATAATATTGATACAAGTCCTATAATAAGAGCAACTATAAAAACTTGAATATAATTAATAAAAATAAGGCTACTACCAAACCCTACAGCTAAGCTATCTAAAGAAAGAGCAAAGGCAAGGTAAAAGGCCTCTTTAGGAGTAAGTATTTTAGATTTATCAAAATCTGCTTTGACTTCATCAGCATATACTTGGAGAACAAATTTAAAATCAAATACTTTAAAGGTTAAAGGCGAAAAATTATGTGATCTTTTTTTTATATATGATTTGAGTAAGCTTTCAAAAAGTCTATATATACCTAGAAAAAAAAGTATAAAAAAACTTATTATTTTTGCAATATTAGAAGAAATATAATTTTGAAGAAATCCTCCTATTAATAAGGAGAATCCTAACATACTAGCAGAGATAATATCAACTATGAGAGCTGATAAAAATGGAATTTTTATTTTGCTAGTTCCATAAGCAATACTTGCTAAAAATGAATCTATAGATACTGATAAAACTAATAATATTGTTTCTAGCATAAACTCATCCTCTGAAAATATTTTTAATTTATAATATGAGAAAAATAGATATAAAGTTACAAAGTTTGACTAATAAATAAAAATGGATAAAATAAAAATAGTAGTAAAAAATTGCTTTTAAATATAAAATAATAATAATTAGTTAATATAAAGGAGAAAAGAATGGAAGATAAAGATTTTAACATTAATGAAGACGAAAGAAGAATAATGAGTTTTTTAGATGAGAAAGGTAATAAAATAGACTTTGAAGCAGTTGCTAGAGTTTATTTAGAAGAAACAGAATATTTACTTTTAGCACCAATAGATGAGAAAAGTGAAGATGTATATGTTTTTAGAGTAGATGAAGTAGATGGAAAAGAAGAATTAAATTTGGTTGAAGATGATAAAGAATTTTTAGCTGTAAAAAAAGAATATAAAAAATTGTTATATTAATTTGGAGGTTAAATTATGGATTTCAATAAAATTATAAACATATTAGATGAAAATGGATTATCTGAAATTGAAGATTTAAAAACTGAAGATGGTATATTTCTAGTTAAATTCTTTTTAGATTTTGATGAAGATGTATTAAGTGCAGCTAGAAGTTATTCAAATGAAGAAAGTGATTATGAAGAAGAAAGTAATGAATGGTTCAAAGAGTATTTTATTCCATACCTTTACGAGTATGCTAATGATGAAGTAGTTGATATAATAGAAGAAATAGTAGAAGAATTAGATGTTTTAGGAGAAGTTATGGCTTTTCAAATGGAGATATCAAATTATGAATCTATTCAATTCATGGCGCTATTTACAAAAGAAGAAAATGGAGTAACTATTGAAGATGTAGCTAAAGAATTTATCTGCTAATTAAAAGAGATTCCATTGAACATAAAAAGATATGGTTAAAAAACATGTTAGTAATATAATTTGTATTAATGCCTCAAATATTGAGGCGTTTTTTAATTCAAAAAAATATAAAAACTTTTAAAGCCATAAAAAGTTTTTATATTTTTTATTGATTATAAGTAATTATATTTATATATTCATAAAACAAAGTAATTTATACCTCTAATACATAATAAATAATTAGTAAATTATTTAGGCAACCTTTTTCAAAGGGTTGCTACCAAAGTGTTTTTTAATATATTTTCTATATATATTCTTTTGTGTTTTACTTATAAGCTTGTCCAAATCTTGAGAAAGATAAATTATTAGTTTGTTGCTTGGTGAAAGATATCCTAGTAAGAAATTTAGAATAGCTTTTTTAATTATTATTTGTTTTCTACGTTTTTTAATCATTTTAGTAGCACCTCCATCTATTTACAAAATACATCTTGTTATAACAATATTATACCAAAAAGTGTAAAAATGTAAAATGGTTTTATAAAACAAATAACAACAAAATAACCTATAAAAATTATGTAAATTTAATGAAAATATTAAAATAAATGGTATAAATTGAAAATAATACCTTAAAGTAAATGATTAACAAAAAAATTAATATTAGAATTTGTCGAAATTATATAAGTTGATATTGATTAAAATAGAAGGTAAAATGTAATAAAGAGTTAAATAAAATTAGTCAAAGCAAAGGAGAACCAAGGATGGAATATAAAGATATGAAAATGGATGATATAATAAAAAGAATTAATGAACTTTATAAAAAAAGTAAAGAAGAAGGATTAGATGATTCAGAAAAAGAAGAACAACAAATATTAAGAAGAAGATATATAGATAGTGTAAAAAGTAACTTCAAAGCTCAATTAGAAACAGTTGAATTAAAAAAAAGAAATTAAAGGGTGATAAATTTGTCAGTTACAGTAGAAAAATTAATTAAAGATTTTGATATGGAAGTATTAGTAGAAGGAAATAAAAACGTAGAAATTTTTGTTAATGATATAAATAGACCAGGATTACAATTAGCAGGGTTTTACAACTATTTTGCTCCTGAAAGAATACAAGTTATAGGTAAAGCAGAATGGAGTTTCTTAGATGCTATGGCAGTAGAACTCCGTAAAAAAAGAATAGATAAGTACTTTAGTTTTAATTTAAATTGCTTAATTATAACTAGGGATTTAGAGCCACATGAAGAATTATTAAAGGCAGCGAAAAAAAATAAAGTATGGATAATAAAAACTAAGTTAGTAACTACTCAATTTATAAGCAAAATAACAATTTATTTAGCAGGACAATTAGCTCCGGAAACTAGACTTCATGGAGTTTTAGTAGATGTATATGGAATAGGAATATTAATAACAGGTGAAAGTGGTATAGGCAAAAGTGAGACTGCTTTAGAGTTAATAAAAAGAGGACATAGATTAGTAACTGATGATGCAGTTGATATAAAAGAAATAGATGGAGAACTTATAGGAAGGTCTCCAAGAATAACAATAGGGATGCTTGAAGTTAGAGGAATTGGTATAATAGATGTTTCATCATTGTACGGCTTAAGTTCTATTCTTCCTGAAAAGGATATCCAATTACTTATGCATTTTGAGCATTGGAAAGATGATGGGGACTATGATAGATTAGGGTTAAATGATGAACGCCAAGATATTTTAGGAGTTAAAGTAAAAAGATTGAGAGTACCAGTAAGACCGGGTAGAAATATTGCTGTAATAATAGAGGCAGCAGCAGCAAATTATAGACATTCACTTATGTCAGATGTAACTCCAGTAGATATAATTGAAAATAGAATGGATAAGATAATAGAATAATAAATCATATAAATAAAAGTTATAATAATAAATATAATAGTTTTTAGGAGGAGTAATATGAATAAAGAAGATAAGAAAAATCCTTGGCAAAAATATTTAGGTAATAAAAAGGAAGAATTATTTGATTTCTGTAACGGCTATATAGACTATATGTCATTATGTAAAACAGAAAGAGAGTGTGTGTTGACTAGTATAGATATGGCAATGGCTCTTGGGTATAGGGATTTAGAAGAAGTAATAGAAAATCAAGAAAAATTAAAACCTGGAGATAAAGTGTTTATAAATAATAAAGATAAAGCACTAGCCTTATTTCTTATAGGAGAAGAGCCGCTAGAAAAAGGTATGAGAATAATAGGGTCACATGTGGATTCTCCAAGATTAGATTTAAAACAAAATCCACTATATGAAGATTCAGATCTTGCAATGATGGAAACACATTATTATGGAGGCGTAAAAAAATATCAATGGGTTACACTTCCGCTAGCGTTGCATGGAGTAGTGATTAAGAAAGATGGTACTAAAATAGATGTAGTTATAGGAGAAGATAGTAGTGATCCAGTAGTTGGAATATCAGATCTTTTAATACATTTATCAGCGGATCAACTTCAAAAGAAAGCTAATGTAGTAATCGAAGGAGAAGATTTAAATTTATTAGTTGGAAATATGCCTTTAGAAGGTAGTGAAAAAGATGCTGTTAAGGCAAATATTCTTAATATTTTAAAAGAAAAATATGATTTTGAAGAAGCTGATTTCTTATCAGCTGAAATAGAAGTAGTTCCAGCTGGAAGAGCTAGAGAGTATGGATTAGATAGAAGTATGGTAATGGCATATGGTCAAGATGATAGAGTTTGTGCGTACACTTCATTAATGGCTCTTTTAGATATAGACAAAACTAGATATACATCAGTAATATTGCTAGTAGATAAAGAAGAAGTTGGAAGTAATGGTGCTACAGGAATGCATTCAAAATTCTTTGAAAATACAGTAGCAGAAGTAATGGATAGACTTGGAGAATATTCAAGCTTAAAGTTAAGAAGGGCTCTATCAAACTCTAAAATGCTATCAGCCGATGTAACAGCAGCCTATGATCCTAATTATCCATCTGTAATGGAAAAGAAAAATTCATCATATTTTGGAAAAGGCCTTGTGTTTAGTAAGTACACAGGTGCAAGAGGAAAGTCAGGCTGTAATGATGCAAATCCAGAATTTATGGCATGGCTTAGAAATATAATGGATGAAAATGATATTGCTTATCAAACTGCTGAACTTGGAAAAGTAGATCAAGGTGGTGGTGGAACAATTGCTTACATATTAGCTGAATATAATATGGAAGTTATTGATTGTGGAGTAGCACTACAAAATATGCATGCTCCATGGGAAGTTGCAAGTAAATTAGATATATATGAAACAATGAGAGGCTATAAAGCCTTTTTAGAATCAAAATTAGATTAAATCCCAAAAGTCATATTAAATTAAGCTAAATAAGTCTTAATTTAATATGACTTTATTTTTTTATTCACATAATTTAATTATGTGAATAAAATATATTATGAATTAAGGAGGGGATATTATGGAATTTGATTGGTCAAGATTCAAAAATTATGGATTATGGGTATCCATATTTGCTTTAATACCAATGCTTTTAAATTCATTAGGTATAGAAGTAATTCCAGAAGAATATCAAGCAATAACAAATACTATATTGTCAATATTAGTTGCACTGGGAATAGTAAGTAATCCTACTACTCAATGTAAATGGTTTGTTGATGATAAAAAAGAAAAAGAGATAGATAATCAAGTGGAAGGTCATAAATAATTAGGTAATATCCTATATAAAGCATAATTTTTAGGAGCTGTTATAAGGCAGCTCCATTTTAATATTATTATGAATATAGTGATTTTCATATATTTTTATAATTTTAATACTACAAAAGTTTGAAAGATATAGTAAATTAATATAAAATTAATTAATATATATGTTTTTGATTTTATTATTTTATTTAAATGAATATAGAACAATGGTATATAATTCTTAATTGTTTAGATTATAAGCATGACATATATATCATAATATTGAAAAGTGAGAGTATATATGAGAATTGGAGAATTTAGTAAAAGGAATAAAGTAAGTATTGAAACTGTTAGACATTATATAGATTTAGGTCTTATTATACCTTATAAGAATGGTGCTCAATATGAATTTAATGAAAAATGCCAAAAAGAAATTGAAAGTATTTTAGAATTAAAAGCATTAGGTTTTACTTTGAATGAAATAAAATCCATTTTTGTGTACGAAACATTAGGAAAACTTAGTGTTAATGAAAAAAATAATGTTTTATATGATATATTTGATTTAAAGCAAAAGGAAGTAAATAGAAAAATAAATGAATTAGTAGATATAGAATCAAGATTAATAAACAAATTAAAATATATAAATACAACAGAAATACAAAAAAGTTTTAACTTAGGAATAGATATTAAAAACTTAAGTCTATTATCATGTATTAAATGTGGGGATGAGTTATACTTAGAAGATGGTAATATAAAAAATAATCAAATATTAGAAGGAAAATTAAAGTGTACTTGTGGTATGAAATATAGTATAAAATCAGGAATATTAATTATTGACGATGATTTTGTAAAAAATAGTGATGAAATATATAATCTCATTATTGAAGACTATATAAAAGAGACAGATGAAAGGTATATTTTAAATTTAAGAAAAGGCTTAGATTGGACATGTAATGAACTATGTAAAATTTCTTTTAAAAATAAAGTAATATTAGAAATAGGAACTGGATTAGGTTTTTTATTAAGAAATTTATATGATAATTTAGATAATAGTGTGTATATTGCTATAGATAATAATATTGAAAAACATAATTACTTAAAGTCATTAATAGAAAGAAGTAGTTTTAAAAAGAATATAATGTTTATTTGTACAGATTTTAAATACATACCAATAAAGAAAAAATCTATTGATATATTTTTAGACTATGGAGGTAGTAGCAATTATTGGTTTGATAAAAATGATTTTTCACTTGAAAATATATTGAAATATTTAAAGGAAGATTCATATGTTGTTTTATCATATATTTTATTTAAAAAATTTATATTAAGTAACCCCATAAAAAGAGAAAATAGAAAGAATTTTAACATTAATTATATTAAAGAGGAACTAAATAAATATAATTTTACTATGATATCAGATCAAAAGTCAGATTATTTAAATAAACCTAGTATATATGAAAATTATTTTTCTGATAGTGAGGAAGTTTATTCATATTTATATTTTGGAAAAAGGTAGGGTTAACCCTACCTTTTTTTAAAATATAATAAAAATATCCCAAAATATAGGGTTGATATGTTGTATAGAAGATATTATACAATTTTCTAGAGGTGATAAAAATGAAATATATAAAGAATAAAGAAGATAGAAACTCTATTTTATTTTATCTAGCAAATTTGATATCAATATTTGGGACAGCCATATATACTTTTGCCATAAGCTTATATACATTAAAGATAACTGGGTCAAGCATTAGCTTTTCTACTACTTTGATTTTAAGTATATTGCCAATAATTATATTGAATCCTTTTGTAGGAGTAATAGTAGATAAATTTAACAAGAAGAAGTTAGCAGTTATAGCTAACGCTTTAAATGGAATATTTTTATTTACAGTGTACTTAATCAGTAATTGGAAGGGGTTAAATCTAGGAACTATTTATTTAAGTACTTTTGTTATTACAAGTATAAACATTATATTTGATATAAGCATAGATTCAGCCATTCCTAATATTGTTTCAAAAGATAAGGTAGTTAACATTAATTCAGGAAATAGAATAATAGATTCAATATCTTCTGTGTTAGGACCAGTATTAGGAGGAGTGGCATTTGCTGCTTTTAATATAGAAACTTTTATATTAATAAATTCTATTTCGTTTATAGTTTCAGCAATTTTAGATACTTTAATTGATTTTAAATATAATACTGAAAATGAATCAGAAGAAATGGATAGTGAAAGTATTACTTTTGGGAAATTGAACTATTTTAAGGAAATAGCAGAAGGACTTAAATATTTAATAAGTAAAAGATACATTATTAGAATTCTATCTATATTTATAATATTTAACTTTTTTATATCTTTTTCAGTTACGATTCCAATACCAATTATATTAAATAATATATTAGAAATTCCAGCTAAAAGTTATGGATTAATTCAGGGAGGAATCCCTGTAGGAATGATAATAGGTGCATTTGTAGTTAAAAAAATTATGGCTAAATATAAATTAAACAATATTTTTTCAGCAGTAGGAATAGTCATGTCGGTTAATATAATATTACTTTCTATTCCGATATTATTTAAAACTATAAATAATATAAATGTATATATAATGTACTATTTAATTATAATGATATTTATGGGTATATGTATATCTTTAGTTGATATTCCATTTTCATATACTATGCAAACTAATATAGAGGAAGAATATAGAGGAAGATCAATAAGTTTAACAATAAGTATAGTAAAAGTAGTAGTCCCAATATCGTATATAATATCGGGAATTTTACTTCAAAGTATAGAACCTTATATAGTAGTTCTATTCGGAGGAATTTCAGTATTAATAATAAGTATAATATTTTTCAAATATGCGAAGCGACTATACAATTAAAATAAAAAATTATTAATTGGGCTGTCTATTTAACAGCCCTTTATGATTTAATCATAAGATAAAACCCAATTTAACATTGAGATTATATAATCCTCTTGAGTAATATTAACATCTCCAACACTTCCATGGCCTTTATCATTAGGGATACCATGACAGTCGGATCCACTTGAAATAAATAAATTTCTGTCTTTAGCTAATTTTAAAAAATTCTCTGTATCAGCTTCTTTATTTTTATAATAAATAGCTTCAAGTCCATCGAATCCTAAATCTAATAAATCTTCAACTGGTGTTTTCTTAACCAATACAGGATGTGCTAAAAAAACTAAGGCATTATACTTCTTTAATAATTCGATCCCTTCCTTTGTAGAAAGTTTAGTAGATGGAATATAAGCTGGGCAGTTATTACCTATAAAGTTATCAAAAATATAATCATGGTCATAAGAATAACCAGCATCTATTATAGCTTTCGCTATATGAGGTCTTGCTATAGTATCTTTTCCGTTAGATAAAACCTTATTTATATCAATTTTAATATTATGATATTTTTTTAGATTATCAACTATCTTATGAGCCCTGGAAATTCTTCTTTCTTTTAATTCGGCTAATATATTATTAAGTTCGGGATGATCATAATTATCTTTATTAAAAAAGCCTAAAATATGAATTGATTCTCTATTATATTCTGTAGATAGCTCTATTCCGGGAATAAACTTAACATTAAGAGCTTCTGCTTCATTTAAAGCTTCTTTTATACCAGTTAATGTATCGTGATCTGTTAATGAAACATAATCCAAATTCCTTTGCTTTGCCATTTTTACTATATCTCTAGGAGTAAATCTACCATCAGAGCAAATAGAATGAATATGCAAATCGCATTTAAACATATATCTTCTCCTTCCAAATTAATAATATGTAACTTAAAATTTTAAAGTTATATATTATTATGATATAATCTATTCATTAAAAATATTTTAACACAATAGATTTACTTTTAATATAAAACATGGAGGATATTTATGCTTTTAATGATAGATAATTATGATTCTTTTGTGTTTAATTTAGTTAGGTATATAGAAGAATTAGGAGAAGAAGTTTTAATATATAGAAATGATAAGATAACTATTCAAGAAATAGAAATGTTAGAGATAGATGGAATAATAATTTCGCCAGGACCTAAGACACCTAATGAGGCAGGGATATCGCTAGAAATTTTACATAAATTTAAGGGAGTAAAGCCTATACTTGGAATATGTTTAGGTCATCAGTGCATAGGACATTATTTTTCTAGTAATATAATAAAAGGAAAAGAACCTGTTCATGGAAAAATAAGTTATATCAATCATTCAAATAAAGATATTTTTAATGGCGTAAAAAATCCATTGAGGGTAACAAGATATCATTCACTTATAATAGATAATAAAAATATTAGTAATGACTTAGAAGTAACTAGTTACACCGAAGATAATGTAGTTATGGGAATAAAACATAAAAAATATCCTATTTTTGGAGTTCAATTTCATCCAGAAGCTGAAATGACAGAAGAGGGACATAAGATAATAGAGAATTTTATACAAATATCGAAGAGCTTTAAGGAGAATAAAGATGATTAGGGTTAGAGAAATAAGTACAAATTACAATCCTCTTGAAGTTTATAATATTTTCAAGGACGAAATAAATACAATATTACTTGATTCATCTAAAGAAGATAAAATTTTATCTAAATTCTCTTTTATAGGAACAAATCCTTTTATGATTTTTGAATCGAAAGGACAAGAGTCATTTATCGATAAAGTTAAGATTCATGGAGAGCCTTTTACTGTTTTAGAAAATCTTATAAATAAATATAAACTTGATAATGATGGATATGACAATATACCATTTATTTCAGGGGCAATAGGCTATATATCATATGATACAGGAAGAATATTAGAAGAACTTCCAGATACAAGTAAAGAGGATTTTAACATAAGTGATATGAAGTTTATTTTCTATAAGAATATTATAGTGTTTGATTTAGAAAATAAAAAACAATACATAACATCAATAATTGATAATGCTTATAATGAAGACTTAGATTATTTAGAGGAAAAGATAAAGTTAGCAAATATAATAAAAGAGCAGGATTTTGAATCTATAAATAAAAACTTTAAATCTAATTTTGAAAAAGAAAATTATAAAAATGCAATTACTAAACTAAAAAAATATATTATAAATGGTGATGTTTATATTGCTAATATGACTCAAAGGTTTTATACAGAAAATAAAGAAGAACCTTTTGAGATATATAAAAAGTTAAGAACTATAAATAAGGCACCATTTTCTGCTTATATGAATTTTGAAGATTTTCAGGTCATAAGTTCTTCGCCTGAAAGATTTATTGAAATAAATAAAGGGAAGGTAGTTACAAGGCCAATAAAAGGGACAAGACCTAGAGGGAAAAATGAAGAAGAAGATAAGAAAAATAGTTTAGAACTTATAAATAGCGAAAAAGATAGAGCAGAGTTATTAATGGTGGTAGATCTTGAAAGAAATGACTTAAGTAAAGTATGCAAACCTTACTCAGTAAAGGTAACTGAACTATTTGAACTTGAAAAATATGCAACAGTATTTCATTTAGTGTCAACCGTAGAGGGTATTTTAAAAGACAATATATCATCAGTAAAATGTATTAAGGAATGTTTCCCTGGGGGATCTATAACAGGAACTCCTAAAATTAGAGCTATGGAGATAATAGAAGAACTAGAAGGATTAAAAAGAAATCTTTATACAGGATCTATAGGATATTTTGATTTTAGAGGAAATGCTGATTTTAATATAGCTATAAGAACAATTATTAAAAAGGACAATAGGGCCTACTTTGGCGTTGGTGGAGGAGTAACTTATGATTCTATAGAAGAAGATGAGTATAATGAAACACTAGATAAAGCAAAAGCCTTAATGAGGGTATTATGATGAGAAATGTAATAATAGGAAAAGATAAAATAACTATAGATAGTGGATACTTTTTTGCTAGAGGGGTATTTGAAACCATACTAGTAAAAGAAAAGCCATTGTTTTTAGAAGAGCATATAAAAAGGCTTAATAATGGTATTAATATTCTTAAAATTGGAGAAGCAATTGAAGTTGAATATATTAGTAATATAATAAATGATTTTAATATAAAAAATTGTGTTTTGAAAATAATTGTAACAGAAAAAAATATATTATTAGAAACTAGAGAACTATTATATAAGAGCGGAGATTATCTAAGAGGGTTCTCATTAAAGGTAGCAAAAACAATAAAAAATTCTACATCTAAATTGACATATATAAAGTCTATGAATTATTTAGAAAATATTTTAGAAAGAGAAGAGGCTTTGGAAGAAGGATATAATGAGGTCATATTTTTGAATGAAAAAGGATATGTCTCCGAAGGAAGTTTTTCTAATATATTTGCTGTGAAGAATAATGTAATATTTACACCAAAAATTAGTAGTGGATTACTTCCAGGTGTAGTAAGAAATCACCTTATTAAAAATTATGATGTAATAGAAAAAGAAGTAAGTTTAGATGATATCATAAATGCTGATGAAATATTTATAACTAATAGTTTATTGGGTATAATGGGAGTAAGTAAATTTGAAAATAGAATTTTGACAGAAAATAAAATCACAATTAAGATAAGAAAAGAATATGAATCACAAATTGGAAATTAGGAGGGGCATTTAATGATAGATAGAGAAAAAGTATTAGAAGGAGTAAAATTAATATTAGAAGGTATTGGGGAAGATCCAAATAGAGAAGGTCTTTTAGAAACTCCAGATAGGATAGCTAGGATGTATGAAGAAATCTTTTCAGGAATAGGAAAAGATGCAAAAGGTGAGTTAGAAAAAACTTTTACTGTTGAGGAAAATGATTTAGTTCTTGAAAAAGATATCACTTTTTATTCAATGTGTGAACATCATCTTGTACCTTTTTATGGTAAAGCACACATTGCTTATATACCAAAAGGAAAGGTTGCGGGACTTTCAAAACTCGCAAGATGTGTAGAAGTTTATGCAAAAAAACCACAATTACAAGAAAAATTAACTACAGAAGTTGCTGATGCAATAATGAAATATTTAAATGCAGAAGGCGTTATGGTAATAATTGAAGCTGAACATATGTGTATGACTATGAGAGGTGTAAAAAAGACAGGAACAAAAACTGTAACAACAACATATAGAGGATGTTTTAAAGAGGATTATCAATTAAGAAAAGAAGTAATGAGTTTATTAAAATAGGGGGTAGAATTTTGGGAAATGTTAATAAAATTCTAAATCATCCTAAGTATAAGAGATTATTAAATGAATTAAACCAATTAGAAATAAATAGAGAGTTTTGTAATCATACCATTGAACATTTTTTAGATGTTGCAAGAATTGCGTATATAACTGTATTAGAAAAAGGATTAGGATATAATAAAGAAATAATATATTCAATAGCATTATTACATGATATAGGAAGAGTTATGCAATATAATGAAGGAATAGATCATCATAAGGGTAGTGCTATAATAGCATCAGAAATATTAGAAGATACAAATTTTTCTCATAAGGATAAAGAACTAATTATTAAATGCATAAAAGAGCATAGAAAAGAAAGTGATGATGAGCTTTCAAAAATAATATATAAAAGTGATAAACTTTCAAGAAATTGTTTTAACTGCAAATCTTATAATGATTGTTATTGGGATGAAAATAAAAAAAATAAGATTATAAAAATATAAGCTAAAGGGGAGAGACGTATGAAGATAGGAAATAAAGAAATAAATTTAGATGAAAGAACTTATATAATGGCTATATTAAATGTAACACCAGATTCTTTTTCTGATGGTGGAAAATATAATGAAGTAGAGCAAGCTGTAAAAAGAGCAAAGCAAATGGTAGAAGAAGGAGCCGATATAATAGATATAGGGGGAGAATCAACAAGACCAGGAGCGAATTATATATCCGAAGGAGAAGAAATAAAAAGAGTAGTTCCGATAATTAAAGCTATAAAAAGTGAACTAGATGTTTTAATATCAATAGATACTTATAAAAGCAAAACTGCTGAAGAAGCTATAAAAGCAGGTGCGGATATAATAAATGATGTATGGGGATTTAAAAAAGATAAAAATATGGCGGAAGTAGCAGCAAAATATGATATTCCATGTATATTAATGCATAACAGAGAAAATAAGCCTTATACAAATTTAATGAAGAATGTAATAGAAGATGTAATAGAAAGTATAAATATAGCTTTAGATGCTGGAGTAAAAAGAGAAAATATTATATTAGATCCAGGTATAGGATTTGCTAAAAACTATGAAGAAAATTTAATTGTAATGAATAACTTAGAGAAAATTGTAAATATAGGATTTCCTGTTTTACTTGCAACTTCAAAAAAATCAATGATTGGTTTAGCATTAGACTTACCAGTAGATGAAAGAAGAGAAGGTACTATAGCAACTACTGTAATGGGAATAATGAAGGGGTGTAAATTTGTTAGGGTACATGATGTACTTGAAAACAAAAGAGCATGTATTATGACTGATAAAATATTAAGAATGAAATAGAGGGAAAACTATGGATAAGTTATATTTAAAAGATGTTGAGATATTTGCAAATCATGGTGTATTTAATGAAGAGAAATCTCTTGGACAAAAGTTTATATTATCTTTAGAATTAGATGTAGATTTAAGTTTAGCATCTAAGAGTGGAGATTTAACAAAGTCAGTTCATTATGGGGAGCTTTGCCATAATATTGAAAAGGAATTTCAAAAAGAGAGTTATGATTTAATAGAAACCGCAGCAGAAAAGATAGCAGAATATGTATTATATAACTATGATTTAGTAAAAAACATAAAAGTATTATTAAAAAAACCATGGGCACCAATAGGTAGGCATTTAGATACAGCTGCGGTAGAAATAAATAGAGGATGGCATAAAGCATATATTGCGTTAGGTAGTAATATTGGAGAAAAGACTGAAAACATAAATATTGCAATAGAGAAAATAAAAAGCAATAAAGAAATAAAGTTGCTAAAAGCCTCTAAAATAATAGAAACAGAACCTTGGGGATATGAGAATCAAGATAGTTTTAAAAATGCAGCTATAGAAGTAGACACCATATTAAATCCAAGAGAACTTATGTCTTTATTATTGAATATTGAAAAAGACATGAAAAGAGAAAGAGTAATTAGATGGGGACCGAGAGTAATAGATTTAGATATTATTTTTTACGATGATTTAGTTACTAGTGATGATTTTATAACAATTCCACATCCAAGAATGGAAGAAAGAGAGTTTGTATTAGCTCCATTAAATGAAATAGCACCCAATAAAATTCATCCATTGAATAGAAAAAGAGTTTTTAAAATGCTTGAAGGAATAAAAAAATAATAACCGTTAGCTTAAGAAAAAATGACAGTAGGTAAAGTTTTACTTTATATAAATTTTACCTACTGTTCTGTATTTATCCTTCAAATCCATTAGAAACTTTTTTTATATATTCACAAAATTTATATAAATTATAATAGTCAGAAACACCTTCCATGGAAATAGTATCCTCATCATATACCCCATCCCATGGATAAATTGAAATTAATTTATTGTTATATGCATTTATAATATATTTTACATCTGAAAATTCTAGTAATAACTTATATTCAGGAGAAAGCCCTTCTTCTACTACAGCACCATAGTTTTCATCGTTTAAAGAGTCAATAAATTCAGGTAAAATACTATGTTCTTCTTCATTAACATCATAATATTTATATACATTTAAATCAAAAATCTTAATAGTATAAGAATCATTTTGATTCAATCTTTCTTGTATTTCATTAGTATAATAATTATTGTTAGGTTTAGTACCAGGTCTTATGTACTGTGATTTATTAAAATTACAACCTGAAAAAGAGAAAATAATAAATATACAAATTAAGGTGATAAGAAATTTTTTCACTATGAACCTCCTTAAGATAACTTATATATAAATTTATTCTTTCAACAAAGACTTTAGAACATATTCATACAAAAGAGAATAGAATGAACTAATAATAATTTTCCTTGGAGGCAAAGTGAAATACGGAATAGATATAAATAATACTGAAATTTTAAAAGCTATTTCACAAAAATTAAAGGAAAGTGGTAATTTTATTGTTGACTTGTATCAAGGTCAAAGTACAGCAAGAAGCTTGTTAAAGAAGGTCCTTATAGCAAATATAACAAATATAGATTTTTATGTTGGAATAGAATTTAAGAAAGATATTTCACAATGTGAAATATTTTATGATAACAATGAGAAGTCTAAAGAATGCAGTGAAATGGTAAATAAATTATTAAATGAAAATATAAAAAATATAATTTGTAAGCAGGGAGATCATTTATACTTGCTTAAAAATATAAATGCACCAGCTTTATATATTAAAATACCAGTAGAAGCTGAAGAGACAATAGAGCAATTATATATAGAAGGAATCGTTGATATACTAAATGAAATCTCAAATAGGGAGTGACAGTAATAATGATTATTTAATATGATATAAAATTATCTTAAATAAAAATAATTTTATATCATATTTTCATTATAATTATAAATAAATTTTTGTAATAAAAATTGAATTTCTGTAGTAAAGATAATTATGATCAATAATTAGGAGAAAATTATGCATATAATAGCCACTATAGGACCAAAATCTACAGATAAATGGATTATTAAGGAACTAATAGAAAATGGAGTAGATATATTAAGACTAAATTGTTCTCATTTTAATAAAGAAGAATTTGAATATGTAATAAAATATTCTAAAGGACTAAAAAGAGATATACATATACTAGTTGATTTATGCGGGAAAAAAATAAGAGTATCTAAGGACTTAAAATATATATACAAAGTTTATAATGGACAAGAAGTTTACTTTTGTGGAGAAGATTTCTATAGAGGTATAGATACTTTAACATTAAAAGACATGAAGCTAATTCCATTGACAATAGAAACCGATGAAATAATTAAAAGTAATATAAAGACTATTTCTATGAAAGACAATACAATGAATTTTGAAATAATTAAAATAGATAAAGGAGTAATAAATGCTAGAGTTATAAAAGGTGGAATTATAAGAGGGGGTAAGGGCTGTAATTTATCAGGCATTTATGATGATAAAAATTGTTTAAGTGAAATTGATAAAGAAAACATATTGTGGGCATTAAATAACGATGTAGATATTATATGTCAATCATTTGTAGAAAAAAAAGATGATATAAATATAATAAAAGAAATTATAAAAGGTAGTAGCAAAGATACAAACTGTAAAGTCTGGGCAAAAGTAGAAACACCTACTGGTATTAATAATATTGAAGATATTTTAAAGGTAGTAGATTCTATAGTTATAGGAAGAGGAGATTTAGTACCAGAGTCAGGAATATTAAATGCTATAAAGTTACAAGAAAAAGCTATTGAAACAATAAAATCAAAAAATAAAAAAGTAATTATAGCAACTCATTTATTAAATAGTATGAAAAATGGACATTTAGCTACATTACCAGAAATAGAAAGTATTCATCGATTTATAAAAGGTGGGGTAAGCGGTTTACTGCTAGCAGGAGAAACTTCTATAGGAAAAGCACCGATTCAAACAGTTAAATTTTTAAAGAATGTTATAGATTATTATCAATAATAGATAATAGAAATTTTAGGTGTATTTATGAATGAAAAAATAGAAAAAATTATAATTACAAGTTTATGGATATTATTAGGGAGTATAATGATTTTATTATTTTTATATGTATATAGATGGATAGCACATTTGGGATAATAAATTGCGAAGTAAAATTTCTAGATTGTAGTGCACAAGGCATAGTTTATTGGATAAAGTAACAGGGAATAGGTAACATGTAACCAGGTAACATGTAACAAGTAAGAGGTAATAGGTAACGGATGGTAGATTCTTTTAGAAAAATAATTATTAAATATATAATCTTAATTTTTGATTATACTTGATACCTGATACCTGTTCCCTAGCAAATGAAAATAACTGTGAACTAAATAAACATATGTAAGTTATTGTTAAGAAAAATTTCTTTAGTTTAATTTTTTTATACAAGTTTAGAAGATTTAATTAAAAGAAGAGAAGAAATACTGTATAATGAAATTAGATTTAATAAAGGGGTGGTAAGTATGTGCAATATATTACATATTGAACAAAGTAGCTTTTTTTCTAAATTAGTAGAGAAAAACGTTGAAGAAAAAGGACATAATTATATTAATGTTAAGGATTTCCATGAAGCAAGAGAAGTATTAGAATCGCAAAATATTTGTCTTATAATTTCATCTTTATATGTAAAGGATGGAAATATTGAGGACTTTGTAAGAGAAGTAAATAACAAGTTTGATATTCCTATATTTGTTGTAACTAGTGAAGATATGAGTGATACAAGAAAAGATCTTATTAACCTTGGAATAAGTGAATATATTTTAAAAAAGGATTTAGAAGATGAAATAAGAAAATATTTAGATAATGTATTTAGGGAAGATGAATATATGAACAATCTTCAGGAAGCAAGTATAGCGATTGTTGAAGATAATAATTTCTTTATAGAATTAGAAAGAACAATATTAGAGAACAGAAAAATATGTAACGTAGATTATTATGAAGATGGAAAATCTTTAATAGAAAGTGGGAAAAAGTATGATATATACTTAATAGATATTATACTCAAAAATGAATTTGGAAAAGATCTTATTAGAAAAATAAGAAGAAATAATATAGATTCATCAATAATAGCAGTTACTGCATTAGATAATAATAAAGCATTATCTAAAATATTAGATAGTGGAGCAGATGATTTTATCACTAAGCCGATAGACGAGGAGTTGTTTATAGCTAAGTTAAAGTCAAATATAAGGGTGTATAATCTTCAAAAGAAGTTAAATGAACTTAAGAAAAATTAAGAGTCTTAAGAAAAAAGAAATACTTTCTTATATTTTTTGTAACAGTACTGACATAAAAGCATAGTATTATATGTATATAAGTTGTTAGCGCGGCTTAGCAATAAATAATTTATCCCCTTAATAAATAAAAAATGATATCCTTTGTTGGATATCATTTTTATTTATATTATTCTCTACAAAAACTTTCACAATTGGTTTGGCTATATAACTTAACGCTATTTCCAGAAATGTTTATAGAATTTAGTGAACATAATTGATTTTCATTATATTTACAACTATTAACCTTACAGACTAAGCAACTACAAGGATCCCCCTCATCATAGGCATTATTAGTTAAATTACCATAAGTGGCACGATCTAAAAACGATGAACAACATGTATCACATTCGCTATCTGAATTCTTTCCAACAACATTTATACGATTAGAAAAACAAATATTTTCTTTGTTATGAGAACAATTATTTGCACTACAATAAATTTTTTGCATTAGAATCTCTCCTTATCAATTAAATATTAACTAAAATATCTATTTAGCAGGCCTTTAAAAGCGCAACCATGTCTTGCTTCATCCTTGCACATTTCATGTACAGTATCATGAATTGCATCGAGATTACGTTGCTTAGCTAAATCAGCAAGTTTCTTTTTACCGTCACAAGCCCCATATTCAGCTTCGACTCTTGCTTGTAAATTAGCTTTTGTATCAGCAACTACAACTTCACCTAAAATTTCAGCAAATTTAGATGCATGTTCAGCTTCTTCATAGGCAATTCTTTTATATGCCTCAGCAATTTCTGGATAACCTTCACGGTCAGCTTGACGTGACATAGCTAGATACATTCCAACTTCAGTGCACTCAGCGGTAAAGTTAGCTCTTAATGCATCTAGCATATCTGGTTCAAGATCATTTTTAGTACCAATTTTATGTTGATCTGCCCATCTCATTTCATCAGTAATTTCTTGGAACTTTTCAGAGCCTACTTTACAGACAGGACAAAATTCAGGTGGAGCATCTCCCTCATGTATATAGCCACAAACAGTACAAACAAACTTTTTCATTTAGAATCCTCCTTAAAATATATTTAGACAATAATCTAAAATGCAATAGTAGTATTTGCTAAATGATATAAAAAATACATTTATATAAAAATATATACTAAAAAAGTAGTTTGTTTGATACAATTTTCAAATATTAGTATTTAGAACAATTCATATATATCAGATAGTTCTCTTAGTATTTTTTCATCATCAATAAAATGCTTAAAATCAACATCGATTGAATCATTAACTTCTAACATATTAGAAAAGGTTATTACAAATTCACAGCCATCAGTATAGTCTTTGTTAAGATAGATATATCCTCCCTGCATTTCCACCAACCCTTTTGTTATTGATAAACCTATTCCACTTCCTTCTGTATTTCTAGATAAAGTTGTATCTACTTTAAAAAAGCGGTTAAAAACTAAATCTTTTAAATTATCAGGTATTCCAATACCATCATCTCTCACAATTATTTTTAAATCAAAATTTGTTTTATCAAGTTTAACTAGTATATTTCCATTAGTTCTAGTAAATTTAATAGAATTAGATAATAAATTTAATAATATTCTTTCTAATGCATAAGGATCTAGCTTCATATATAAATTTTCTATGTTAGTATCAAAAATAATATTAAGGCTTTTATATTTAGTGTACGGGATTACAGATAATGTTAAATTTTCTATAAAAGGTACTATATCTAAAGGAGAGGTATTCAATTGTACAGATCCAGAATCTATCTTGGTTATATCTATTAAATTATTTATGAGCTTTAGCATTCTCAAACAATTTTGTTTTATACTTCTTTCATATTTAAAAAAGCAATCTTCAATATGATATGAATCCTTATCTTTTAAGGAACTCATAAGCTGAACATAAGAATAAATTATGTTGACTGGAGTTCTAAGTTCATGACTAAGATTAGAAAAAAAGTTATTCTTTACAGAATGATAGCTTTTGGAATTCTCATAGTCCTCAAATAATCTAATAAACAAATCATGATTTTTGATTTTGTCATATCTTTCAATTATATAGTTAGACTTCTTAAAATATATGAGAGATTCCTTAAAATCAGAAAGAGCTTCATAATCTTTAGATATTAGCTTAAAAGAATTAATAGTTCTTCTATCCTGAAACTTTTCAGAATAGAGTAGCGATTTCTTATGATGAAATAAAGCATTTTTATAATCTTTTAATTTAAAGAATACATTACCATATGAAATTTCCAGCCAATAGCAAAAGTCCATAAATCTAAATTTGGAAAGATTACTTTTATAAATGTATGAAGCATTGTCTAAGTAATAAAATAAATCAGTTAAAGGATTAATATCTTTTGATATTTTAAATTTAACTTGTAGTAAATTATATTTTGCTAAATAAACATCAAAGTAAAAACTTTCTATCTTGTATAATTCTTTTTTGTAAAGTTCTAAAAATTCTTCTATGATTTCAGAATTTTTATTTAAGTTTATATAAATTTTAATGATCTCATTATATATCTTTATTTTTAAGGGACATGGTAAAATTTCATTAAACTCTCTTATTATAAAATTCAATATTTCTAAACTATCATTAGTTTTATCGGATGATCTATAAGTTTTAGCAATATAGAAATTGATTAAAATTTTTAATTTATCATCTTTATTTTCTTTAGCTATTGATAAGCCTTTTTTAAAAAGCTTTATAGCAATATTATTTAAATTTAGATATTTAAAATAAATAACGCCAAGCTTTAGATATGCTTGAGAAGAATAAGAATATTCTGCTTCAGACAAAAGTCTAAAGGCATTATTAATATTAATATATACTGAAGAATCAAATTTACATATTTTCAATTTTGTAATAGATACATTAATATAAAGAAAAAGTAATGATTCATTTTGGAAGTTGCTTTCTAAAAAATTAATTGCTAAATCAAAATATTTCTTACTATATTCAAAATTATTTAATTTTAAATATAGAATTGAAAGCATAGAATAAATATTTCCTGCAATGAATACATTTTTTATAGAATTTATATCTTTAAGTAAATCTTCAAATATTTCAATAGCAGAGAAATAGTCTTCCATTTTATCTTTACATAATCCAATTATAAATTTAACTAGTGTTTCGTCATCAACCTCAAGTATTTCATTAATTAAGATATTTTCCATATTATCATTCAAATCTTTAATGTAATGATTTTCTACAAAAAAATCAGGAGTAAAGAATAAGGAATTTACTGTATCAACATAAGAATTATTAATATTGTTAATTATACTTTTATGATTAATCTCCATTAATGTCACCTCCTGTGAAAAACGATTTAATATTTATAATTTTACCATTAATAGAAGTTTTTGTAAATATTTATAGAAAAATATTAGAAAAATAATTATTTTGTAATAAATATGTATAGTTTTAAAAATTTTTTTATATAGTTTTAACAAATACATAATTTAAATTTAATTTAATATTTATAAAATTAATTAAGGAGTTTATCAAATAAAGAAATTTTAGGGGGAGATTTAAATTAAAAGTAATGTATATAATATTAAAAAATACAATAAGCAAAAGGATAAAAAATATAGAAATATAGTAAATAGATTAATAATATTAATAAATATATTAATATTATTAATGATATTTTTAGGTGGACTAGGTGTTTATGGAATACTATTTGGGAGAAATAGTTTAGAGAAACTACAAATAGAAAATAAAAAATTAAGTACTTTATATGAAATAAATTATAATATTAATAGTTTAGATAATATTATAACTTATGTAATAGATGAAACAAAGGTATCTTCTAAAGGATATTATAAAATAAGATATAATAATATAACACAACAAATACAAGAAAAGATTAATGTATATGAAGATAAGAATTATACAAAAGATATAAATAATTATTTTATTAAACTAGAAGAGCTAATTAATATTATAGATAATAAAAATTATATTGAGGCTAATGAATTTTACAAAAAAGAAATAACCAACGAAAAAATTACAATTGAAGAAAAGAGTAGTGAATTGCTTAAGAAACATAGTTTGAATGTAAATATATTATCTAATAAGTATAATGATGAATCTAATATAATAATAGTATTAAATTTAATAATGATTATCATAGCTATACTATTATCATATTTCTTACTAATTAAGTTAAAAGAAAAATTAAGCAGGCAATTGAAAAATATTAGTTCATATGCCAAGGCTTTAGGCGAAGGAAATCTAAATTATAGAATGAAAGATTATTATAATGATGAAATTGGAGAAGTTATAGAAGAATTAAATTTAGCTATAGAAAGTATAAAAAATATATTAAACCAAACAAAGAAAATGGTTTATACTAGTAATGAAAATAGTGAGAATAATGTAATTTCATCAGATAAAATTAAAAAAACAATAAGTTTAGCTAAAAAAGATACATTAAATACATCTGATAAAGTTGCGATGTTAAATGATGATTGTGAAACTGCAGCATGTAAGATACAGGAGATAATAGCAGTTACTAAGGTTATAAGTAAAGAAATAATCAAAAATTCTAATAATGCAAATGATATGAGTAAAAAAGCAATACAAATAGAAAAATTGAGTTTAAAATCTGTAGAAAATGCATTTAATATATTTGAAACTAAATCTAAGCATATAGAATTATCTTTAGAAAGAGGAAAGATAATAAAAGAAATAGAGAGTATGCTGAAAATAATAAATTCTATTTTTAAACAAATTAATCTATTAGCTATTAATGCTTCAATAGAAGCAGCTAAAGCTGAAAATAGTGGGCATGGTTTTTCAATAATTGCAGAGGAGATTAGAAAATTATCAGATGAAACAGAATTGAATTTAAAAAATGTAAAAGAAACTATATTAAGTGTTATATCTGTATTTAATGATATATCTAGAGATTCAAAAGATTTAGTTAAATATTTAAATTCAAAAGTTAAAGATGACTATAATTTACTAATAGACATTTCAAAGTCTTATGGTGAAGATATGAAACTATTATCAGAGGAATCGATAAAAATTAACAACTTAACAGAGAATATATTTGCTTATATGGGGGAAATAGGAGAGAAAATAGAAAATATAGCTATTTCTACTAGTGATATACTTAGTAATTCAAAAGATACTAATTCAGACATGTGCAAAATTGAAGAATTTATAAAAGGATTAGGAGATTCAATTGAAAATGAAAAAATAGTTTTAAATAAACTGAACCTATCATTAAATAATTTTATTATTTAAATTTAATAATTGAAAAAATAGGTATTTAATAAAGTATATTAGTTCATTTGTATTATTTACTATATTCTGATAAAATATAGTAAATAAGACTAAAAAATATAAATTGGAGTAATGATGATGAAACTTATTAAAGGCTTAATTAAAACAATTAATAGTAACTTTAAAATAAAATTAGGAATATGTATAGGTTTAATAACAGTCTTTGCAGCTGTAGTTATAAGTGGTATGATTTATTCTAATAAAATAAATAAAATAAATTTATCTTTAAAAATATCTACTAATAAAACTAATAATGAAAGAGATGTTAATAAAGATAAAATATTAGAAAATGAAAAAAAGGAAAAGATAAAGTTGCTAAAAAATAAAATAAGAGAATTGGATTCTAATATAGATATAAGCAAAACAGAAAATAATCTTGATAAAGACTTATTGTTTTATGAGAATTTATATAATGATTTATTAAAGAAAAAGGAAGAAGCTATTATAGAAGATACAAATACAGATGAAACAATATATAATGAATCAATCCCTGTTATAAATGGAAATAATAATGAGAGCGGTTATAATAATATAAATGATAATCAAAATGAAGAGCCGGTAATAAATGAAGATAATAATCCAAATTCAAATGAAGAGGAAAAGGAACCGGAAAAGGAACCAGAAAAAGAAGAAGTAATAGATGAAACAGATACTAATGAAAATGAATCAAAGCCAGACGATGAGAAAAATCCAGAGAACAACACAAATACTGAAGAGAATCAAGAAGTTAAGCCTAATACAGAGGAATAAAAAATAAATATAATTAGAATCTATTTTTATATAACTTTTAAAAAACTTAAAAGGAGCATTTTAATAAAAATATCATAGTATAAACAAAGTGAATGTTTATACTATGATATTTTTTTATGATTGGAGGAAATGGTATGAAAAGAATAATCTACAGTCTTTTGTCTGATATGATGTCACGAAATTTAACAAATGCTAAAACAAGTATATCTCCTTCAGAAAAATTCCCTTATAAAGTAGAAGTAATAGCAGAGAATTTGAACATACCTTGGGCAATTGATATAAGTGATGAAGGAAAGTTATATTTTACTGAAAGAGTTGGAAGTATTAGGGTAATTGAAAATGGTAATCTTAATTTTAAACCAGTAATTACATTAAAAGAACCTTTCATAAGCAGAGGCGAAGGTGGATTGATGGGAGTAGTTTTAGACCCAAGTTACTTACAAAATCACTATATATATGTAATGTATTCATATTTAGAAGACAATAAAGTTTATAATAAAGTAGTTAGATTAATTGAAAATAATAATAAAGCATTTATTGATAAAGTAATTTTAGATAAAATTCCAGGTGGGAGAATTCATAATGGTGGAAGGCTGAAGATAGGTCCAGATAAAAAGTTATATATAACAACGGGAGATGCTGGAATTCCTAATTTAGCACAAGATTTAACGAGTTTAGCAGGAAAAATATTAAGAGTTGAATTAGATGGAAGTATTCCTAAAGATAATCCAATTATTAACTCATCTATTTATTCTTTAGGACATAGAAATCCTCAAGGTTTAGCATGGAATTCAAATAACATATTATATGAAGCAGAGCATGGACAAGCAGCTCATGATGAAATAAATATTATAAAGGCAGGAATAAACTATGGGTGGCCTATAGTACAGGGAAATGAGGTATCAAATAATATTTTATCACAAAAGCCTTTAATACAAAGTGGAGAAGAAACTTGGGCTCCTTCAGGTATTACATTTATAAGTCAAGGGCCTTGGAAAAGTAGATTGCTAGTTGCAAATTTAAGAGGAAGTCAATTGCTTAGTATTTCATTAAATGAAGAAGGAACAATGGTTACAAATGTTGAATCTATAATGAAAAATGAATTTGGACGGTTACGTGAAGTTGTTGAAGCAAAAGATGGATCAATTTATATAACAACAAACAACAGAGATGGAAGAGGAAATCCAAATATAAATGATGATAAAATTATAAAATTAACTCTTAATTAAATAGAAGTATTTATGTTTATATAAAAATAATAATAAGTGAGTTGTCTAAAGATAGATTACTCACTCATTTTTTAAAAATAAAAATTTTATGATAAAACAACCGAACCATTTCCTATTATTACTATTCTATAATGAGATGATAGTGGGTACAATTCGTACTTAGGTGAATTAGGTAATAATTTTATTGATTGTAGAATAGTTTCATCATCATTAAAAATAATAAAGTAAGCAAAATTATTATTTGATGAATTTGAAACATATTTTAAACTACTTAAGGGAATATCAAATTTACTTGCTTCATATACTCCTTCAGTAAGTAGAATAGGTTCAGCTTGAGGTTCGGCT
The DNA here is from genome assembly GCF_039521405.1 of Clostridium sartagoforme. Taxonomy (NCBI): domain Bacteria; kingdom Bacillati; phylum Bacillota; class Clostridia; order Eubacteriales; family Clostridiaceae; genus Clostridium; species Clostridium sartagoforme. Next base: position 51,082 of record NZ_BAAACH010000038.1, read on the forward strand.
TTAACAATATTAATAGCTAAAGTTAAAGAGATTAGCAGCATAGTGATAAATTTTTTCATTATAATAACCACCTTTTATAAATATTGTAATTATAATATTATATAGAATTTATTTTAATTGATTATTAACATATAAATTTAATTAAGATAAGAATGCATCCCCATCTCCAATCAATATCATTTTAAAATTAGGTTCTAAGTCGTTTAATCTATACTTTGCAGAATTAGGTGTCATTTTTATTGTTTGTATTACAGCTTGCTTATCATCCAAGACTATAAGGTATAGATTTTTATCCTTAGAAATATTTTGAACTGTGGTAATAGTCCCTAATGATCTATTAATAGAATTAACATCATATATACCTTCTTTAAAGATATTAGTACTAAGTTGAGGGTCTGCTCTAACAATATTAAAATTTATAAATAAAGAAATTAAAATAAGAACAATAAATTTTTTCATAAAAATAACCACCTTTCAAGATTATTTTGACCATGAAATATTTAAATATACAGTAATTTGCTAAGAAATATAAATATATCTAAAAGAAAAATGACTTTATCAAAAGGTAATTAAACCTAGTGATAAAGTCATTTCTTATAATTATTGGTGCCGGCAGAGGGAATCGAACCCTCACGGTTTCCCGCATGATTTTGAGTCATGTGCGTCTGCCAGTTCCGCCATGCCGACTGGCTGCAAAAATTATTATAGCAGAAATGTATTTGAATGGCAAGTATTAAATTTTTATGGCATAAAAGGTATATTTTTTATAATATAATATTGTTTGGATTTATTACATCTGTTATTATAGATGTAGGATAAATTTAACCCAGAGGGGCTATATTTGTCCCGATTACTTGTAGTCTACATACTTAACGAATTGTTATAAACATAATAAGACTATAGCAATCTATAATTAGGGAGGAGATATAATATGATGTATTCAAGAGAAGTGGAAGAAATGTGCATTGTTGCCAAAGGACCAAATCATGGACCAGCACCAATTCCTGTTGAAGGAAGATGGGTACAAGCTAAAGAGGTTAAAGACATTTCAGGATTAACTCACGGTGTGGGTTGGTGTGCACCTCAACAAGGAGCTTGTAAATTAACTTTAAATGTTAAGGATGGAATAATTGAAGAAGCATTAGTTGAGACTATAGGATGTTCAGGTATGACACATTCAGCAGCAATGGCTTCAGAAATATTACCAGGAAAGACAATACTAGAAGCATTAAATACAGATTTAGTTTGTGATGCAATAAATACAGCTATGAGAGAATTATTCCTTCAAATAGTTTACGGAAGAAGCCAAACTGCTTTCTCAGAAGGTGGACTACCAATAGGAGCTGGACTTGAAGATTTAGGAAAGGGGCTTAGATCACAAGTTGGTACTATGTATGGAACAGTTGCAAAGGGAACAAGATACCTAGAAATGGCAGAAGGATATGTGACAAAAGTTGCTTTAGATGCAAATAATGAAATCATTGGATATAGATTTGTACATTTAGGAAAAATGATGGAAATGGTTGCTAAAGGAATGGATGCTAACGAAGCAATGGAAAAAGCAACAGGTCAATATGGTAGATTTGACGAAGCAGTTAAAACTATTGATCCAAGACACGAATAGTTTGAAGGGGGAAAAGTATTATGCCATTATTTGAAAGTTATGAAAGAAGAATAAATCAAATCATTCCTGTATTAGAAAAATACGGAATGAGTAAAATAGAAGATGCAAAAACAGTTTGTGATGAAAAAGGAATAGACGTTTACGATATAGTAAAATCTACTCAACCAATCGCTTTTGAAAATGCTATGTGGGCATACACTTTAGGTGCTGCTATAGCAATTAAAAAAGGATGCACAAAAGCAGCAGAAGCAGCAGAAGCTATAGGAGAAGGCTTACAAGCTTTCTGTATTCCAGGTTCAGTTGCAGATGATAGAAAAGTTGGTTTAGGACATGGTAACTTAGGAGCTATGCTTTTAAGAGAAGAAACTAAATGTTTTGCTTTCTTAGCAGGACACGAAAGTTTTGCAGCTGCAGAAGGTGCTATAAAAATAGCTGAAAAGGCTAATAAAGTAAGAAAAGAGCCATTAAGAGTTATATTAAATGGTTTAGGAAAAGATGCTGCATTTATAATTTCAAGAATCAATGGATTTACTTATGTTGAAACTAACTTTGATTTCTTCACAGGTAAATTAGAAATAGTTAGAGAAGTTCCATATTCAAATGGACCAAGAGCTAAAGTTAAATGTTATGGAGCAAATGATGTTAGAGAAGGTGTTGCTATAATGCATCACGAAGGAGTTGATGTATCAATCACTGGTAACTCAACTAACCCAACTAGATTCCAACATCCAGTTGCTGGAACATATAAAAAAGAATGTGTTGATCAAGGAAAGAAATACTTCTCAGTAGCATCAGGTGGTGGTACAGGAAGAACTCTTCATCCAGATAATATGGCAGCAGGTCCAGCATCATACGGTATGACAGATACTATGGGAAGAATGCATTCAGATGCACAATTTGCAGGATCTTCATCAGTTCCAGCTCACGTTGAAATGATGGGTCTTATCGGAATGGGTAACAACCCAATGGTAGGAGCTACAGTTGCTGTTGCAGTTGCTATTGAAGAACATTCAAAGTAAGGCTACTCTAAGTTCATACTTAAAATAAAACATCCCAATTTGATAAAAATTTGGGGAAAAATAAATAGATAAATTAGTCCCGTGTTTAGCAAATGGCTTTATGCGGGGCTTTTTTCATGACTTTTTTATTACTTTTTAGGTGCTATATTATTATTTAGTAAATTGGCAATTTACTAAAATCATATTTGTGAATTAAAGTATTAATTACGAATTATAATAATAGATAAAATAAAAAAGTGTAGTTAAGAAAATGTTATCACAAAAAATATTATAAAAAATATTAATAATATTCGTTTTATACTTGGATTTTGTCGGAATTTAGTGTATTATAGTTCAGGGATTTATAAAATAATACGAAAGAGGGATAAAATGAAAACAATATTTAAAAATGATGGAATGGTTGATAATTATTTTGGTATAACTAAAAGTGGATCAAATATAAAAAGAGAAATTATAGCAGGAATAACTACATTTATGACTATGGCATATATATTAATAGTTAACCCTTCAATACTTTCACAAGCAGGAATGGATAGTGGGGCTGTATTTACAGCAACTGCAATTTCAGCAATTATTTCAACCTTAATAATGGGAGTATATGCTAAGCTTCCGTTTGCTCAAGCACCAGGTATGGGATTAAATGCTTTCTTTGCATTTACGGTAGTTATTGGAATGGGGTACTCATTTCAGTTTGCATTAACAGCCGTATTTTTAGAAGGTATAATATTTATTTTACTTACTGCTTTTAATGTTCGTGAAGCGATAGTTGATTCTATACCAGAAAATATTAAAAAGGCAATCTCAGTTGGAATAGGTTTATTTATAGCTGTTATAGGACTTGAAGGAGCAGGCGTTATTGTTAAAGGTGAGGGAACATTAATATCACTTGGAGATATAACAAAAGGTCCAGCGTTACTTGCAATTATAGGAATAGTTATAACAGGAATATTAATGGCGAGGAATGTTAAAGGTGCATTATTTATAGGAATGATAATAACAGCTATAATAGGTATTCCAATGGGAATAACAAATTTACCAGATGCCATTATAAGTGCCCCACCATCAATTAGTTCTGTATTTATGAAATTTGAATGGCATAATATATTTTCAATAGACATGCTAATTGTCTTATTTACATTATTATTTATGGATATGTTTGATACAATAGGAACACTAGTTGGAGTTGCAACAAAAGCCAAGATGTTAGATAGTGAAGGAAAAGTTCCGAATATTAAGAAGGCACTTTTATCAGATGCAATTGGAACTACTTTAGGAGCTTGTCTTGGAACTAGTACAGTAAGCACATTCGTTGAAAGTGCTGCTGGGGTTGCGGAAGGTGGAAGAACTGGATTAACAGCAGTATCAACAGCAATTATGTTTACATTAGCACTATTCTTTGCACCTTTATTTGGAGTTATTACATCAGCAGTAACATGTAGTGCTTTAGTATTAGTAGGCTTATTTATGTTAGAACCTATTAAAGAAATAGATTTAGAGGATTGGACAGAAGCGCTACCTGCATTTTTAACTATAATAATGATGCCTCTAGCTTATAGTATTTCAGATGGAATGGTATTTGGAGTTTTATCATATATAATACTTAAGTTATTTACAGGAAAATATAAAGAACTAACTATTCCAACTATAGTAGTAGGAGCAGTATTTGTTTTGAAGTTTATGATATAAATAATAAAATAGCTTTATAAAAACTATAAAGAAATAAAACTTTATAGTTTTTATTGTTTTCAAAATAGTGATTCTAATTTATACATTTTATAATATGATAAGAATTTTTAGGGAATTATAATAATATATTATGAAAAAATAATAAAAAAATTAATATTATCAATAAAAGATTAAAAAAATGTTAATATAATAAAAATATGTAAATGAAAAAAATATTTATTATTGTCGGAAGATACTGGTGTTGGTAAAATAATTATGGATTAATGATTTAATACTTAATATTTTAAGGAGGCGCGTTATGGGAGAAGACGCTAAAAAAATTAGGTGGTACAATCTGGCATTAATGGCTTTTGTATCAGTTTGGGGATTTGGAAATGTAGTAAATAATTTTGCAAATCAAGGATTAACTGTAGTTGTATCATGGATATTAATAATTGGTTTATATTTCGTTCCATATGCTTTGATGGTAGGGGAACTTGGATCAACTTTTAAAGATGGAAAAGGAGGAGTAAGTACATGGATTAGAGAAACCATGGGTCCAACTTTAGCATATTTTGCAGGCTGGACTTATTGGGTAGTACATGTACCTTATTTAGCTCAAAAGCCACAGGCAGTTTTAATAGCTCTTGGATGGGCTGTAAAACAAGATGGAACTTTTATAAATAATATGAATACACTTGTAGCACAAAGTTTAACACTAGTTGTATTTTTAGTATTCTTATGGGTAGCATCTAGAGGGGTTACATCTTTAAAGAAAATCGGGACTATAGCAGGTACTTCTGTATTTGTAATGTCTATGTTATATATCTTATTAATGGTAGCAGCACCTGCTATAAGAGGAGTAGAGATAGCTACTACCAATATAACAATACAATCACTTATACCTAAATTTGACTTCACATATTTTACAACATTATCAATGTTAGTTTTTGCAGTTGGAGGAGCTGAAAAAATTTCTCCATATGTAAATAATATGAATAAGCCAAGCAAGGAGTTTCCAAGGGGTATGATAATTTTAGCAGCTATGGTTGCTGTCTCAGCTTTACTTGGCTCAATGGCTATGGCAATGATGTTTGATGCAAATAATATTCCAAAAGATCTAATGATGAATGGTCAATATTATGCATTTAAAATGTTAGGCGAATATTATGGATTAGGAAATACATTTTTAATAGTGTATGCAATAGCTAATATGCTTGCACAAATATCAGCATTAGTATTTTCAATAGATGCTCCTCTTAAAGTTTTAATTGGAGATGCTGATAAAAATTATATACCAAAAAAATTAACTAAAACTAATAAATACGGAGCTCCTATAAATGGATATCTTATGACAGCTATTTTAGTTGGTATATTAATTATGGTTCCAGCTTTAGGAATCGGAGATATGAATGCTTTATTTGATTGGTTATTAAAGCTTAACTCAGTAGTAATGCCATTAAGATATTTATGGGTATTCTTAGCGTTTATAATGCTTAAAAAACTTTCAGACAAGTTTAATTCAGAGTACAAGTTTGTAAAAAACAAGAGTATAGCATTGGGATTTGGAATTTGGTGTTTCTTCTTTACAGCATTTGCTTGTATAATGGGGATGTTCCCAAAAGGAGTAGAAACATATTCAAGTGCTTGGTGGTTCCAAATCTCTCTTACTGTATTAACAATTTTAGTTTTATTGGGATTAGGAGCTATTTTACCAAAAGTTGCAAAAAAAAAATAAATCTATATAACAAAAAAACTATAAGGTATAACAAACCTTTTAAAGAAATATTGGTTATCTCTTATTGAAAAGACTTTATTACTGTGGTATAATATATTCATAGTAGTGGAAAATAACAATATGAAATAAAGAGGTAGTTTATTATGAATAGTGGATTAAAAACAGGGTTATACATAATAGGTAGTTTTTTAATAATTGGATTAGTTGCATCTGTAGCTATTCAACTTTTGATATGGATTTTACCTATTATAGTAGTTCTTTATGTTATATTAAAAATAAGCAAATATTTTTCGGGTAAAATTGGTAGAAACTCAAACAATACTAATTATACTTCAGAATTTGACTCTAATTTTAGTGATGAAAATTCAACTAAGATTGATGATTCTTCTAATGAAGTAATAGATGTAGAATATGAAGATATAAGTAAATAGTTATTTTAGAACTCAGCAATTGCTGAGTTCTTCTATTTAAAACAAGGGGGGGGATATTGTGAACTTTAGAAAGCTTAAGATATTCTATGAAACTGCTAGATATTTAAATATGACAAAAGTAGCAAAAGAAATGTATATAAGCCAACCTTCAATTAGTCAAAGTATAAATGAGTTAGAAGCAGAGCTAGGTGTAAAGCTGTTTGATAGAATAGGGAAAAAGCTATATTTAACTCATGAGGGACAAACTTTTTTAAATTATACAAGAAGAATTTTGAATTTATATGATGAAGGTGTTAAAAACTTAAGAGAATTCACATATAGTAGAAAAGGTAAAATTAGTATAGGTGCAAGTACCACTATAGGAATATATATACTTCCAGAAATAATTAAAGACTTTTCTAGTGAGTTTAAAGATATTGAAATATCTCTAATAATTGAAAATACAAAAAATATTGAGAAATTGATTCTTGAAAATAAAATAGATTTTGCATTTGTTGAAGGAGAAATTTATTGTAATGAAATAATAAAAGAAGTTGTATGGAAAGATGAGTTAGTATTTATATGTGGAGATAAAAACAACTTAAGAAATTTTGAAATAGTTCCAGGAATAGTACTAGAGGAACAAAGATTAATTATGAGAGAAGGGGGAAGTGGGACAAGAGAACATACAGAAGGTTTTCTGAAAAAGAATAAAATAAAATTTAATACCTTTTTAGAATTAGGAAATACAGAAGCAATAAAAAGAACTGTTGAGGCAAATTTAGGTGTGGGATGCGTTTCATATAGAGTTATAGAGGATAAAATTAATTTAGGAAAATTATTTAGTTTTAGAATAAAAGAAGGAAAAATTGAAAGAGATTTATATTTAATAATACATAAGGATAAATTTATTTCAAACAACATGAATTTATTTGTAAATTATACTAAAGATAAAAAATATATATAAGTAAAAACCTATTGTTATTATAAAATAATGATATTTCACCTTTCAAAAAAAGTTATCTATAATAGGATTCATAATAATAGTTATATGGATTTTGAGGTGAATATATTATGAAGAAAGTTATAAGTATAATACCTGGATTATTAGTTTGTTTAATTATAAGTGCTATTTCAAAAATATTAGGTGGAAAATTTTCAACAATAGGAGCAGCAAGCTTTGCTATATTTATAGGAATAGTGTTAGGAAACACTATATTTAAAGAAAATAAATATGAAAATGGTACTAAGTTTGCAGAAAAGGATCTTTTAAATTACTCTATAGTTCTTATGGGAGCTAATTTGAATTTGAATGAAATATTACAGCTTGGATTCAATGGACTTATATTTATTATCTTACAAATGATTTTAACAATTACAATAACATATTGGATAGGTAGGAAACTAAAATTCAATAGAAAATATTGTTTACTTATGGCATCAGGAAATGCAGTTTGTGGTTCATCTGCAATAGGTGCAACATCTGCAGTTATTAAGGCTAAGAATTCTGATAAGGTAATATCTATAACAATAGTAAATATTGTAGGTACTGTCTTAATGATTTTATTACCTTTAATAACCGCAAATTTATATAAGAATGAAATATTTCAGACATCAGCAATGATTGGTGGTATCTTACAATCAGTTGGACAAGTAATAGGCTCAGCAAAATTTATTTCAGATGATGTAGTAAAATTATCAACAGTATTTAAAATAATAAGGATTATATTATTAGTAGTTGTAGTATTGTTTTATGAAAAAATAGACTTCTCTAGAGATGAATTTTTGGAAGAAAAACTAAATAATGAAATTATTAGAGAAGAAAATATCAAGGAAAAACATATAAAAAAAAGAAAACTAAATGTTCCTTGGTTTATTAATGGCTTTTTTATAATTTGTATATTATATACTGTAGGGGTTGTGCCTCAATTTATATCATCTATGTTTAAATGGATTAGCGGTAATTTTGAAGTTATAGCACTGGCAGGAATAGGAATGAGGGTCAAGATAAAAGATTTAATGAAACAAGGGCCCAAAGCAATATTATATGGGGCACTAGTAGGATTCTTGCAGATAATGTTTGCTATAATTCTGATATCAATTTTTTTATTACCTTTTCAGATATAACATAGTATAAACTATACAAGAATATAAAGATAAAATTGTTATTGTTGAACTTTCAATTCAAAATAATTAAAAATTAAAGATTGAAATTCTCTTAAAAGTATTGTGAAAATTAGAAAACTAGTAAAAAATTAGAAAAGAATATATAATGTTAATAAAAGAGGTGATACTTTGAGAGAAAATATATTAATAATTGAAGATGATGAAGATATAAGTCAGATATTAAGATTTTCATTAACTAGAGAAGGATATAAAGTTAAAATAAATGATAATGGATTAAGAGTAGAAGATGATATACAAACATTTAAACCAAATTTAATATTATTAGATATTATGCTAGGTGATATAGATGGATTTTCTATTTGTAAAGAAATTACAAATTATAAAATACCTATAATTATGATTACAGCACGAATTGATATTACAGATAAGATTCTTGGTCTTGAATTAGGCGCTGATGATTATATTACGAAACCTTTTGATATTAGAGAAGTAATAACAAGAATTAGAGTGGCTTTAAGAAGAAAAAAAGAAATTACAAATCAAAAGAATAAAGAAAATGTTTCTAGTGGAAATATTAGTATTTCTGAACAGAGTAGAATTGTAAAATGTAATGGCGAAGAAATAAAACTTAAACCAAAGGAATTTGATCTTTTATTATTTTTAGTCAAAAATAAAAATAGAGTTTATTCAAGAGATGAGTTATTAAATTTAGTTTGGGGATATGATTTTATTGGAGATACAAGAACTATAGATGTACATATAACAAGATTACGACAAAAGTTAAAAAAGGAGATTAACATAGAAACAGTTTTTGGAGTGGGTTATATGTTGAAAGAAAGTGATGCTAACAATAAGGCGTAAATATGGAATAGTATTATCTGTAATTTTTATTGTATTAATATTTATCTCCAATATAATATTAAATAAATTTTTCTATAGAAATTTTAAAGAGTATATCACAAATGATATGGAGAAAAATTATGAGGTTTCATTTAGCAGTTTAAATGATTATTTAGCCATAAATAATATTTATAAAAATGAAATGACAGTAAGTGATTTAAATAATAGTGTAATTAACTTTATTTTAAACAGAGTTTATTGCCAAGGAGCATTATATGACCTAGATGGTAACTTATTATTAAAAGGAACAGTTAATGAAAGCGAATTAGACTTAAATGTATATGGAATATCAGAAGAAACCTTGAAGATAGTTAAAGATAATAAGGCTATTATAGATATTGAAAGAAGGTCTAATGGTATTATTGGAAAAGTAAGTTACTTAATATATGGTAAGGATAAACAAGCTATAGGGGTTATGATGTTAGCCAATAACTACGAAAAGGAGTATATAAGAAATCAAAACATAAATGAATTAGTTAATTATATATTTGCTGGGCTTTTCTTAATTATACTAATTTCGATATATTTTTTATCATCAAAGATAGTTAATCCTTTAATACTTCTTAAGAATAAAGTTTCAGAAGTAGGAAAAGGTAGTTATCCTTCCAAAATTGATATTACTTCAAATGACGAGGTAGGAGTTCTGGTTGACTCATTTAATTCAATGAGTGAAAAGTTAAAAAAGAAGGATGAGCAAGAAAAAAATATATTTAGAAATATAACTCATGAGTTAAAATCACCAATTACTAGTATTTCAGGATATGCACAAATATTAAGTGAAGATAATTTTCAAGATGAGGAATTTAAGGCTATAGCTATAAAAAGAATTGTTTTTGAGGCTAATAGAATGAATGAGTTAGTAGGTACACTTTTAGAGATTTCAAAGCAAATAAGTGACTTAGAAGATTACTCCTTTGAAAATGTTAATTTAAAATTTATTTTAAATGATATAATACAAACTAATTTAATAAGTGTAAAGGAAAAGTCATTAGAAATAATTAATCAAACAAATGATATTAGTATAAAGGGCAATAAACAATATTTATATATATTAGTAAATAACTTAGTAGAAAATGCAATAAAGTATTCAAATGATAATAGTAAAATAATTATTGAATTGAAAAATATTAATGAACATACGATTTTTTCAGTTTTATCAGAAGGAAAGGTTATTCCAATCGAGAAGAAGGAAAGAATATTTGAACCATTTGTTAAAGTTGATGATAGTAGGAAAAACAAGAAAAATTCTCATGGATTAGGCTTATATATTTGCAAAAATATAGCAGAATCGCATAATGCAACAATAGAAGTAGATGTAGATGGAAATAGATCTAAATTTACCGTAAAATTTACACATTTTAACACTTTAGAAACATCTTAATATTATTCCAATAATAACTAATTATTATAATGAGTATATATAGTGATTGGAGGAATTAATATGAAAACAAAATATTTAGTATTATTACTTGTCATAGTAATGATAATGATACCAATAGGATGTTCGAAGGATAGTAGTGAAAATGTAGTATTAGGAACAGAAAAGATTATTATTGATGAGAATACAAAAGACAAGAAAAATGAAGATTTTCAAATTAAAAAGGTTGCAGAAATAGAACTTCCGGATACTGGAGCTATTTATAGAATGGCTTATATAAAGGAAAATATTATTCAACTTATTTATCAGAATGAAAATGATGTTATTAGAGAAGTAAGCATTGGTAAGTTAGACAGCGATAATAAAGTTAATTGGACTTATAAAAATCTTGAAGGGGAATCATATTCCGCTAATTCTCATAATGGAATTTATTCAAATAAGATAAAAAGGGATAATAAAGTATATGCTATTAATAAGGATGGCGAATTAGAAGAATTAGCTGTATATACTAAGTTAGTTGAAGAACAAGGCAATCTACTTTATGATGTTCATGATTCTTACAGAAATGGTACTATAGATGTAGTATTAGTGGGAGGTGAGAAAGAACAAAAATTTGCTTTAATAGATATCCCAAACGAAAAATATTATGTTATTCCAAAGGAATTAAGACATAATGATAAAGATGGGGGATTAAGAGAAGTATTAGGAGTAGATGGAGAGAGAATTTATGTTAACTATCAGTATGTAGAAGGATACTATTCAGATGATTTCGATCCAACTCAAGAGCATGATACAAAAAATACTATAGGATATATTGAGAATAATAAGTTCACTAAAATATTGTCAGATGATGATGGTATTGAAATTGATACTAGAGGAGAAATGCTTTATGAAAATGGTAGAATATTATTTTCAGGCTTTGCAGAAGGTAAAAATGGAATTTGGAATTATGATATAGATAACAAAAAACTTACAAAAATTGTAGATGTAGATAGTGGTACATTCTTCGAATTTCATATAAGTGAAAATAAAGATAAAGTTATCATAAGCAGTTTGAAACCTGCGTTAGAAAAAGATGAAAAACGGAATAATACTTTAAGTATTGCAAATATCAATGATAAGTTAGAAGTTACAAATATCACCAATATAGTTACTAATACAGAGGAAAGACATCATAAAATATTTGAAGGTTGGGCAAATAATGGGAAAACATTTTATATAAGATCAATTGTAGAGGATGAACATTATAACGGAACAAATAATTTAGAAGTTTATAATATAGTAGAATAAAAAGTAATTAGGAATGAACATCTACAAAATTATAATAGTGAAATCTTACTTCAATACAACACCATAAGTAAATTTGTGTAAACTGAATATAATGAACTCCTGCTTATAACGATGAAAGTAATAAATTATTATAAGTAGGAGTTTTTTTTAGTATGTAATTAGAGGCTAAATAAAACGTAATTGTAAAAAGCTAGTTTGTAATGTATAATTATCTTATTAAAAATTTATACAATGGGGGGCTAAACATGGATAAAATAAAGATGAAAACACCATTAGTTGAGATGGATGGAGATGAAATGACAAGAATCTTATGGGGCATGATAAAGGATGAATTGTTAAATCCATTTATTGATTTAAAAACAGAATACTATGATTTAGGATTAGAGTATAGAAATGAAACTAATGATGAAGTTACAGTACAAGCAGCAGAAGCAATAAAAAAATATGGTGTAGGTGTAAAGTGTGCTACAATTACACCAAATGCAGAAAGAGTTAAAGAGTATAATTTAAAAGAAATGTGGAAAAGTCCAAATGGGACTATAAGAGCAATTTTAGATGGTACAGTTTTTAGAGCACCAATAATAGTGGATTCTATTAAACCTTATGTAAGAACATGGGAAAAACCAATAACTATAGCAAGACATGCATATGGTGATGTATATAGAGATGTTGAAATGAAGATTGAAGGCAAAGGAAAGGCTGAATTGGTATTTACTAATGAATTTGGGGAAGAAAAGAAGGAACTTATTCATGACTTTGATGGTGATGGAGTAATACTAGGTATGCATAATTTAAATAAATCTATAGAAAGTTTTGCTAGAAGTTGTTTTAATTTTGCAATTGATTCAAAACAAGATTTATGGTTTGCATCAAAAGATACTATTTCTAAAAAATATGACCATACGTTTAAAGACATTTTTCAGGATATCTTTGAAAAGGAATATAAGAGTAAATTTAATGAAATGAACATAGAATACTTCTATACGTTGATTGATGATGCTATAGCAAGAGTAATAAAATCAAATGGAGGGTATATATGGGCATGTAAAAATTATGATGGTGATGTGATGAGTGATATGGTAGCAACAGCTTTTGGATCTCTTGCGATGATGACTTCAGTATTAGTTTCTCCAGATGGGGATTACGAATATGAAGCAGCTCATGGAACTGTTCAAAGGCATTATTATAATCATTTAGAAGGAAAAGAAACATCAACTAATTCAATAGCAACAATATTTGCTTGGTCAGGTGCTTTAAGAAAAAGAGGCGAGCTAGATAATATAGAGGAATTGATTAAGTTTGCTGATAATTTAGAGAAAGCATCAATACAAACAATAGATGATGGATGTATGACAAAGGATTTAGCTATCCTTTCAAATTTAGAGAACATAAAAGTAAATAATTCAGATGAATTTATAAAATCTATAAGAGTGAGATTAGAAAATTTATATAAATTACAATAAATTATTTGAAGTTAATAAAGGCTATCTAAAGTATAATATTTTAGATAGCTACTTTTTTTTATACAAGAAAATGGTATAATTATTATTATGGGAATTAATGGTTCAAATTTGAGTTAGGAGAATATTTATGAAGAAGAAAGCAATTATAATTTTATTAATTATTTTAGGAGTGGTTTTATTGTTTAGCATGGGAATCTTTATATTAACAAAAGCAACTCCAATAGAAGATGGAAGTTTAGACTGGATAAAAAATATAAAAATATCCCATAGGGGATTGTATAATAATGAGGATATACCAGAAAATTCATTAAAGGCATTTAAGAAATCTATAGAAAATAATGTTGCAATTGAATTGGACGTACAATTAAGTAAAGATAATGAAGTAGTAGTATTCCACGATTATAATTTGGAAAGAATGACGGGCGCAAATAAGGATGTAAATGAATTAAATTATATTGATATTCTAGACTTAAAACTTTTAAATACAAAAGAGTATATACCAACATTAAAAGAAGTGTTAGAACTTGTTGATGGGAAAGTACCAGTACTTATAGAGGTGAAAAATGAAGATAAAGTAGGAGTACTTGAAAGTGAAATATATAATATTATAAAAACTTATAAAGGAGATATGGCTGTTCAGGCATTTAATCCATTTGTATTATCTTGGTTTAAGAAAAATGCCCCAGAAATAGCTAGGGGACAACTTTCAGGATCCTTTGAAGACTCCGATTTAGTTTGGTATAAGAAATTTTTATTGAAAAATTTGTTGTTAAATTTTGAAAGTAAGCCAGCATTTATATCATATGAAATTGATTGTTTGCCAAAATCTATAGTTAAAGTTCAACGTAATAGAAATGTGCCTATTTTAGGATGGACAATAAAATCAGAATCTGATATAGAAAAAGCTAATATAAATTGTGATAATATAATATACGAAGATAAATAAAATTTAATTACTTGTCATTAGAATAAAAACACCTTAATAATTTCAAACTATCATGAGGAGGTGTTTTATATGGCACATAAGAATAATAAAAATTCAAAAAATAATAAAAAATCAGGTCAAAAAACTAAGTCAGAATTGAAAAAAATGCAAATGGAAACTGCTAATGAAGTAGGTTATTCAAAAGAATCTAGAAAACTTGGCAAAAATAAGCCAAGAAGTGAAGATAATTAATAAATCATATAATATTATTGGAAACCTTCTGTTTTAACAGAGGGTTTTTAGTTTAATAGAAGTGAATTTAAATTGGTATAGACAAGTTGTGTAATCATTTAATTTATTATAGAAATTTATTAGAAAAGATGTAATAATATTATTATAAGAAAGTGGGGGATTTGATATGAGTATTTATAAAGGAAATATTATAATAAATTATCCAATAGAAAAGGTCTTTAAGGTATTTATAGATTTAAATAAACAACAAATACCTAAATTTAATGACAAAAATCCAACAGAAGTTAGCTATAAAAAAGTAGTAAAAACAGTAGGAAAGCAAAAAATTGAAATGGTAACTACTATAACAGGATTTGAAAAAGATAATTTATATGAAGTTACAAATACAATTAATAAAGATAAGTATGTTTCTAGGTATGAGTTTAAGGGAATAGATTCAAGTTCTACAGAAATATCATTAAGTGAAAGTCAGGAAATATATGCTTTTTCTTCATCATTAACATTATTATTTGAGAAAATTACTGCAAAGAAAAAAATGAAAAATAAACTTGAGGGAATAAGAGAAGCTTTAGAACTTGAAATAAAAAGAAGATATAAAGAAAGCAATGATTCTATAAAGTAATTACAAAAAAGTTTCAGTCATTATAGGCTGAAACTTTTTGTGATTTATAATGCTTTTACAAGCTTATAATCTCTATAAATCGGTCGTTCATCACTATACCATTTATAGGACATTTCTAATCCTTCTTTTAGATATATAACAGGTAAATGAAATCCATTTTCCCTTAAATCCTTTATATTTAGATTAAAGTTGGTATTTCTAAAAGGGAAATAGCTTCTAACATCTAAATTAGAAATAGGAACTTTTTTTATATTAGCCTTCTTATTTAAGATACAGGCACAAAGATTTATAAGTTCTTCAAAAGAGTATAAATTTGGACTAGTTAAATTATAAGCTCTTCTGTCATTATCGTTATAGATAGCACATTCAAAAGCCTTAACTAAATCTTGTATATGGATAAATTGAACTTTTACATCATCATCTGGAACTAGTATTATATCTTCATTTTCTAATTTATCAAAGAAGTAACATTCCCTATATAAATCATTACCTTCCCCATAAATATAAGTAGGTCTGAAAATTGTTGCATGTAAATCTTCCTTTAATATTAATTCATTTATATAAGATTCAGCTTGAAGTTTATTATATCCATATATACCCCAAGTAGAATTTTCACCTTTATCAGCATCTTCTTTAATATTTCTATTAGTAGGGATATATACTGCAGCGGATGAACAAAATATATAGCGCTTCAATGAAGATGGATTTATACATGAAAATAATATTTCTACATCATCCTTAGAATAAGCAGATATATCAAAAATCACATCATAATTTTTATTTTTTAAAGAAGATTTTAAGGACTTCTTATCTTTTCTATTGCAAATTATATGATTTCTAAAGCCTAAATAATTAACTTCTTTTATTCCCCTAGTTAGAATATCAGTTTCATAGCCACGCTTAATTAGGTATTTAGCAAGGGCCTGAGAAACAAAGCCACTTCCACCTAATATTAAAACCTTAACCATTTTATCCTCCTTCAATCTCATAAAAAAACCCCTTTCATATATAAAGTATCTACATTATTTACATATAAAAGCAATATTAATCACTTTGAATTAAATATGTAAATTTATATTAACAATATAAATATATGATTGAAGACTTTTATATATTAAAGAAATTAAAAAGCCCAATTTCCAGAAGTAAATATTTTAATTTCTGTAGTATCTTCAGTATATCCAGTAATATCTAAATCTTTAGTTCCTATCATAAAATCAACATGAATTATAGAATCATTGGCCCCTTTTTTTGATAACTCTTCATTACTTAAATTTTCTCCATTAATTATACAAGTTGGATAAGCTTTTCCGAAAGCTAAATGACAAGCAGCATTTTCATCAAATAAAGTATTATAAAAAATTAAATTAGAATTTGAAATAGGTGAATCATAAGGAACTAATGCCACCTCACCTAAATATTTAGCTCCATCATCACTATCTAATAATTTTTTTAATGTCTCAAACCCTTCTTTAGCAGTAAAATCTATGACTTTTCCATCTTTAAAAGTTAAAGAAAAATCATCTATTAAATTTCCACCATAACTTAAAGGTTTTGATGAGACTACAGTACCGTTAATACCAGTTTTTTTAGGTAATGTATAAACTTCTTCAGTTGGCATATTAGCATTAAATTCTATTCCAGCAGCACATTTTTCTGAACCACCAAGCCAAATATGATCTTCAGGTAATTCTATAGTTAAATCAGTACCTATAGAGTTTTTATAATGAAGTTTTTTTAATTTATTAGAATTTAAAAAGTTTAAATTCTTACTAATATTATTGTTATGCTCATTCCAAGCTTCAATAGGATCATCACTGTTCAATCTAACTACATTAAATATAACATCCCAAAGTTTAGATACAGCTTCTTCTGAGTTAGAATTTTTAAATACTTTTAATGCCCAGGCTTCAGTAGGAACAGAAACTACTGTCCAACGAATTTTATTTGACATTGAATAATCGTAGTATTCCTTTAGAGCTAATTGACGGCTTTTTTGGAAAGCGGCTATTTTATCCATTGGAATATTTTTGTATGCATCTGGGTCTGAAGCAGAAATTGAAATGACTGCACAACCTTGTTTAGCATAAGAATTATATGATTCAGCTATCCAGTTTGGTGTTTCTTTTAGCGTATCCATAGATGCATATTCAAGTTTAAGTTTTTGTAAACTTTGATCACTATAGTGAACCACAACTTCTTTTGCCCCTTCCTTGTAAGCAACTTCAGCTATAGCTCTTGAAAAATCTACACATTCTATTGGAGAATTAACAAGCAAAACTTGATCTTTTTGTAGATTAACTCCCTTTTTAACAGCAAGGGTAGCATATTTCTTTAACATATTCTTCATATCCATGAAATCACCTCTATTTTCTAAGTTATATCACTTATTTTGCCATAATATAGTAAGATAGTCTAGTTAAAATTTTTATACTTCAAATTACCTTATGAGTAATAATTATGTAGATTATTAATTAAAACATATATATAATATAAATACTTAGATATAAAGAGATTTTCATAAATGAAGGACATAAAGAGGTGATATATATGTTTAATTTGTTAAATACATTAGTTGATAAAAATAGGGAGTATGGAAGCAAGGGAAAACTTGCATCATATATACCAGCTTTATTAGAGGCTAACCCAAATGACTTAGGGATATGTCTAGTAGATTTAAACGGAAAAGAGTTTTATGCTGGAGAGTGCGATAAAAGATTTACTATTCAAAGTATATCAAAAGTCGTAACATTAATTTTAGCTCTTAAAGATAATGGGAGATATAATGTATTTAAAAAAGTTAATGTTGAGCCTACAGGAATGGGGTTTAATTCTATAGTAAATTTAGAGGTAAGGGATTCGGGAAGACCTTATAATCCTATGATCAATGCTGGTGCAATAGTAACAACATCTTTAATAAATGGGAAAGATATAAATGAAAAACTTAATAAAATATTAAATTTTATAAAAATAGTTACTAAAAATGATAGTATATCAATAAATGAAAGAGTATATTTATCAGAAAAAGAAACAGGAGATAGAAATAGAGCTTTGGCATATTTTATGAAAAGTACTAAAATATTAGATGGAGATGTAGAGGAAATATTAGATTTATATTTTAAGCAGTGTTCTATAGAAGTAAGTGCAAGAGATTTGGCTAGATTCGGATCTGTGATTGCAAATGATGGTGTTATCCCTTGGAGTAATGAAAGAATAATGTCTAGAGAGGTATGTAGAATTGTCAAAACTATTATGGTTACCTGTGGAATGTATGATGCATCGGGAGAATTTGCAGTTCATGTTGGGATACCAGCAAAATCAGGAGTAGGTGGAGGCATTTTAGCTACTGTTCCTAGGAGATATGGAATAGGAATATATGGACCATCATTAGATGAGAAAGGAAATAGCTTATCAGGATTACATATAATTAAAGATTTATCAGAAGAGTTAGATTTAAGTATTTTTTAATAGATAAATCTTAAGTTATAATAAAAATTAAAACTTTAAAAATGAAAGTAGATAAGTAAATTTGCTAAATAAATAATTTATATAACAAATTTAATATATATTTATGAATTAACGAATAGCAAATTGGGAAATTTTATAAGAGAAGAGTTAAATAAGATATATAATTATAGGATATCAATATTCTATGATTATAAGTAAAACTATTTATATTAATTAAAATGTAATGATTTATAGCTATAAAAATAGTATAATTTATAATAAAAATAACTTTAAGGAGTTAATTCCTTAATTTGGAGGAAAATATGGAAAGATTATTGATTTTAGATTCTAATTCGCTTTTAAATAGAGCTTTTTATGCAATTCCTGAATTAACAACTACAGATGGTATTCATACAAATGCTGTTTATGGATTTGCAAATATGTTATTTAAAATGAAGGAAGAATTAAAACCAGATTATATAGTTGCAGCTTTTGATAAGAAAGGGCCAACATTTAGACATAAAGAATATGAAGAATATAAAGCAGGAAGAAAAAAAATGCCACCAGAGCTTGCAGAACAATTTCCTATAGTGAAAGATATGTTAGATTTATTATCTATAAGTAAATATGAAATTGATGGATTTGAAGCAGATGATATAATAGGTTCTCTTGCTAAATATGCAGAAAAAAACGAGATTGAAGTTTATATAGTGACAGGAGATAAAGATGCCCTTCAGTTAGCATCTAATAATATAAATGTAGTTATAACTAAAAAAGGAGTTTCAGAAACAGCAAAATATAATTACGAAACATTTTTTCAGGAATTTGGAGTTACTCCAACTCAATTTATAGATGTAAAGGGTCTTATGGGAGATAAATCAGATAATATACCAGGGGTACCAGGAATAGGGGAAAAAACAGCTTATAAATTAATTCAAACTTATGGTTCTGTGGAAGAAGTGTTAAATAATATAGATAATATTAGTGGAAAAAAAATAAAAGAAAATCTAGAGAACTTTAGAGAGCAAGCTATATTTAGTAAAAAGTTAGCTACTATAATTACAGAAGTACCTTTAGAATTTGATTTAGACGAAATAAAAAGTCAAGAATCGTATAATGGAGAAGGATTAAGAAAGTTATTTTTTAAGCTACAAATGAAATCACTGGTAGATAAACTTCCTGAAAATAAAGAAGATATAAAAGATGATAAAATAATTTTAGATGTTATTGATATAGACAGTTCAGATGATTTATTTAATTTGTCTAAATCTTTAAATGAAATATGTTATATAACTTATGAGGTTTTGAATAATGGAAGATATTCAGAAATAGAATTAAATAAGATGTATTTATCTTGTGGAGATAAGATTTATTTAATTAATTTTAAAAATATTTATAGTTCTAATACAAATAACGAATATCTAGGATTAAAAGTAATAATGGAAAACAAAAATCTAAAAAAGGTAATTCATGATGGAAAGTCTCTTGTTACAGTATTAAATAAATTAGGTATTTCTATAGAAAGCTTTGAATTTGATACAGCAATAGCCTCTTATCTTATTGATTCAGCAAGATCATCTTATGATTTGGTAACATTAATAAATGAATATTTAAGTGAAGATGTAACAGGTGATGATAAAACAATAGAGGCAAAGGTAAATTTGAAATTAAAGGAAATATATGAATTACTAAAAAATAAAATAAAAGAAGAAAAAATGGAGGAACTTTATTATGATGTTGAACATCCATTAATATATATTCTTTCATCTATGGAATCTTTAGGATTTAATATAAATAAAAATATGTTAGAAGATTTAGCAGTTAAATTTAAAGAAGAAATTGTTACAACAGAAAAAGAAATTTTTAAATTGGCAGAAGAAGAATTTAATATAAATTCTCCAAAGCAACTAGGAAAAATTTTATTTGAAAAATTAGATTTACCTGTAGTTAAAAAAACAAAAACAGGTTATTCAACCAATGCAGAAGTTTTAGAAAAGTTACAAGATAAACATGAGATAATACCCAAAATAACTTATTATAGACAAATAACAAAACTTAATTCTACTTATGTGGAAGGATTAAAAAATGTTATAGATATTGATGGACACATACATTCTAATTTTAATCAAACTGTAACAACAACAGGAAGGTTATCTAGTACAGAACCTAACCTTCAGAATATTCCTATAAAATATGAAATGGGAAGAGAAATAAGAAAAGTATTTATACCTAATGAACCAGGAGATATATTATTATCATGCGACTATTCACAAATAGAGCTAAGAGTTTTAGCACATATGTCACAGGATGAAAATATGATAGATGCATTTAAACATCATAGTGATATACATACAAAAACGGCATCTGAGGTATTTAAAGTTCCAGTAGAGGAAGTTACATCTTTAATGAGAAGTAGAGCTAAGGCTGTTAATTTTGGAATAGTTTATGGAATTAGTGATTTTAGTCTTTCACAAGATTTACACATAGCTAAAAAGGAAGCTTCAGAATATATGGAAATTTATTTTGATAGATATCCTAAAATAAAGGGATATTTAGATGGTGTTATAGAAGAGGCAAAGGAAAAAGGATATGTACTAACTATTTTAAATAGAAGAAGAGCGATACCAGAAATTAAATCTTCTAATAGAATAGTAAAAGCTTTAGGTGAAAGATTAGCAATGAATGCGCCTATTCAAGGAAGTGCAGCTGATATAATAAAACTAGCAATGGTTAATGTTTATAAAAAGTTAAAAGAAAGCAAATTAGAAAGTAATATAATATTACAAGTTCATGATGAACTTATATTAAATGTTAAAGCAAAAGAGCTTGAAGAGGTAAAGAAAATAGTAAAAGAAGAAATGGAAAATGTCTTAGACATAGAAGTACCTCTTGAAGTAGATATTAATTTAGGGGAAACATGGTATGATGCTAAGTAAGGGGGCTTAATTAAAAATGATTAAAATAGGATTAACAGGGGGAATTGGTTCAGGTAAAAGCACAGTATCAAAAATGCTTACTGAAAAAGGATTTGAAGTAATAGATTCAGATGATATATCAAGAGATGTTCTTATTAAGTACCCTGAAATTCTAGAAAAAATAAAAATAGAATTTGGATCAGGTTTTTTTGATTGGAGAGGGGAATTTAGAAGAAGGGAATTTGGAAATCATATTTTTCGATTCCCAAAACAAAGAAAGAAATATGAAGATATAATAATACCATATATAAAAAAGGAAATATTTCTTGAGCTAGATAAATATGAAAGAAATGGTGAATCCATGGTAATATTAGATGCGCCTACTTTAATAGAAAATGATCTTCATACATATATGGATTATATAATTGTAGTATGGGTTGATAATAATACACAAATAATGAGAATAAAAAACAGAGATAAATTATCAAGAGATGAGGCTATAAATAGATTAAATGCCCAAATATCATTAGATAGAAAAAAAGAATATGCACATATTATTATTGATAATAATAATGATTTATTAAAAACTAAGAAGCAAGTAGATAAAGTAATAGATTTTTTAAAGGTAATTAATAAATAAGGAGAAAATAATGAAATTTAAGCGTATATTAGCTATTTTAATCGTAATAATTATTGCTTATTTTGGAGTAGTATTAGTAATGAAGAACTATGTGTATCCTTACCCGTATGATGAATATATAAATAAGTATAGTGAGGAATATGAAATAGATCCATATCTTGTGTTAGCAGTCATAAAAACTGAGAGTGATTTTAATAAAGAAGCTGTTTCGAAGAGAGATGCAAAAGGATTGATGCAAATAATGGATACAACTGGAGAATGGGCAGCTAAAGAAATAGGAATTAACTACTTTATGCCATCCATGCTTTTTGATTCAGAGTTAAATATAAGGATAGGATGCTGGTATTTAAAAACTTTAGAAAATGAATTTGATAATAATTTAGATTTGATATTAGCGGCTTACAATGGTGGAAGTGGAAATGTTAATAAGTGGTTAAGTGATGAAGACTATTCAAATGATGGAGAAAATTTGGATTATATACCATTCCCAGAAACTAAAAAATATGTAGATAAAGTTAAAGCAAATTACAACATATATAAATATCTTTATAATAAATAACTAAAAATAGTGCACAGTTCACAAGGCGCAGTGCACAGTTATGGAAATAATTCAGATTTGCTGAATTAAGAATATATTAAGGCTACTATAAAATAGTTGCTATAATATAAGTTTAAGAAACTACTCAGTAGTTTCTATCCTAAACTGTGAACTGCAAATTGTGCACTGTGCACTTAATAATTTTTCACTCTCAATTAGTGTTAATTACTAATTGAAAACTGCTGTTATCCATTCATTACTTTGATATTTTGTTTCTAGTTCAAATCCATAACTTTCTACAATAGATTTGACTTTATCAAAGCTCCATTCAACAAGTCCAGATACAAGAATTTTACCATCATTTTTTAGACGTTCTCTTATAAAATTCATAAATAATTCAGTTTCTTCTCCGCCTATATTTATGTAGATCCAGTCATATGTATCATTGATTTTAATTTCATCATTTAATGCATTCCCAACTAATACTTCAATATTATATAGTCCATTTAGTGAAGCATTTAATAAAACCTCATCTTTTACATCTCTTATATCAAGAGCGGTAACTTTGGATGCACCAATAATAGCAGAAGCTACAGATAAAATGCCAGAACCAGTTCCAATATCAAGTACTGACTTATTAGATAAATCAATTTTAGTTAAAATTATATTTAGTAAATCTTTTGTTGTTTCATGTAATCCAGTACCAAAGGCTCCTTGAGAAATAAAAGATATTTTATGAATATTTTTATCATGTATAACTTCATCAGGAGAAGATAATACCCAGTTATCATTTATATGAACAGTAGGAAAATTATAATTATAATTATCATAGTTACATTGTTCTATACTTATACAATTGGTTCCTAAAATAGAGGTAACTTTTTCTTTAAACAACTCTAAATATTCTTCAGAATTTTCATAGGCAATTCTAATATCAATTGTATCAACTATTTTTTCTAAATAACCATAACCATATTCCTCAGTTGTTATTTCTAAAGGACTTTCATAAAAAACATTAAAAATATCATTGATTTGTAATTTTTCAATTTGTTCATCTAATTCTGTAAATTTAATATTATAAGTAAGTATAAACATTATTTCATCCCCCGAATATAATTCAATGTAATATTATTGAGTATAGATAGATTTTTAATTAATGTCAAGAAATATAAAATAATAAATATTCTATATAAAAAAATCACTATTTATTTCTAGATTTTGATTTAGATGACGATTTATAATTCTTTAAATTTTTACTATTAGATTTTAAATCATTTTTCCTAGAAGTAACGGTAGTATTAACTTTTTTAGTATTAGATTTTTTTCTAACCGAAAAGCCGAAAGAACCTATAGATTTTTCGGGAAGCTTAAAGTATTCTCCGTGACAATAAGAAATTAAATTTCCTTTTTCAAAATGTATTTTCCCATTATCATCTATTAAATTGCTATTAATATGTGAGCCAACTACTTCTGCTATAAACATATGATGACTTCCAAGCTTTATTATATCCTTAACTTTACACTCTATAGAAACTGGACAGTCATCTATATATGCCACATTAACATTTTCCCCATCTTTCATGGTAAAGTTCATATCTTTTATTTTATCAAATTTCCTACCTGGCTTAACTCCACAGTAATCAACAGCTTTAACCATATTGGAAGAAGGTATATTAACTATGAATTCCATAGTTTCACATATATACTCATAAGAAAGTCGTTCAGGTCTAATAGAAATAGAAAGCATAGGAGGCTTTGTACATATTGTTCCTGTCCAACCAACTGTAAATACATTGTCTTTACCAGCTTTATTTCTAGATGTGATTAGAACTACAGGAACAGGATTTAAAACCACACTACCTTTAAAATCAATTTTATCCAAGTATATCTCTCCTTAAAATAAATTTTTAGATTACATAAAAAAGTGTACATATATTAAAGAAAAGGTAGATTCAGATATCTAAATCTACCTTTATATATTTTAATAATATCTTCTTCTTCTTCTCTTTTTCATATTAATAATTCTAGTTATAAATATTAATAGAACTAATATAACAATAAGAATTAGTAATGATAATAAGTATAGTGGTAAATTTGCTTTAACAAGCTCTAAAGAAGAAACTTGTATAGTACCAGATATTTCTTCTGTGTATCCAGGTAATGAAAATGTTAGTTTAACTTCCTTATTACCACTAAGCTTCCAAGCATCTTTTACATCTTGAGTGTAAGAAATAGAAGCATTTTTATCATTAAAATCATTTTTATAGTACTCTACATCTTGATTTAAAATTATAGGAGCTGTTATTTGTTTTTCAGGACCAAAAAACCTAAATGCTTTATATGTTAAGTTAATAGTTCCAACTTCATCATTAGCACTCTTATAGACTTCCTTTTTAGCTAAATATCCATAATTAGCTATTTTTTCAGTGTCCTCAAATACATTAAGCCCAGTTGCACCATATTCAGATTTCAAAACAACAGTAACTAAATCTCTGCCATCTCTTTCATAAAAGCCAACAAAACAATGCCCAGCTTGATCTTCAGTTCCTGTTTTACCCCCTATATTACCATTTTTACCAAGTATTTTATTTCTTGATTCGATTATTACAGGAGTACCTGACAAATTAACACTAAGCTCACCAGTTTTAGGTGCCATAGTTTCTCTAATCCAATCATTTTTAAAAGCAGCAATTCCTATTTGTGCTAAATCATAAGCAGTAGTTTGGTTTATTTCAGTATTTGTAGGGTTTAATGGATCGATTTCTAATCCAGAAGGATTAACAAAATGTGTATTTTTAAGCCCTAAGTCATTAGCTTTTTCATTCATCATAGTTATAAAATTATCTACTGTTCCACCAACTGATTCTGCCATTAAATAAGCCGTATCATTAGCAGAGAAGATCATTACAGCTTTCATTGTATCTTCTGCTGAAATTTTGTCACCAGAATTTATCTTCTTATATCCATTTAATGAAGTTTCTGTAACCTTTAAAACAGTATCAGTAAAGGTTAGTGAATCTGATTTTGACTTATTTTCTGCAAAAAGCAATGCAGTCATAAGCTTAGTAGTACTTGCAGGTGATAATTTTAAATCTGCATTTTTTGAATAAATAACTTCACCTGTATTAATATCGATTGTTATAGCAGCTTCCCCAATAATTTCTGGAGATTGGATATTTGTCTCTTGTGCACTAACCTTATTAGCAAAAGGAGCTAATAATGAAATAGAAAGAGCAACTGCCAGCGTCTTTAATAAATTTTTTCTTTTCAATTTCATCTCCCCATTTCTTAAATATTTTTATGTATATAAGTTGTAATAAATGCTATACAGCAACTGATTATATTACAGTTATATAATTATATAGATTTCTAATTGAAGTATAAATAACAATTAAAAATTCAACTTTTAAATTACACATTTTATACACAACTTAAAGTATAACATCTACATTACATAATAACAACATAAAGAACATTTGTTAAGTGGTTTAATTTACATATAATATAATCTTAATAATTGCATAAAATAACATTATAAGTAGGAGGTGGTTAATATAAAAAGGTTTAACAAATATAGTAGTATTTTTATGATTTTTTTACTTATTAGTATTATAAATTATATCCCTGTATTAGCATTACATACAGATAAGGAAATAAAAACTGTATATTTAACATTTGAAGACGGACCTTCAGCAAATATAACTAATAAAATAATTAATACATTAAATGAAAATGATGTAAAAGCGACCTTTTTTGTTGTAGGGGATTCAGCTAATATATATTCTTATATAATAAAAACTTTAAGAAAAAGTAATATGTGTATAATGCCACACTGCAATATACATGATTATAGTTATCTATATAAAAGTGAAGAAAATTATTTCAATGATTTAGATAAATGTAAGAAGACTATAGAAAGTATAACTGGAGAAGGTAATTTGAGTTTTATAAAATTGTTGGAATGTCCAAATAATTCTCAAAATAAAAAAGAAGTGTTATCTAGAATACAACAAAAAATAATAAGTAATGGAGAATATTATATAGGGCATACTATAGCTATAGGAGATGAAAAATCAAAAGATATATCCTCAGAATTTGTAAACTCTAAGTTAAGGGATGAGGCTGGATTAAATAAGGTTGAGGTAGTTCTTATGCATGATTGTAGCAATCAAACTATTATTGCTGAAACGCTTAAAGATGTTATAAACTATTACAAAGAAAAAGGATATATATTTAAAACATTAAATGAAATGGATTCATGGGAAATTAATTATTTAAAAGAAAACAAAGTACTAAATAAAGAGTAATAAAAGCTAAGGCAAACTATCAAAAGCTACTAATAGTTTGCCTTGAATTTATTTTTTATTCTCTAATCTTTTTATCATAACATCTTTAGCTTTAAGCTCTAGAGTATCGTCTATAGGATCTAAAACAACATTCTCATACTTCTTATTTAAAGCTATAGTTAGGAATCTATCTGCAAGTTCTGGATTTTTTGATAATAATGATCCATGAAAATAGCTGCAAAAAGTATTCTTATATATACAACCCTCATTTCCATCTTCACCGTTATTTCCGTACCCATGTAAGCACTTTCCTAATGGCTTCAATCCGTTTGTGTAGGTTCTACCAGAATGATTTTCAAAACCAACATAAGTTTCATTAAAATCTTCATTGTATATAACTGTGTTTCCGATAAAACGAGTATCTCCCCCCTCGGAATAGATATCAAGTATTCCTAATCCATCAATTTTTTCACCATTTGGAGCTATGTAATATTTTCCAAGCAATTGATAACCACCACAAATAGCAATAACTACTTTTTCATCTTCAATATATTTTTGTAAGTTAGGTTTTTTTATAGTTTTTAGATCATTAGAAACGATTGATTGCTCAAAATCTTGACCGCCGCCAAAAAATAAAATATCTGTATTTTCTGAATCAAATTCATCATTTAGCGAAGTGTTAATTATATTAACCTTTATTCCTCTTTGTTCAGCTCTATGTTTAAGTATTAGAATATTACCAACATCTCCATAAACATTAAGTAAGTCAGGATAAAGATGACAAATATTTAATTCCATTTATAGACCTCCTTATTTACCAAAGTTTTTTAATGTAACCTTTTGAATGAAGATATTTTCTAAAGTTAATCATAGCAGTATAGGTAGCAAGAACATAAATCTTATCATTTTTACTACTTTTAATCTTTTCTGTTAAGTCTTCAAAGGTTTCTTCAATTATGAAAGTATCTTTATTCAATCCAGCCACATTAAGTCTAACAGCCATATCATAACATCTTATACCAGAAACAAATACTTCATCTATATTAAGATCATGAAGCTTTTCAAAGTCAACATCCCATATCCAGGAAACATCAGTACCATCAGCGTAGTTATCATTTAAAAGAAATGCCGCAGCAAAAGTATCTTTATTTAGACACAGTGTATCTAAAGCTTGATTATATCCTGCAGGATTTTTGACTAAAATGATTTTTACATCTTTATCTTCAATATTTAATGCTTCTTGTCTTCCAAAACTAGAATCTTGATTCTGTAATGATTTTTTTATTGAATTGTCATTTATTCCAAGTTCTTTAGTTACAGCATAAGCACAAAGGCCATTATAAATATTATAAACTCCTGATTGGCTTATAGTAATTTCTAAATCATTGAGTTTTACAGTTGAGCTATCAGGTGTTAGTTCTAAAACTTCATTTACTGCATATTCTAAATCAGCTCTTTTAAATCCACAGCCTGTACAGTAGAAATCACCTAAATGATTATATGTAATATGATTATATTCATAAGGAGACTTACAGAATTTACAGAACTTAGCATCTGCATTTATTTCTATCTCTTTATTATTTCCTATGCTAGCATTAAAACCATAAAACACAGTTTTATTTTGAAGCTCAAGTTTACCTAAAAGAGATTCATCTCCATTTAAAACTAAAGTAGTATTAGGAGAAAGATGAATTCCTTCTAATATTTTGGATAAAGTAGTATAAACTTCACCATATCTATCTAGTTGGTCTCTAAAAAGGTTTGTCACAGTTATTATTTCTGGATTAATATATTCAGTTATATATTTTAAGTTAGCTTCATCAACTTCAATAACTGCATATGAATTTTCGACTTTCTTAAAGAACTTATAGTTATCAATGAAGGTTGTAACTATTCCAGGAAAAAGGTTTGCACCAGTATTATTAGTAATAACCTTATTTCCATTTTCTTTTATAATATTATAAATCATGCTAGTTGTAGTAGTTTTACCATTAGTACCTGTGATTAAAACTACATTGTAGCCTTTTGATACCTTTGAGAGTATATTTTTATCTATTTTTAAGGCCACTTTTCCAGGAAAGGTTGTTCCCCCTTTTAGTATTGTCTTTGTTAGAAAAATTGTAATTTTTGAAGCTATAATGCTTATTATTGATTTAATACTAATCTTTTTCACCACCTTATAATACTTATCCAATATTATATACAATAATATTAATAGATAATCAAAAAATAAAAAAATTGATTTTAACTATGAATAGTATATCATAACTTTATATACTTACAAATAAGGTTATTATAAGATTTTATTAATTATTGAAGTTTGACTGTTATAGATATAAGAGAGATAATATAATTAATAATTGAATGGAGGAATTAATATGGAGAATTTTATTTTTAAGAATAAAAATGGAATAGATATTAGTTGCTATAGATGGAGTAATAAATCAGAAAATACTAAAGGAATTATTCAAATAGTTCATGGAATGTCAGAATGGGCAGGAAGATATGAGTATTTCGCAAATAAACTTACACAAGAAGGATATACAGTTTATGCTCATGATCATAGTGGGCATGGAAAAAGTGTAAAGAATTTAGATAAACTAGGATTTATAAACAAAGAAAATAGATTTTATTCAATGCTTGATGATATAAGAATGTTAAATGAAATTATTAAAAAGGAAAATAAAGAATTGCCGGTAATATTATTTGGTCATAGCATGGGGTCTTTTTTAAGTCAAAGATATATACAAATTTATGGAGATACTATTGATGGTGTTATTTTATCTGGAAGTAATGGAAAGCCAAAAGTATTTACTAAAGCTGGATTAATTGTTTCTAAAATAGAAATGTTGATTAGTGGAAATTATAAGAGAAGTAAATTTATGGATAAGTTATCATTTGGAAGTTTTAATAATAGTGTTAAAAATCCAAAAACGAATTTTGATTGGCTATCTTCAGATGAAAAAGAAGTAGATAAGTATATAAAGGATAAATATTGTGGATTTATATATCCAACTCCTTTTTACTATGATTTAATAAGAGGGTTATGGGATATACATAAAGATGAAAGCCTAGAAAAGATAAAAAACTTAAATATTCCTATCTATATATTTTCTGGAGATAAAGATCCGGTGGGATATTTTGGTGATGGGGTAATAAATCTTTATGAACAATATAAAGAACTTGGTGTGAAAGATATAAGCTATAAACTATATAAAGATGGAAGACATGAAATGTTAAATGAAGTAAATAAAAATGAAGTTATTGAAGATATAATTATATGGATAAAAAAACTATAAATATACAAATATAGCAAAGAGAAATAAGTACATGTATTTTCCTAGAAAATCATATGTACTTATTTTTTTTGTATAAGCATCTGAGAGAAGGAATAAGTAAACTTATAGAAGCAATTTTTTTATTTATAAAAGTCTTTTAAATTTATTCACATATATAAGGAAATGATGTAAAATTATGTAGTAATAACATATAGTGAGGGAAAAAAATTGGATTATAATAATTTTAGAGAGAGAATTTATTATGTTGATAAGAAAAAATTATTAGTTTATGCATTATTAAGTCTAGTAATGTATAGTTGTTTCGAAATTGCTTTAATATATGATAGTAGAATAATAAATGATTTTGTTAAAATATTTAAAATAATATTGGTTATGATATCTCTTATGTTTGCAATGCATTTAAAAAGTATAACTCAAAAAGAATTATATGGAGTACTGGAAATTTTCTTTACTATATTTTGGATAATATCTATGATTTTTTTTACTCCAAACAGTCAATTTGAAGAGATAAAAATATTATTAAAAAAAATTGGATGTGGAACAAATTATGAGTTTAATATTTTTCATATAGTCATCCTATATTATATTATGGCAAAATATAGGATTAATAAGAAAAATGATAAATTTATATATTTAGAATACTTTGTATTAATATTAATAACTTCAACTATAAATTTTATCAATAATATTACTGAAGTGCATTTTGTATATAAAATATATTATTTAGTTATTATATTAATTGTAATTGGAACTTATAGGTATTTTAAGATTTATAATATAAATGTTGAAAAAAAGATAGATTTATTAAAATTAAATGTAAATTTATTAACATTAAAAATTTTAGCATCATTGTCCACTAATTATATAAATATATTTTTTATTAATGATGTAGTTAAGTTTGTTAAAATTATAATTTTTACTAGTACTATACTTATTATTATAGTTAATATAGCAAAAGAAAATTATAATTTTATATTTAAAGAAACTGTAAAAACCAATAAAAATTTGGAGTATATAAATAAAGAAATAATATATAATAATTATAAATTGGAAGAAGTATATAGAAATTTAAATGAAAAGCAGTTACTATATAAAAGATTTTTAGGATGTTTACCAAATCCTATTGTTATAATAAATAATAATCTAAGAATATATTATTGTAATGAAAAATTTTTAGATATTATGGAAGTTAATAATTTAAAAAATATAGTAAATAGAAGAATAGATAATTATATTGATTTTAAATGTGACATTAGAGATATTATATCAGATATTAATAACAGACCAGTTTCTACTACAATAAATAAAGATAATAAGAAATTAGAAGTAAGAATTTTTTCTGTAAACACTGAAAAATCAGAATTTATATTACTATTAAAAGATTTAACAGAAGAAATTAAATTGTCTAATATGAAAGAAGAGTTAGAAAGTATAAAAATGAGAGAAGAAATAAAAAGAAACTTTTTATCAAATATCTCTCATGATCTTAAGATACCAATAAATGTAATATATTCTGCAATACAACTTGAAAAAGTTTTAATACAAAATGATGATATTGAAAAATTGAGTATGTACAATGAATTAAGTAAGCAAAATTGCTTTATTTTAACAAAGTTTACTAATAATCTTATTGATATGAGTAAAATAGATTCAGAGAATTTAGAAGCAAATTTAGGTTTAGATAATATAGTAGAATTTATTGAAGATTATTTAAATTCGTTATCTACCTATATAAAAAATAGTGGATTAGATATTGTATTTGATACAGAAGAAGAAGAGGAATTCGTATATTTTGATAAAGAGATGATGCAACGAATAATATTAAATTTAGTATCAAACTCATTAAAGTTTACTAAGGAAAAGGGAACTATATTTATAAATATAAAAAGTACTAATAGTTATGTATTGATAGATATAGGTGATAATGGAATAGGGATGAGTGAAGAATTTATAAAAAAGGCTTTTAACAAATATGAAATGGAAAATAGAACAAGAGAAAGTAATTCAACTGGTTTTGGTGTTGGGCTTTTTGTAGTTTATAATTTAGTAAAAGCTCAAAATGGAGATATAAAAATAAATAGTAATATAGGACAAGGAACTATTTTTACTATTAAGTTGTATAGGTAAAGGATGATTGAGAAATAAATGTTAAATGAAAAAATTAATTATAAACATAAGTGTTTAATGTCAAGAGTATTTATCGGTACGCTTATAGGATTGACCTTTATTGATCTAGTTTTTAAAATGACCGATGAGTTTATATTTATAATAAAAATGTTAAATTTTTCTATTTCAATTTTGATTTTTATAATGAGTATAGTTGGTGTTAATAATAAGCAGTTAAAAATACTAAAATATGTAGGAATAGGATACTTCTATATAGCTATAGTAAGGTTTATAGATTTAGAATATATCTTTTCAATAAATAGTATACTTGGCTCTTTATCACTTTTTCAACTTATAACATATTTAGAAGTTTTAAACATGATATCTAGCATTGTATTATTTAAAAAAGGATATTCACCTAAGGTACAAAATATTGTATTTATTACGATTACTCCAATTATATTCGCTTTTGTACAAGCTGAGTATAGTAGTATATCTTCCATAACAGATGTATATAATGCTTATTCAGCAATTATTGCGAATCAAGGGATATTAGCAATATTATTTGGCTTTTTATTATATTATTATAAGAAAAATAAAGTTGATAAAAACTATAAATGGATTGTAGATGTAACGTTAATTATAGTGTTAAATAATATATTTGTTGTTTTAGAAGCTATATTAAATATAGAACTTACATTTCTTATATGGATAGCTAAGCCAATATCATATTTTTTAGTTTATGCCAAAATAGAAGAGATATTGATATCTAGTGTCTATGAAGGAGCTTATGAAAGTTTAAATAGAGCTAAAAAGGTTAAAACCAATTTAAATAAAAGTCTTAAGAGAAGAGAAAAACAGTTAAAAGAATTAAATCTACTCTTAGAAAAAAGTGAAAAAAAATATTATGATGTTGTTAAGGCATTGTCAGATGGATTATTACTTTTTGAAAATGATATTATGGTGTACTCCAATGATTATAAGGAAACAGATTATAATATGGTAAACGAAATAATATATGATTCCAATAAGCTAAAATTAAATAAAATATTAAGCAAGATTACTGGAGAAGAATATCCAGATAATTATGATATTAATGATTTTACTATAGAAGTAGATACAAGAAATGAATATGGAGAAAATAGAAATTTAGAAATTGATCTTGTAAAAATTAATGATAATAAAAAAATTCTAGTATTTAATGATATAACTGAAATAATAAAGCAAAGGGAAGAAATAGTTAAACTTGAAAAAAGGATAAATGATGAAAATATTAAGGACGAGTTTTATTCAAATATTTCTCATGAATTAAGAACTCCAATAAATGTTATATATTCAGCGCTTCAGCTAAATGATATATATTTAAAAAGTGATGAAGTAAATAAAATAAATAAGAACAATAATATAATAAAACAAAATTGCCTAAGGTTAATTAGAACTGTGAATAATTTTATAGATAGTAATAAACTTTCAGAAGGATTTTTAGATATAGAAAAAAGTGTTTATAATATTGTAGATATAATAGAAAATGTTGTTTTATCATGTGACTTTTATATGAAACTTAGAGAAACAAAATTGATTTTTGATCCACAATATGAAGAAATATATTTTTACTGCGATAAAAGTTACATAGAAAGAATAATGTTGAATATATTATCAAATTCCTTAAAGTATGGAAAATACAAGGGTAATATTTATGTAATGGTGAAGATTGAGAATAATGAAATAATAATAGAAGTAATAAATGATGCAGAAGCAATTCCAGTAGATAAAAGAATAGTAATATTCGATAAATTTACTAAAATAAATACATCTTTAAATAGACCATCAGAAGGTAGTGGTTTAGGATTATTTTTAACTAGAGGGTTAGTTGAATTACATGATGGAGAAATAAAAATAGATGCAGGAATAAAGTACGGGAATATTTTCAAGATATCATTCCCATACGATAGTGAGCTTAAAGGCGAAGTTATATCTTTAAATAATAATATAGAGATTAATGAACTAAAAGAGAAAATAGATATAGAGTTTTCAGATATATATTTTTAATTACATAAAAACACTTGTCTATGCATATATAATAATGAATATTTTATAGAGGTGCATAAATGAGAAATAAGGAAAAAAAAACAAATAAAAAATCTAAGGAAAAGAAAATTAAAAAATCTAAAAAAATGAAAAATAAAAAAGATATTGGTTTAAATATATTTAAGGTTAATAGTAATTTTAAATTGATACCTTTAATAATTAATATATTAATTCCAGTAGGAATGGGATTTATTGTAGGATATATTAATAAAAATACTATTTCTACATATGAGGCTTTAAAAAAACCATTTTTTAGTCCTCCAGCTCTTACTTTTCCAATAGTATGGAATATACTATATGTATTAATGGGAATAGCTGCATATAGAATATATATGAAAAATAAAGAAGGTATAAATGACAATGGAGCGTACTTTTTTTATCTAGTTCAATTAATATTTAATTTAATGTGGAGCTTTATATTTTTTACATTTAAGCTATACGCAATTTCATTTTTTTGGATTATAATATTGTTTGTTTTAGTAAGTATAACATTTATTAAATTTATTAAAGCAGATAAAATATCTGCATTTTTAATAACTCCCTATATGCTATGGCTTATCTTTGCAGGCATTTTGAATTATTTTATTTGGTTACTTAATGAAATGTAAGTTAATATGTAGTATAATATAAATAAGCCTTCTTTTGAAGGTTTATTTCATTTAGAAAGGAAGTTTTTATGGGGAAAACTTTATTTATAGCAGAAAAACCATCAGTAGCTATGGATTTTGTAAAGCTACTCAATGTTAAGGGGATAAGAAGTAATGGATATATAGAGGGAGAAAAAAGTATTTTTACATGGTGTGTAGGACATATGGTTACAATGAGTTATCCAGAAGCTTATGACGAAAAATTAAAATTTTGGAATCTGAAAGATTTACCCTTCTTACCAAATGAGTATAAATATGAAGTTATTTCTTCAGCTGCAAATCAATTTAATATAGTTAACAGTTTAATGAATAGAAAAGATGTTGATTGTATATATGTATGTACTGACTCAGGAAGAGAAGGAGAATATATTTATAGATTAGTAGATGATATGGCAGGAAAGCCTAATAAAATAAAAAAGAGAGTTTGGATTGACTCTCAGACGGAAGAAGAAATAAGAAGAGGAATAAAAGAAGCGAAATTATTATCAGAATATGATTCTTTAGCACATTCAGCATATTTAAGAGCTAAAGAGGATTATATATTTGGTATAAACTTCTCTAGATTATTAACTCTTATGTATGGAAAAACAGTTGCTAATGCTTTAAAAAAAGACAAAAATGTAGTAGTAGCTGTTGGAAGAGTAATGACTTGTGTTCTTGGAATGGTTGTTGAAAGAGAAAGAGAAATAAGGAGTTTCAATAAAACATCTTTTTATAAAATATCTGGAGAATTTATAAAGGATAATGATGAAGTTATTATAAAAGGTGATTGGAAATCTATAGAAGGATCTAAATATTTTGAATCTCCAAAGTTGTATAATGAGGTGGGATTTAAAAATAAAGAAGATGCTGAAATATTAATTAAAGATTTAAGAGAGATAGGGTTTGGAGTAGTAAATGAGGTTAAGAAAACAAAAGAAAAGAAGAATGCACCTCTTTTATATAATTTAGCAGAACTTCAAAATGAATGTACCAAAAGGTTCAAAATAAGTCCTGATGAAACTTTAAAAATAGTTCAGGGGTTATATGAGAAAAAGATGGTCACATATCCAAGAACAGATGCTAGAGTATTATCTACAGCTGTAGCTAAAGGAATAAAAAGCAATATAATAAAACTTAGAAATATGCCAATAGGAGATGAGTTAATTAATGTTACATCTGAAATATTGGAAAAAGATTATTCAAAATCTATAATGAAAAGCAAGTATGTAGATGATAGTAAAATTACTGATCACTATGCCATTATACCAACAGGAGAAGGCAAAGATACTTTAAGTAAATTGCCTAGTTTAGATAAGAAAGTTTATTATATTATACTTAGAAGATTTTTATCTATATTTTATCCACCAGCTCAATATAGTAAGATGTCTATTGTCATTTTAGTGGGGAGTGAAAGCTTTATATTAAATAAAAAAATATGTATAGATAAAGGATATTTAATTGTACTTGGAAATGAAAAAGATGAAGAACAAGAATCTTTTCCGGAAAACTTACGCAAAGGTACTAAATTAAATATAAATGAATTAGAAATAAAAGAGGGTGAAACATCACCTCCAAAGAGATATACAACTGGATCTATGATAATAGCTATGGAAAATGCGGGAAAGTTAATAGAAGATGAAGAATTACGTGAACATATAAAAGGAGCTGGAATAGGAACTTCAGCTACTAGAGCAGAAATACTTAAAAAATTAATAAATATACAATATATACAATCTAACAACAAAACTCAAATTATAACCCCAACTGAGCTTGGAGAAATGATTTATGAAGTTATAAATGTATCTATACCATCACTTCTCAATCCATCTTTAACAGCATCATGGGAAAAAGGATTAAAGATGGTAAATGATAAGGAAATAGAGCCTAAAGAATTTATGATTAAGTTAGAAGCTTATACTAGAAAAAATACTACAAAGGTTTTAAATAATCCTAATATAAGTTTTTTAAACACCAAATTACTAAAAATTAAAAATCAATAAAAATATATAAGCTCAAAGATTATATAAATATTTTATAATCTTTGAGCTTTATTAATGTTACTTAAGAAATATTGATAATATTATATAAAATGCAGGTGCTAGAAAAACTGTCATTATTCCAGCTATTCCAATAGATAGAGAACTCATAGCACCTTCTGTTTCACCAAGTTCTAATGCTTTTGTTGTTCCTACTGCATGTGCAGCAGTTCCTAATGAAATTCCAATTGCAACTCTCTCATTAATTTTAAATAATTTACATAAAATAGGTCCGATTATAGCACCAATTATTCCAGATAAGATTATAGAAAGCACTGTTACAGGAGCTAATCCACCAAGTTGATTTGTAATTTCAATTCCTATAGGTGTGGTAACAGATTTAGAAAGTAAAGATATAGTTATAAGCTTATCCAGTTTAAATATATATCCAAAGAATACTACAGAAAATATGCCCACACTACTACCTAATAGAATACCTATAAATATTGGGATTAAATGTTGTTTTAATAATTGTAACTGCTTATATAAGGGAACAGCCAAAACAACAGTTGCAGGACCTAAAAACATATTTATAAATTGTCCTCCTTTATTATAAACATCAAAATCCACTTTAAATAATATCAGAAATCCAATTATTAATATAATAGAAATCAGTAAAGGGTTAAATAATGGGAATTTAGTTTTTTTATAAATAAAAAGTCCAACTTCAAATGATATTAGTGAAATTACTATTCCGAATAAAATATTTCCAGTTAAAATACTCATTACTTTGATTCATACTCCTTATTAGTTTTTCTTTTTTTGAAGATTCATAACAATTTGAACTGTTAATCCAGTGACTACGATAACTATAGATGTAGTAATAATGCAAAGAAGTATTATTAGTATTAAGCTATCCTTAATCGAATCAAAAGATGTTAGTAAACCTACCCCCGCAGGAACAAAGAAAAAAGCTAGATGATCTAAGAAAAAATTAGACACGGTTTCAACTTTTTCGACTTTTACAATATTACAGCATAATAAAATTAATAATATAATCATACCTAATATATTTCCTGGTATAGGTAAAGAAAGTCCTTTTGAAATAAGTTCTCCAAGTAAGTAAATGCCCAAAATTATTAGAGCTTCCCTAAAAATTTTCATTTTCAAACCTCCTTAAACTATCCAACTAATAATTTATCACTATTAAATAAAGATGTAAATGGAATAATGAAATTTACAAGAAGGATTTTCAGTGTTTAATTCTTTGAAAAGTACATAATATTGATAATTTAAATTAAAAAATCTTATTTTTTAACAAAATATGTTGTGGTGTCATATTATAAATCATAGTATAGATTAAAAAAATAAGGAGGTTTAAATGAAAAATAAATTAATAAAAATAGTATCATTAGTAGCCTTAATAGGAATTACAAGCTTTAGCTTTATATCATGTGGAAAAAACAATGAAATTCCTAAAAAAGAATTAACTAAAGTTAGGTTAAATGAAGTAGTTCGTTCAGTTTTTTATGCACCTATGTATGTAGCCATAAATGAAGGGCTATTTGAAGAAGAAGGAATAGAGATAGACTTATCAACAGGTCAAGGCGCAGATGCAACATATTCTTATACACAATAGAGGTGAAACATTGAAATCACTATATTTAGTATAGTAAATAAATTTGTTTTTTGGAACATAAAACATTAATCAGTTAGAAGATTATGGTATAATTACTTCATAATAGTAAGATGTTAGAATAATCTTATAATAATTTAAGGGGCAAATAGAAATGAAAAAAGTATATAACTTATTATTTATTTTACATGTATTTGTAGGAGTAGGAGC
Organism: Clostridium sartagoforme; assembly: GCF_039521405.1. Lineage (NCBI taxonomy): Bacteria > Bacillati > Bacillota > Clostridia > Eubacteriales > Clostridiaceae > Clostridium > Clostridium sartagoforme. The sequence goes on from NZ_BAAACH010000038.1 coordinate 90,265, forward strand.
TATGGCAGGGGGAAGTATGGCTATTCTTAATCCTATAGAACCAGGCGGAGTGCCAACGGATGCTTTAAAAAACTCACCTTTTACTAATTTTCTTATACCAGGAATTATTTTATTTATGGTAATTGGACTTGGAAATATACTTAGTGCTGTGACTATGCATTTTAAATCTAAATATCAGGGTTATATAAGTAGTACTTTTAGCTGGGCCTTAGTAATATGGATTATTGTCCAATGCATAATGCTTAGATCAATTGTTCATTTACACGTTATATTTTTTATAATAGGATTGGTACAAGCTTTTTTATCAACTCTTATACTGTTCAAACAGCAATTATTTCCGACTAATAGTATTTTAAAGGTTATAACAAATTTAGAAAGTAAGTTTCCTGAAAATAGTGTCTTAAAGAAAATAGTTAAATTAGAGAATAAATTTTATAAATAAATAGGTCAGGAGTATCTGACCTATTTTAAATCTTCAAATTATAATCTTATCTTAAATTTAATTTGCTTTGTATCACTATTATAAGTAAAGTACTCAACTAAATTTTTTATCATATTTCTTTTTATTTCAACATCATCTATAAAATCAATAGTGTTCTTAAATAAATTTAAGCTTTCTATGAAGGCTTTTTTATTTTCTGTTTCATCTTCAACTATAAAAGATTTTATAGATAAATCATTTATGTTTTTTTCAATAACTTCGTTATCACTTTTTAAAGTCTTAATTTCACTTTGGATAGCTTTAAGAATATCAATATCATCAAGTAAAGCTATCTTTTTTATAAGTCCAGAGATTATTTTGTTATTTTCATTTAAAGATTTATTTAATAGATTTTTTTCTTTTTCAATACTTGCAGCGTTAATAGAATTTGATTTACTTTTAAAATTATCAATCATTTTTATATTAAAGTTTTTTAATAGATCTATTACAAAAGCTTCAGCTTTATCTGAATTCAACATTTTGCAAGTACATCTTTTAGATGCTCTATTTTTAAGCTCACATCTATAATATCTTTCATATTTATTGTTCTTAGGATTATTTCTACTCCAGGAGCACATAGATGATCCACAATGTTCACATTTTAATAATCCTGATAATAAAAACTTATTACCAGTACCAGATTTATTATTAGATTTTTTTCTTACAGCATCTAATATTTGCTGACATTGAATCCATTTATCAGAAGGAATTACCCCTAAATGGCCTCCAGTTGAAATTATCCATTGATCCATAGGATTATCCTTCCTACCATTTTTACGCTTGTTATAAGCCATAATACCATTACTAGAATTAGCATTACCTTCAATGGTAGAGCCTTTAGATTTAAAATAATCAAAAGCTTTTTTATCAGCAGTACAATATACAGGATTAGTTAATATCTGTAATACTGTATTACGGCTAAAATCACCACCATTTTTTCCTTTAATGCTATTAGTACATAGATAACGAGCAATGGGGCTGCAACTATGTTTCTCAATATACATATTATAAATAAGTTTTACTATTTCAATTTCTTCATCTATAACTTCAAGAGAATACATTTTCTTCTTATGGCCATTACTTTCATAAGTAATAGGAATAGATTTAAAACCTAAGGGGCAAGTACCACCTAGCCATCTACCAGTTTTAGAAAGTTCAAGCATATTATCTCTTATTCTTTCAGCAATAGTTTCACGTTCCATTTGAGCAAAAGTTGCAGATATATTAATCATAGCTCTACCCATAACAGAAGTTGTATCAAATTGTTCAGTTATAGAAATAAAGTTTACATCATTTTCTTCTAAAATTTTAAGAGTAGAAGTAAAGTCAGCTACATTTCTTGAAATTCTATCAAGCTTATAGCAAACTAAATAATTAAATCTTCTCTTTTTAACATCTTTAATTAATTTTTGAAACTCAGGTCTATTAATATTTCCACCACTAAAGCCTTCATCTTGATATATAACAAACTCAATATTGTCTTCTAGGTGAAGATTAGAAAAATACTTTTTACAAAGTTCTATTTGGTTATTAATAGATTCACCTTTTTCTGATAATCTAGACTTTCTAACATATATTGCAGCTCTAATTTTAATCACCCCTTTGTATATACTATTCACTAAAACTCTTAAAAATTAAATTGATGTTGGTTAAACTATAAAGGTTAATTAATTTATTAGAACTACACAGTACACTGGTTATATTGTATTTCTTTACTCATAAAATCTTCTTTTATAGACTTGTACTTATTTTCATCATGAACTATGGATAAAATTTTATATTCTAATAGTTCATTTGTGACGTCAAAATATTCAGCCATTTCGAATTTTGAAGCAATACATTTATTTAAAGCAGCTACAAAATCTTCATCAGGTATTAAAAAATTAGCGGCCCATTTTTTAGCTATATTTTCTTTCTTATGTTTTATTAATCTATCTACATAATTCTTGCTTGGCTCTAAAAGATTACCATAGGTAGTAAAATGATGTCCTAGTTCTTCGGAGAGAATAGAAATATAAATACTAGTGTTATTTATTATTGAGTTATCTATAGCAATTATAGGGGCAATTTCATGGATTTTAAGATATAGGCCTTTTGATTTTAAATTGCTTAAATCTCTTTCTTCATAAATGATATTTTCTTTTTCTATAATTTCATATATTTCTTTAATATCTTTCATTCCTGATACTCCTTAGAAAAAATGTAATTTTTAAATATTATAGCAAACATATGTTCGAATAACAACCAAAAGTTTTAATAAGAATATTAAATTTAATTAATTTTTATTGAAATGCGAATATATGTTTTGTATAATGATTAGAGTATAGAATTTATGGATTGGGTGATTGAAATGAAAGTATTGCTATCAATAAAGCCACAATATGTAAAAGAGATTTTTGAAGGAAAAAAGAAATATGAATATAGAAGAAGCGTATTTAAAAGAGATGATGTTGATACAATTATAGTATATGCAACCAAACCTATAGGTAAAGTAGTAGGAGAATTCAAAATCAATGGAATTATTAAAGAGGATCCAATTGCTTTATGGGAAAAAACAAAAAAGTATTCAGGTATTCTAAAAGAAGACTATATGGAGTATTTTAAAGAAAAGGAAAATGCATTTGCTATAGGAATAAAAAATATAAAAATATATGAGAAACCTTTAGATTTAACTGATATAAATCCAAATATAAAATATGCACCACAATCATTTATGTATGTTGATAATATGATGGATATAGATTAATAAAAAAAGATTAATACTACGGAGTATTAATCTTTTTTATTTCTATAGCAAGAATCTTACATCCTTGTAATTTATCTTTTGGATATATTGAATAAAGCTCTTTTAATGCATCATCGTTTGAGTCGGATAATCCAATTCTCTTTGTAGGTATATTATCAATTAGTTCTTCAAAAGATTTATATACCATTAAATTTAAAATTTTTGTGTTTATTATATCTTTTGAATTTTGGAAAGTAATTATATCTCCTATTTTTAATTTAGATCTTTTTTCGTCAAGGAGTCTAACTTCTATATCTTTTAATTCATAATTAAGTAATTCAAAATATTTTTGTGATAAGTTCATTACTACATTCATATAAAAACCTTCTTAGATTATTAGTTTAGAGGTTATATTAAATAAGCTTTATTAACTTCACCAAGTTCTAATATAGAATTAAATTGACTATTTGTCAATTGAAAGAATCCCCAATATGCTGGAGATAGTCCTATATCGTCTATAAGATTACCTTGAATTATTCTTTTATTTAAAGATACATTATATATCATTTTAACGACATAATAATTTTCTCTACTTTGCCTAAAGTCATTAAGTTGTCTATCATCAAAGATACTATAATTTTTACAGTAGTCCTTAAGAGCATCTAAAGTTTTAAAGCTACTAATATGCTTTGTATCTAAAACTGTACAAGCTGTAGTTGCTACTGAACGGAATCGTGCTGGAGCTCGTCCATCACTTGTTCTATATATGATTATGTTATCACCAGGTCTTATAGAAGACATCCCTCTCATTTTAGCTATATATACTTTAGTTATGCTATTTGTATGTGAAACATCTTTGATTACATCAAAGCTTTCATTAAAAAGTTTTGAATCTGGAAATAAATTTGTATGAAATTCAGGCTTTATCCCGAGTAAAAAAGATTTAGATGTAGTGTTTATTTTTGGATAGTCTAAAAGACTATCATTAGAAATTTTAGATATACGCTTTACTAATACATTTTCTTCACCATTTTGAGTTGTTTTAGAGCCATGAATGATGAAACCATATTTTAAGAACATATTTAGCAAATACTCATGATGAGAGAATATAGTTACATATATATAGTCTATTCCTTTATTTATTGCAAAATCTATAGATTTTTTTATAAACCTTTCACCTAATCTAGTTCCATGAGGAACTATTTTAAAGGTACCAATTTTTAAAGCTTTATCACAATTTAAAATTGGATATATATCATTTATTGGACCTTTTTCTTCTTTTAAATATAAAAAACCTTCTAAGGATCCGTTAACAATTTGAATAAAAGCATTTTCATCATTTTCTTTTTTTCTACTAAACCATTCTTCAAACTCAGTATAGTCATTTTTTAAAGAATCAAAGAAAATGTCATTAATATCTATTTCATTAAAAGATTTATATAAAAATTGTTCTGACATAATATCAAACCCCTTTAAATTTAATTGAAATCACTTAGTTTTATAATCTGTATGTCTATATTTAATGATTTAGCTATAATTTTTGAATATGAAATTTCTTTATCTTGAAATTTATTTACTAAGTCTTCTGAATAGTCCTTCTTATCTCTATTTTTAAAATTACGTATTATAATAGAAGTAACTAAATTACTATCCATATCTCTTAATCCTTTTTCATAATGGCTTACAGCTTGTTGGGATATATTAAAAACTTCAGCTAATTTAGCTTGGCTCATGTGTTTTTCAAGTCTAAGTTCCTTTAAACGATTCAAAATTATCACCTCATTATAATTTTACTACTTTATGGAGTGAAAAATACACGTATTTGTTGTAAAAACTATAGGAGCTCATAACTAATACCATTTACTTAAGAATTTTCATTTTTTAATCTATTGAAAATCTCATTGAAAATTTCAGATTCACCTTCAATATACCAATATGTAACAATATATTGCTCCAGTAAAAATTTATCTGCTTTTGCGGATATATTCATAACTTGGCACCTATGACACACAATGCTATTAATAAAGTTTGTTGCTTCAACAGTATTTTTACCTACTTCAATAAAGAATCCTTCCCCAGTACGAGCAACGTTAATTTTGGTAGGGTAAGTTCCTGGATTTTTATACTCCTCCAGGACTTTAGGAAGCATAACTTGTCTGAATTCTTCCCAAGCTAAACTTCTTAGCTCCTTTTCACTAATTTTACTTTTTTTATTCCCAAACATAAATTTTCCTCCTTGAAGTTTAAGTTTGACATAATATGAATATTTATTATATTATGTAATTTACTTACATATAAATAGTAAAAAATAATAGTGCTCGTCACGAACACATTATTTTTTATATTTAGCTTTAACATATTCTATAAAGTTCTCAATTTCTTTTTTAGCCTCGTCTGGAAGTTCATCATATTCATAATCACTATGAAGAGCTATAGTAGGCTCTTTTTTGTTTAAAATTTCATCTGCTGATTCTCGTATATCGGTATTACCCATTAGATAATCTAAAGAAACACCAAAAAATTCAGCTAATTTTTTTTTCATATCATCATCAGCTTGACGCTTATTCAATTCATATTGAGATATACGTGTTTTATGAAGACCGAAGTATGAAGCAACGTCTTCTTGTGTCATATCTTTTTCTAATCTTAGGCTTCTTAATCTTTCACCGAATGATTGCATAGAATCAACTCCTTTACAATTATATTATAATATACAAAATGACTACTTTAAAAGATGTAGACAAAAAGATTACAAAAACAAAAAAACTACTTGACAGTAGTCAAAACGACTATTATACTTAATTTAAGTAAACAAAAAGACTACTAGAAGGGAGATAATTTGCTTGTATAATAAATTAAAAAAAATTAGGGAAGAAAATAATATAAGTCAAGCTGAATTAGCAAGTTTACTTGGGTATAAGCATAAAAGTGGTTATGGTAAGTTAGAAAATGGTGATAGAAAGATATCACTTGAACAAGCAAAAATTATTTCAGAATATTTTAAGATGACAATTGAAGAAATTTTTTTTGAAAATTAGGTAAACAAAATGACTACAAGGAGGGTGAGAATATGCGAAATGGAAAAGAATTAAATCTTATTGAAAATAGAGATAGATATGCTTGTTGAGTTGAAAGAAGTATGTAAGGCTATGGAAATCCTAAAAAGACTTAATAGGGGTAACCAATAATTTTTATAAAAATATACTAGATTATAAATAGTTTTAAGGAGTATAGATTATGGCTTGTATTAAAGAATTTAAAAGTGACAAAAGTGATTTAACAGCTATTTGTTTAAATTACCCAAGCACAGAAGAAGAACTTGAAGCTTTAAGTGATAGATATTACAAGTCTATGATAGAAGGTTTAGAAAAGCAATACGGCCCAAACTGGGGCACAATTATTATGCAAAAGGTTAAGGCCGCAGATAAAGATGTTGAATAGCTTCATAAGAAAAGTATAGATTAAATATTCTTAAAAGTAGATATGTAATATTTTTCTTTATATTAATTATCTCATGTTCAATTTAACTTTTAAATTGAATATGGATAAATTTAGAAGCTACATAAATTTATTATTGTTAAGTTTTAGGAGGTATAAAAATGACAAGAGCAGTTAGTAAAGCAATAGAAAACCCTTATTGTAAAGCAAGAATTGAGGCTGCCAAATATAATTCTAAATTTGCTAGTAGAGAAAGTGCAAGTGATGAATTAGGATGGAGCAAAGATTCTTTAGCACAGTATGAACTTGGTTTATGTAAAGTTGTACCAGTAGATAAAGTTGTTATTATGGCGGATGTATATAATGCTCCAGAATTATTAAACAACTATTGTTGTAATGAATGTCCAATAGGCAAAAAGATTATACAACCTATAGATAATGAAAATATTGATAATTTATTTAGATTTGCAGTATTAACAACTAATACTTTAGAAGAAAGCCCTAAGATCCAAAAGCTTTTATTTAAAATAGTTGAAGATGGGGTTATTGATGAATCAGAAAAAGAAGAACTAGGAACGATAATTGATTTCTTTAGCAAATTAGAAATGAGAGCATCGGAACTTAAGATATTTGCTACGAAGTTAATGTTATAGGAGGCAATATAATGAGTAGTTTATTAGGCAGATTTAAAGAAATCTATGAAAGTGGGACTGATTTTAAAGTTTCCTGGAGCAACTTAGATAAAGATGGAAACCTAACTGTTGGAATAGTTGATAAAGAAGGGAATGAAAAGTTTTGGCTTCATGTAGTAGAGCGTAATGGTGAAATTCAATGGTTTTAAAATAAAAAAGAACCTTATAAAAAGGTTCATCAATTGAAAAGATACGGACCGCCATCCGTATCTCTATTATAACATTAAATAAGTATAAAGTAAAAATATAATTAGAATTATTTAGTAATTTAAGTAAGGAGATAAAGAGAATGCAATATTCATTTTTAGGATTTTCAGTTTCAAAGATTATGGAATTAAAGCTTGATATGAAAGATATGGCTATACTTAGATATTTTGTTGATTTTAGAGAAACAGGAAGAATGAAAGCTGAAATAATTGAAGGTAAGGCATATTATTGGGTTAATTATAATTCAATGGCAGAAGAAATGCCTTTCTTAGAGTTAGGTAAAAGAACAATAATGCTAAGAATGCTTAAATTAAGAGATTTAGATATTTTAACTCATTATACCAAAAAAGAAGGAGGAACTTATTCATTTTTCGCTTTAGGCCCTAAATATATTGAGCTTATAAGCAGCACTAAAGATATAAAAGAAGAAAATGTTAATGAGAAAGTGACCAAGCCATCTAATGCAAGAAAGGGTGTGCATGAAAATGAACAGGGTATGCATAGGAATGAACAGGGTGTGCATGAAAATGTAGAGGGGGTGTGCGTAGAAATGAACACCGGGTGTGCATCAGAATGTACAACAAAGACTCATCTATTAAATAACTCATCTACTAAAGAAACCCTTAATAAAAAATATATAAAAAAAGATGTTGATGAGGTAGTTGAGTATTTAAACATAAAAACAGGAGCTAGATATAAATCAAACTCTAGAAATACTATTAAGCTAATATCTGCTAGATTTAATGATGGATATAGTGTTGATGATTTTAAGAAAGTCATAGATAAGAAGGTGAAGGAATGGAAAGGAACAAAATTTGAGCAATATCTAACACCACAAACACTATTTGGGAATAAGTTTGAAAATTATTTAAATCAAAAAATAATAATAGAGCATAACAGCAATGAGAAGCCAAAGTTAAGATTTAATAACTTTAAAGGCAGAGATTATGACTATGATGATTTAGAGAAAAAGTTACTAGGTTGGGATTAAGGAGGAGTGTAAATGGCTGATTTAAGACAAGCAACATTAAGCGAATTAATACGTGAACTACAAAATAGGGATGGCATAAGAAGTATGGAAATTAAGAAAAATGAAGTCCATAAAGTTCAAGCAGCAGGATGTGATGATATTAGGAGCAGATACATAAAAGGTGAAGGCCCAGCAATTATCCTAGAAGTTAAAAAATCTTAAGGAGGATAAAACCATGGATGAGATATTTGAGTACCTTGAAGAAATATCATACATGAATCCAAAAGTTATAAAAATAAGATTGAGAAATATGTTTAGACTTTCAGATAAGCAAGTAGAGAAAATATACTCTAAGTGGAAAAAGGAATTCATGAAATGTAAGCACAAGGAGATAACCAAAAGTGATTGATCCAAAGCTAGAAAAAATAATATGCAAAGCTATTGAGTATTATTTTAGCGGAATGGCTATAAATAAAGCTATAGAAAAAGCTTTGAAAGAAAGTAAGGGTGAGGATTAATGATTGCAAAAGAGCTTAAAATAAATGATTTAGTTGAATTCAACTTTAAGAATGAAAAACTACAAGGATTAATAAAATTCATACATCTTAACAAAAAACTAGTCAGAGTAAGAGTAATAAAAAATGGTAGAAGATGTTGGCATGAATGGATAAGAATAAATGATTTGAAATCAGTAAATGGGATGGAGTAATTAAAATGGATTGATATTTAGATATGTTAGAGTTAGGAATTAGTTTGTAATTGCGAAGTAAAGGAGTTAAGAAATAATGTGTATAAAGTTAAGCGAATTAAAAGATAATGAAATGTTATTGATAGATGATGATTATAATTCAATTATGCCTAAGGAAGATTACTTGGAAGATTTAGAAAGCTATAAAGGGTATGAAGTGTACACAACCACAGAATACAGAGCAAATATTAATGCTAAATATATGCTAGAGAGTGCAATAGAATGTGAAGCTGATAATATGTATGAAGATTGGGAAACTGATATATGGTACGATATAAATGAAGAAGATATAGAAGAATTACAAAAGATTGTAAATAGAATATTAAGTGGAAATAGGAATATTTCTTATATAGCTAATAAAAGAGTAGAAATTGATATTTAGTTAATTCGTCATTCAAATATATTAGACAATTTGATGGTATAACGAACTAATTAAGAAAATTTGTTCTTTGAAAATTGAATAGTACGGTATTGTAAAAATATGTTATAATCAACTCATAATGATAAAATGTTGCGTATTAATTTGATATGCTATGGAGAGGTATGATTACTCATGAGTAGAACAATATTTGAGATAGTAGATGATAACTTTTATGAGTGTAAAGAAGTAAGTAAACAAATTCTTTGGATGTATGATGAGATAATTTCTAATTGGGGCATAGGTCATGATAATGATTATGAACAAGTTAACTATGATAAATATATAATGTGTAAGATTGCTGAAGAAAGACTCAAAACTCCAGATATACAACGAGTTGTAGATCTGGTTAATGACGGTTGCTTTACAGCTTTAAGTTGTTATGTTTCAGACCTTATGGATGAAGAAAGAAGAGATAATAATGTTAATAATCTTATTATTCATCTATTAGAAGATCAAAGAATAAATAGCATGGAATTTGAAAAAGAGTTATTAACATTAATGCATAATGCACTAATGCAAAAGCCAACGTATCAAATAGATAAAAATCTGTACTGGACTGAATTGCCTGATGGTAAGGCATTCTATAATAAACTAAAAGAAGTATATATAAAGTATGTAATTGGTTATTATCAGTCTAATTTAGAAATAGCAAAAATTAATATTGATAAGATGTAATCTTATTATATTACCAAGATAAAATTAAATATTAAATTGCTTAAAATGCCGTATTATTCAAAAGAACATGCGGTATTTTTTAGTGCGTCATTCAAATATATTAGGCAATTTGATGGTATAACGAACTAATTAAGAAAATTTGTTCTTTGAAAATTGAATAGTACGGTATCAAATGGATGTGTTATAATTATTCATGATATAAAGGAAATTTCTAATGTTAATTTTCAAGAAAGGTTAATATAACTATGGCTAATGATATTATTTCAAAAACTATGGAATTAATAAAAACTAAATATTCAGTTAGTGACGACATTGCTTGAAAATATGCAGAAAAAGCTTTAGACTCATTAGAAAGTCATGGAGGAACAAGAACAGATTTTTCAAGTGTTATTAAAGTTGTGGAGGTAGTTGTTAAAGATTGGCTAGAAAATGAGAGATTTATATAGATCCATTGTTATTATATTAAAAATAAAATGTTTAAATACCGTATTATTGAAAAAAATATGCGGTATTTTTTATTGTTAAATTTAAAACTATAGCGTAATCAAAAATGTTCGTCATGAACATCTTAAGAGATAAAGTGAGAAAACATAAATAGAAGAAAGTGAGAGTGAAGTATGTTAATAGATGAGAAGAAATATAAGAAGTTCAAAAAACAAGTTGAGGATGATTTACAGAAGTATTATTATTACTTGATATCAATAGAAACACCAGGACTAGGACAAGCCACAAGATGGGATAAAGTATATGAAAAAAGCAATGTTCCATCAGATCCAGTAGGCAAAGCTGCTATTGATGATGAATATAAAAAGATATTAGTTAATGCAATAGAAAATATATATAATAGGTTAGATGAAAATTCAAAAGAAATAATTAAAAAATATTACTTTGAGGATAATTTAGAAAGACCAGAAGATGTTATGAAGAAATTAGGAATAAGTAAAAATAGGTATTATGAATTAAGAAAGATAAGCTTATATAAATTTATGCTGGGATTAGGATATTGTTAAGACTGCTATTAAAGCAGTCTTTTTGATTGCTATCATAAATATAAATAATGAAATAATGAAATAAATATTATATAATTATTTATAGAAAAATATAAATAATATATGGAGGGGATTGAAATGAAAGATATTTATTCAGATGAAATGAGAGCTATAGAACAATCAGGATTAAAGGGAAAATTAAAAAATGAAAAAGATTGCGTACTAATAGATGAAAATAGATATTGTGAGATACAAATTGATTTTGGATACGTAATATCTATTAGGGGAATAAATGGTATGGGGTTTAGCACAACAGAAATAGGATCATTTGATAATATTTATAATAAAAAAGATTTAATTAAAAGTCTTGAATGTTTGGTAAATGAAGTTAAAAAGGGTAATAATACATATAAGTTAACAGTATATATATCACCTACTAAAATAAAAAATAATATAGATAAAGAAGTATGGGATGATGAAGTTATAAAAGATGATGTAATTGATAAGATATATAGATTTTATGATGTTAAATTAGATAGAAATAATATTGAAATTAAACGCAAGTAAAGTATGAAAGGTGTAATTTTAAAATTAATGAAAATATAGGGAAAAAATAATGAAAATATCATAGACAAATGAAAAACTAATTGTTAAGATTATGCTATAGTGAGAAAATTATATAGATCTAAAAGTATTAAGCACAGGCGAGAGCGTCTGTGTTTTTTTATGAAGTTTAAAGGATTAGTAGTTAATAAATTACTAGTCCTTTTATTATGTTCAAAAAAGGGGTGAGAGTATGAGGATAAAGGATATATTAAAAGAAAAGCAACCAGGAACATACAGTAAGCTACATTCCAAAAAAGAAGAAAAGCTTACTGAAAAAGACATTAAAGAACTTATGAGTCATAGTGCTTATAAACGAAGTTCTAGTGGGGCAATTAGGCAGGTGATGTAAGTGGCAAAGAAAAGACCATCAAGGCCTATAACAAGTACTGAAAAGGTTCTTGATATTCAAGATTATCTTAAATATAAAAATGATAGAGATTATATTTTATTTCTACTTGGAGTAACAACAGGATATAGAGCTGGTGATTTAGTTAAATTAAAAGTAAGAGATATTAAAGAAGCTTTAAGAAGAAAAGAGTTTACTATTTACGAAGGTAAAAAAATGAATTCTAAAAATATAAGAGAAAAAAATAGAAAACCTAGAACTGTAGAATTAATTCCAGAAGTAGCCCAAATATTAAAAGAGTATATAAATGATAGAAAAGATTATGAGTATATGTTCAAGTCTAGAAAAGGAATTAATAAGCCAATAGGAGTACAAGCAATAAGTAATACAATAAAAGATGCAGCTGATTATTTTGGGCTTTATGATATAACAGCACATAGCATGAGAAAAACATATGCATATAAAATTTATATAGAAAGCGGTAGAGACATAGTGGCAGTTAAAGAACTTTTAGGTCATAGTTCAATAGAAGAAACTAAAAGGTATATAGGATTAGATAGGGAAAAATATCATCAATATTCAAAGTCATTAAGAGATTTTGTGAGATGATATTTTATTTTTTAAAGACTAAATGTTTAATAATTTGGTGTGTTGATATTCGAGGGTAAAAAATTAATGCATATATTAGTAGATAAATTTCAAAATGAACGTGTGATTCTCTATATAAATAAAACATTCAAAACGAAAAACACGAACATTAAAAGGGTACTTTTTTATGTTTTTAACAATCTTTTTTATACAAAAGGAGTGAAGTTTTTTGGAAAATAAAATACTAGAAAATGAGGATACATTAAAAAATATAGTAAATAGATTAAATAGAAATGATTATGAGATTTATTTATTAGATAGAAAAGATAATTCAAAGATAGCTATAGATGATGATTTACTAAAAATTATTATTAACTACTACAAACTGAAACTAATATAGAAATGGCTCTAAAAAAACTATGTAGTTTCACTGGATGTCATAAGGTAGTTGACGAAGGTTTAAAGTATTGCACTAAACATGAAAAAGTAGATAAAGAAAGGTATAAAGAATATCAGCAGCGAAGATTATCTGATAAGGTGCAAAGGAAGTACCAAGAATTCTATGAAGGTATAGATTGGAGAAAGCTTAGGAATCTCATAATATTAAATTTCTTTGGAATTGATATATTAGAATATTATACAACTGGAAGAATAGTACAAGGCGAAAGAGTACACCATGTTATTGAATTAGATGAAGATTGGAATAGTAGGCTGGATATATTTAATCTAGTGTACTTAACTGAAAAGAATCATAGGAGAGTGCATGCCATATATGAACGTAGCAAGAAAGATAAAAAGAATATGCAGAATAAATTATTTAAATTAATAGATAGATTTAATAAAGAGTTTAATTAATACCGGGGGGATACCTTCAATAAAAAAAGAAAATAAAATCGTCGCGTGTCCAAGTCCCCTTGAGATAAAAGGTAAAATTTCAGATAGGGGGGTATAAAAAAACAAAGGAGGCGAACATTATGGCAAAGAAAATAAAATGCCCTATATGGCTAGATGAAGAGGCAATAATAGAGTGGAAGAGAATTGTAAAATTATTAGAAAAAGAGAATAAGGATTTTACATCTAAAGATGTAAAAGCTCTTGAAGGATACTGTGCAAGTTATTCAAGATGGAAATCTTGTGAATTAATCTTGAAGAAGCATGGATATACATTTATAACACCTAATGGATATGAGCAACAAAAACCAGAAGTATCTATTAGTAATAAAGCACAACAAGAAATGAGAAGTTGGATGAGGGAACTTGGAATAACTCCAGCATCTAGATCTAGAATAATGAAAGCATCTCCACAAAATTCAGATGGACAATATGATGAAGAGATGGAAGATATGATCTCACATGGTTAAAAAGAAAATAGAAAATATTTTACTTGTATCATGGATAGAAGAATTACAGTCTAAGTGGGATAGTGAAGAATATTATTATGATACAGATGAAGCTGAACAAATATATAAGTTTATTAGAAAGCTAAAAAATGATAGGGGAATGTCTAAATACTTTGAGCTTATAAGGTTTCAGTTTGAAATAGTAACGGAAATTCTTTGTGTTAGACGTAAAAAGGATGGTTTAAGAAAACATAGGGAAGCACATATAAACATTCCTAGAAAAAATGGTAAGTCGTTTTTAGTCGCAATAATAGTGACTTATTTATTCTTCTGTCAAAAAGGAATATTTGGAGCGTTATTTATTCTAACTGCCAATACTACTAAACAGGCTGCTGAATTATATAATACAGTAGCTCATTTTATTAAGACTAATAAAACATTAAGGAAGTATTGCAAAATAACAGATAGTATAAAAACTATAGTTAGAAAAGATAATGGAAATAAGCTTATGATTCTTTCTAGTGATGCAGATAATGCAGATTCATTTAATGACTATGTAGCTTGTTTAGATGAAATACATCAAGCTAAAAATGACCAAATGTATGGTAAGTTAAGGACAGGACAAGGTACATGGACAGAACCATTATTAATTACAATAACTACAGCATCATCAGGTGAAGATCCTGCTAATTTAGAGCAGCAACTCTATGATATGAGTAAGAAAATAGAAAGTGGAGAAACAGAAGATGATCCTACATTTTATTATAAAATCTTTGAAGCGGATAAAGGCTGCGATGTTATGGATGAATCACAATGGTACAAGGCTAATCCAGCTTTAGGAGTTTTTAGAAACTATGAGGATTTAAAAAATCTAGCTAAAAGAGTTAAATTAATGCCACTTCAAGAGAATATGTTTAGACGGATGTATTTAAATCAACATGTAGCACTTGATAATGAGAAAGGTGCTATAAATATGGATTTATGGGATAAATGCACTAGAAAAATTAATTTTGAAGATTTAAAGGGATTAAAATGCTGGGGAGGATTAGATTTATCATCTAAAAATGATATTACTGGATTCGTTCTTATATTTTATGATGAAATTAATGATAAATTTATAATATATCCATTCTTATTTACACCTAAAAATACAGTTATAGATAGAGAATTTAAAGATAAAAACCCATATTCTCATTGGATAAAGCAAAAAGATTTAATTGCACTAGAAGGTAAATATATTAAATTTGATAGATTCTTAGATTATTTATTTGATTTAGACAATGAAGTCGAAATTATAGAAATAGGTTTTGATAGATGGGGATCACAAACAATACTAAATAGACTTGAAGAAAAGTGGGACATAATACCTTTAGGACAAGGGAGTAAGACTATGACACAAGTTATTAATGATTTTGAAAATCTTTTAATTGATGAAAGATTGATAATTGCAGAAAATGAGTGTTTTAGGTTTATGGCAAAGAATTGTATAGCTGTAATTGATGATTGTATGAATGTTAAATATAGCAAAAAGAAGTCTAAATTTAAGATAGATGGAATAGTTGCCATGCTTATGGCTTTATTATTAGCGATAGAAGCAAATGATGTAGAACATTATGATGCAATCGCAGCATTAGATGAAACAGATTGGGGGTAATAAATTAGTGCTAAAGTGGATTAAAAAGAACTTAATAGATATTTTAGTCGGGATCTCACTATTTATTATTATAAGTACAACATTAATCCTTAATATTTATATTGGTTTATACTTGCTATCCTTTGTATTAATAGGGATAGCAATAATTATATCAAGATATAGATAGGGGGTGAGAAAATGTTTGAAAAGCTATTTGAACAGAGAAACTTAACTGGTGAGAATCCTTTTGATTGGACAGCTTGGATAAAGGGAGAAAATCAAGACTTTACAGGGAATGATAGCACATATTCTAAATGTATTAATCTTTATGCTGATAATATTGCAAAACTGCCTATTGTAACTAAGAAAAGTACTAAAAAAGGGGATATAGATGCAGATAGCTTTTATCTCTATGAATTATTAAGACTAAGGCCTAATCCTTCAATGAATGCATTTGAATGTATAAAAGCACTTGTAGCAATGAATAAGCATTATGGAAGTGCTGGATTATATATAGATTATGATAAGAAGGGTTTAGTTAAAGGCCTTTATCCAGTTAAAATTAATCAATTTATAGTAGATAATGCTGGGCTTATAAAATCAACTAAGGAAAATAAAGTATTAGTTGATTTTACATGTGGAGATGTAAGTGGAAGTTGTTTTGAGAAAGATATAATAATACTAAGAGATAATTCTATAAATGGGATAAACTTTAAAAAAACCAGATCATATATAAAAGATAGTATTGATACTAATATTAAGGCTCAAAAATATCAATCTCAATTATTTAGTAATGGATTAACTAATAAAATAGTAGTTCAATTAACATCAGATATAAAAGAGGAAAAAGAGCTTAGGAAAGTTCAAAGTAAATTCGATAGAATGTATTCAAACAATGGAAGAGTTTTCACAGTTCCAGCAGGATATAATGTATCGGCTTTAAATCTTTCCTTAGCAGATAGCCAATTTGCAGAATTAAAAATAATAGGTAAGAAAGATATAACAAGTGCTATAGGTGTTCCATATTCGCTAATAGAAAAAGGTTCATTGACAGAAGAGGAAACAATAGCTTTTTTAAGTAACGCTATAATTCCAATAATAACAGCTCTAGAACAAGAAATGGATTGGAAATTGCTTACTGATAAAGAAAGAAAAGCAGGATATAAAATTAGATTTAATGTTAATGCTATGCTTAGAACTAGCCCATTAACTCAAAGTATAATTATAGATAGATATTTAAAGAATGGTGCATACACAGTAAATGATGCCAAAAGAATACTTGGAGTACCACTTGTTGATGGTGGAGATATAGTAACTTTACCTAGTGGTCAAATTACTCTTAATAACCTTATTAATGGAAAAGCTACTTGGCAGAAGAACTCTATTAAGGGAGGAGATGATAGTGATGAATAAGGAAATTATAAAAGTTAGCACTACTTTTGAAGTCAGGCAGGTAGGGGAAGGGGAGGAAAAGCAAACTCACCTACAGGGTTATGCATTAACCTTTGATAGTTTAAGTGAAGATTTAGGATACTTTAGGGAAATAATAAGGAAAGGTGCTTTAGATGAATGCCTCATGGATAATGTTGTATTAAATATTAATCATGATATGTCTAAACCACTAGCAAGAAACAGTAAGACTTCTGGATTAGGAGCATTAACATTAACTGTTGATGAAAAAGGATTATTTTTTGATGCAGTACCTACAGATACAACTTATTCTAAAGACTTAGTAGCTAATATGTCGGCTGGAATAATTGATAAATGTAGTTTTGCTTTTAGATTAGACTATTCAGATAAAGAAGCTCAAACATGGGATTGGGATACTGGCAATAGAGGATATGATTTAAGAACTATAAATAAAATTAAAGAAATATTTGATGTGTCTATTGTAACTAATCCAGCCTATGAAAGTACAGGTTGTACAAGTTATAAAAGAGCAAAAGAAAATTCAGAGAAAGAAAAAAATATTGAAATTAGAAAAAGAAAACTTAAATTAGAGTTAGATTTAATTTAAGTTTTTTTATTTTATAAAAAAATGGAGGAATGAAAATTGAAAATTAAAGAATTAAGACAATTATTAGAACAAAAGAAGGTTGAAGCTAGGGCTTTAGCAGAGACAGATTTAAAAAAAGCAGAAGAAGTAAGAGATGAAGTAAGAGAAATTCAAAGAAAAATAGCTTTACTTGAAGAAATTGAAGAAGAGGAAAAAAGAGATTTAGAGGATCAAAGAGATTTAAATAAAAGAAATAGAGAAACAACTGTAAATGAAATGAGAGCTATAGTTAAGAGTGTAATGGGGGAAGAGTTAAGTCAAGAAGAAAGAGCTACAGTAGTATCAAGTGATAATGCTGCTGTATTGCCTAAACAATTTATAAATCAATTACAAGAAATTAAAAAAGGATATGGTTCATTAAAAGAACTTTGTGATGTTATTCCAGTTACAAAAAATGAAGGAACTATTCCAGTAGTTGATTATGATCAAAATGAATTAGCAGATTTAGCTGAGGGTGAAGATATAGTAGATGGTACTTTAGTAACTACTGATTTAGCTTATAAATGCAAGAAGGTTGGGTTAATTCAATCTTTATCATCTGAATTAGTTGATGATGCAGAAATAGAAATTGAAGGAATCGCTAAGACTAACTTTACAGAAATCTCGGTCGCAAAAGAAAATAAAAAAATTATGAATGTTGTTAATACTAATGCAACAATAGTAGAAGCTACAGATTATACAACTTTAGAAGATGTAATGGCAAAAGCTTTACCAACAGTTAAAGCTGGGTTAATTACTTTATGTAATGTAGAGGGTTATGCCCATCTAAAAAATATGAAAGACAAGCAAGGTAGAAATATGAATCTTATAACTACTATTGGAGATAAGGAATACTTCAATGGTAAGCCGATAGAAACTTTTGATAGTTCACTAGTTACTCCATCAGAAGGAAAAACAAAAGTGTATTTTTCATTAAATATGAAGGAAGCAGTTAAGTACCCAGAAAGAAAAGGGATTACTATTGCAAGAAGTACTGAAGCTGGATTTAAAGACGATACTATTAAACTAAGAATTTTAGAAAGATTTGATGTTATTAAGGGTTCAATTAGATCTGTAAAGAAAATAGAGTTAGCTTAATCTGAAAGGGATTAATTTCCCTTTCATTGCTTTTTAGAAGGGGTGATTATATGACCTTAGAAGAAACAAAACAATATTTAAGAATTGATTATGATGATGAGGATGTATATATAGATAATTTAATAGAAGTTAGTGATATATATATTGAATCATGTGTAGGCAGTGCATATAAAAGTAATGAAAAGGCATTAAAATTATCTACATTATTACAGAAAAAGCTTATCTATGATATGTATGAGAATAGAAGTACTGAAATACCAGGTAATACCAAAAAAGACACAATAGTTAATACAATATTAGATAAGTTGAGTAATTATAGTGAGGTAGAGTAAGTGTATAACAGGATTATTATTAAATTAAAAGATAAGAAAGTAGTAAATGGAAGATGGGAAGAAGTATTAAGTGAATATTATAGTTGCTGGTGTGATCCATTAGATTTATATGGCAAGGAACTTTATGAAGCTCAAAATATAAAATATGAAAATGTATTAGTTTTTAAAGTTAGATATTGCAATAAAATTAAAGCTATGAGGACTACTGATAAGAATAAGTTTGTAGTGGTATTTGATAATGTTGAGTATCAGGTATATCAAGTAGATTTTAAGGCTAATGCAAAGGATTATATTTATATAAAGGCTAAAATGGTGATTTGAATGTATGTAAAATTTGAAGGAATAGATGAGCTTATCAAAGAGTTTGAAAATATAGCTAGTGAAAAGGAAATAGATAAGGCTAATGTAAATATCATTAAGGAATGTGCAAAGGTTGTTGAAAAAAATCTTAAACCAAAAGTTCATAAAAGTAAAAATGTTATGCATAGTGGAATAAAAGGAATGAAAACATTTGAGCATGCTGCAGATAATATTGAAGTTAGTAAGGTTAAAAATACAAAAGGAGTAAAATTCATTACAGTAGGATGGGATAAATCAAAGAATTCACCATATTCTTATATGCAATGGGAAGAATGGGGAAACACAACAAGAGAGCCTCATGCAATGTTATATCCAACAATTGAAGCCAGTCAATCAGAAATGAATGAAATAGCAAAGAAAGAGTATGAAAACTTAATAAAAAATTTAAAGTAGGTGAGTATATGGATATTATAGAAATCATAGCAAAAGCATTAGAAAGTATATCATCCAGAGGAATTACAGTAGTACAAGGTTGGTATGACAAAAATATTAACGATACTCACATTACTTTTTGTGAGTTAAGTGATAGAAGTAATAATATTTCTGATGATGAAGAAGAAGATATAATTCATACAATCCAAGTTGACATTTGGTCAAAAAGTGATGAATGGAAATTAAAAAAGGAAATTAAAAGATTAATGATAAATAATGACTTTGGATATATTGATGGACAAGACTTCCTTGAAACTGACACTAAAATATATCATAAAGCACTAAGATTTAATTATTTAGAGGAGGTAAATTAAATGGCAGGTGAAATACAAACTATAGTTAGAAGCAGATTATGCGGATTAAAAGATATTTATGTTGCAGTAGTAAATACTAATGATGGAGTAACATATATAACTGGTACACCAGTAAAGCTTGCAAAAGCATTAAGTGCAAAGGTAAGTGATAAATTTACACAAGAAAAACTTTATAGTGATGATAATGTGGAAGAAATTGTTGAGCAATATGAAGGTACTGATATAGATTTTTCAGTAAATACACTAGCTCCGCAGGATTATGCTGTGTTATTTGAGAATCTATATAAAAATGGATACTTATTAAAAGCTTCAGGAGATGGAGCAAAAGAAATTGCTATTGGCTGGAGAGCTAAAAAGAGAAATGGTAAATATGAATTTACCTGGTATTATTGCGGTAAGCTTGAAAGACCTGAAATGAATTATGAAACTCAAGAAGATAAAGTAAAGACGCAAACAGCAGGGCTTAAAGGATCGTTTTATGCTAGGCAAAAAGAAGATGTTATAGATGGTAAAAAGAAAAATCTTTACGCAATACAAGTTGATGAAAGTAATTTGATTGCAGCAGATACAACAGCAACTGAAGCTATAAGTAACTGGTTTTCAGAAGTCCAAGAATATACAGGAACAACAGTCTAATAATTAATATTTGACCAGGAGTTATTTCTCCTGGTTTAATTTTTGGAGGAATAAAAGTGAAAATAAAGTTAGAGATATTAGAAAATGGTGATTTTATAGAAAAAGAATTTTCGACTATCAGAATGAGAGGTAGAGCATTAAAAAGAATGCTAGAGATACAAGATGTTATGAGTAAAGCTAATGAAGAAGGTATTTTTACTCAAGAGCATTATGATTTAATGTGCGAGTATATTTGTGAGATGTTTGGAGATAAGTTTTCTGTTGATGAGCTTTTAGATGGAATGGATCTTGATGAAATATACCCAGCTTTTATGAAGCTTGGGGAAGAGATAGGCAATAAGACAATGAGGAAAATGGAAAGCTTAATAAAAAAATAAATGGCGGGAGTGAAATAAAAGAAACTTCCGCCTTTGATGACTTCGATAAAGAAAATGGTTATGAAGATACCGAAGAAGAAAATAATAAATGGGTAGATATCTTCTTTTGGATTATTAGATATGCAATAAGAGTTCATAAAATGAGTTATAAAGAATGCATGGATATGGATATTGTTGATTATATAGATTATCTAGAATTTGATATGGTTAGAAATCCTATAGAAAATAATAAAAATGAAGATTTTGATGTATAGGAGGTGAAAATTTGGCAGGTGCAAATATTAAGATTGGTGCTTCAAGTAGTGAATTTCAAACTCAAATGAGGGAAGTAACAAGACAATTAAAGCTTGTTAGTTCAGAATGTGGAGTTGCTACAGAAAAAGCAAAGCTATTTGGTAATGCTCAAGAAAAGTTGTCATCAGTACAAAAAGAATTAACAACTAAAATCCAGGCTCAAAATCAAATTATAGGCATATATAAAGATAGGATAGCTGGTATTAATTCAGAAATTGAAAAGGAAAAGAATAAACAGGAAGAATTAAGCAAAAAGATAGAGGAAGTTACTAAGAAAAAGAAAGAAAGTATTCAAACTACTGGGAAAGATAGTGAAGAAACAAAAAAACTTACAGATGAATTAACTAAATTAAAAAATGAATATGATAAGAATGAGAAAGCTATTGAAACTAGTAATAATAAATTAGTAGATGCAACAACTAAAATGAATAATACTGAAAAGTCTATATTGCAAAATAAAAAGGCTATTGAAGAAATAGATAAGCAAATTTCTAATCTAAAATTAGAAAAGCTAGAAAAAGGTTTTGATAGTGTATCTCAAGCTAGTGGGAAAATGAGTGATAAGTTAAAGCCAGTAAGTACAGCAATAGTTGCAACTGGAGTAGCAAGTGCAACTGCAAGTATAACTTTTGAAGATAGTATGGCAAAGGTTATGACAATAGCAGATGAATCTATAGTTAGTTATGATGATATGAAAAAAGCAATAATAGCTTTATCTGATCAAACAGGAATTTCAGCGAATGAAATTGCTGATAATGTTTATGATGCAATATCATCTGGTCAAAGTACAGGGGATGCAGTTAAATTTGTAACTGAATCAACAAAATTAGCTAAAGCAGGATTTGCGGAAGCAGGACAATCACTTGATTTATTAACTACTATAATGAATTCTTATGAACTTGAAGCAAGTGAAGTAAACAGAGTATCCGATATATTAATACAAACTCAAAATGTAGGTAAAGTAACAGTTGGAGAATTATCGGCAGATATGGGTAAATTAATTCCTACTGCAAAGGCAACAGGAGTTAATTTAGAACAAATAGCAACTGGATATGCACTTATGACAAGCAAGGGTATTAGATCAGCAGAATCAACAACTTATATGAACTCAATGTTAAATGAACTTGGGAAAAGTGGTACAAAGGTTAGTGATTCAATTAAGGAGTTAACAGGTAAGAGTTTTCAGGATTTAATTGCTAGTGGATCATCAGTAGGTGATATATTAAATTTACTTGATGAAAACGCAAAAGCTAATGGAAAATCTTTAGCAGATATGTTTGGTAGTAGTGAAGCAGCAAAAGCAGCTATGATATTAGTTACTGATTCAGGAAAAGCATTTAATGAAACTTTATCTGATATGGGTAATGTAATAGGAGAAACAGATAAGGCTTTTAACACTATTAGTGATACAAAGGGTAATAAATTGAGAATATCATTAAATGAAATTAAGAATAGCGCAATTAATATGGGAGATGCCTTAGCTCCAGTTACAGAAATGATTGCAAATGGATTTAGCAAAGTAACCAAGGTATTGAGTAGCTTAAGTTCTGAACAATTAAAAACTGTTGCTGCAATAGGGGGTAGTATAGTTACAGTAAATTTAGCATTAGGTGCATTTAGTAAATTCACGGCAGGATTAAGAGATACTGTTAAAGCATATAAGGATGTAAAAGAATTTGGAGGAAAGAGCATAGATGTAGTAAAAAACTTTGGAAGTAAGGCACTTGATGGAGCAAAGGCAGCAGGTAATTTTGCAATGAACCTAGGGAAAACTGCACTAGAGTTTGGAAAAACCGCTGTACAATCTGGAATATCAGCAACTCAATTTATTGCTCATAAAGTAGCTACAATAGCAAGTACAATAGCTACTAATACAATGGTAGCAGCACAAGCTGCTTTAAATTTTGTAATGTCTTTAAGTCCAATAACATTAATAATAATTGGGATAACTGCGTTAATTGCAACAATAATTTTATTGTGGAATAAATGCGAATGGTTTAGAAACCTATGTATAGGATTATTTGAAGCTTTAAAGGTAGGATGGGATGTTACAATAAACTTCTTTAAAAATATATGGGAAAGTTTTGTTGCAGCATTTAAAGTGGCATGGGATATGGCAGTTCTATATTTTAAAGTTCAGATTGCAGCTTGGAAAATGGCGTTTGAAGTAGTTGTTAATGGCATTAAATTTATATGGGAAGGTGCTTGCAATATAATAAAAAATGCATGGACTGTTATTGTTAGTTTTTTAAAGAGCTCATGGGAAGGATGGAAAAGTATATTTCAAGTTGTAGGGAGCACAATATCATCAATTTGGAAGGGAATAACTAATGGAATATCTTCCGTATGGGATGGAGTTATAAGTGGTGTTAAAAGTGCTTGGAATGGAATAATATCACCATTTCAAAATGTAGTTAATTCAATAACAAGAATATGGGATGGAATTAAATCTATGTTTAAGCTACCTCACTTTAATATATCAGGTGAATTTAGTTTAGTGCCGCCTAAAATACCTAAGGTATCAGTAGATTGGTATTATAATGGAGGAATATTTAAATCTCCAACTATCTTAGGTGGAATAGGAGTAGGAGATGCATTTAATGGACAAGGATCTAATGCAGAGGCTATTATTCCTTTAGATAGTATGTATAGAAGTATAAGAGGAATTGTAAGAGAAGAAGTTAATGTAAATAAAGAACAAGTTTTTATCGTAAATAACTATATGGATAGTGAACAAATAAGTCAGTATACCTATAAGAAAGTAAATGGGAAACTGGTTCTAAACTCAAGGCAGGTGAGATAATGTTAATAGATTCAATTAATATATCTAGCTTCAATGCTAAGTTATTAAAAGTAGATATTGATACACAAGAGTTAAGCAATGTAAGTGAATGGCCAACTGGTACATTAAACCCTATATTTTTAGAAAATAGGGAAAAATTTAAAAAAATAGAATTAGAGTTAGCATTTAAAGGTGAATCAAGAGATTTAATATTAAACAATATAAGCAATTTCATGAGTAAATTAACAAGAGAAGTTGTACTAACGTTAGATAGCTACGCTAATAAATACAGATGCATTTTATCTGCAAATACAACTGAAAAAACAGTATCTAAACATATGTATAAGAAGAAGTTAACCTTCCTAGGGTATGAATTTGCAAATGAGAAAATCGAAACAATGAATAGGGTAACATCTAAAACTATTAATGTAGCAGGAAATCAAGTAACTCCTGCCATAGTTGAAATTACTCCTAGTATTGCTTTAGTGGATTTAACTATTACAGGGCTAGATGAAGATTTTATTAAGATAAAAAATATAACAGCTAGTAAGAAGATAATTATAAATGGAGAAGATGGAACAGTTATAGTAGATGGAGCAAATAAGTATGGTGATACAGAAATGTGGAGCTTTCCAAGTTTGAAACCAGGAGTGAATACTATAACAGTAGATAAAAGTAGTGTAGATATAACAATAAAATATAAACCAAGGTACATTTAAAGAATGAATATGAATTATCGACAATAATCAAGAGAGGTGATTATTATGTTTGATAGTTCAGGTTTCCTTAAGGCTGGTTATGTTATTGCCATAGCAATGTTTTTGTTTGCTGTCATAATAAATAACAGCAATATAGAGAAAAGTGATTTAGATAATATAAAGAGTGATGAGTTTATTATTAACTTTACAAAATTAATAGTATATGGGTTAATAACATATTTTTCATATAAAGTTTTTACAAGTATTGAGATTGATAATATAGAAAGTCTGCTAAGTTGTGTAGTTAGCATTGCAGCAGCTATTGAAACATCTCATAGCTTGTATAATCTAATTGGAAAATATCTTAGCTATGCTTTTAAAATATTATTAAAATCAATGAATAAGTATAAGTAAAGGAAACTCAATAGGGTTTCTTTTTTTATTTCTAAAATTAATGAGAAATAAAAGAATAATTAGGAGGGAATGTAAATGAATAAAACTAAAATTACCAATATAAATATGGTAAATGGATTAAATACACTAGCAGTTTTAGCAGGTGCTAAATTACCTATAAAGATAAGCTATGCAGTAAAGAAAAATATAGAGATAATTTCTAGGGAATTAAAAGCTTATGAAGAAGAAAGAAAAGTACTTATAAATAAGTATGGTTCAAAAGATGGGGAAGGGAAAATAAGAATAGAAAATAATAAATATATAATAGATGATTTAGAAAACTTCAATAAAGATATATATGAGTTGCAAAGTATAGAAAATGAAATAGAAACTTTTGATATATCTTTAGATCTTCTTTTAAATTCTAATATAGAATTAACTACAGGAGAATTAACAAGCATTGAGTTTTTACTTAAGTAGTAGCTAGAATTATGAAAATTCTAAAGAAAGGAGGAATAAGTTGTTACAATTATATGATGTAAATAGAATTAAGATAAAAGGCTTAGTAGCATATAAAGATTATTGTATAGAAAGTGTTCTTAAAACTGGAGATAAGACACTTTCTTTTTTATATCCAAAAAGACTTGGGAAAGAAATTAAAAATGAGGGATATATAAGAACTAAGACGGATGAATTTGTAATTAAGTCCATTGATAATTCTGGGGATTGGATAACTGTTAATACGTCTTTAAATGTAGAAGATTTAGAAGGTGAAGCAAGGGAAAGTTTTACTTGTTTAGAGGAAACTATAAGCAAGTGTTTAGATTTGGCCTTAGCTGGTACTGGATGGACTGCAAATGTTACAGGAGTAACTAAGAAGAGAACTGTAAGAATGACTAACTGTAATAGTTGGGATATTATACAACAAGCTAGAAAGACTTATTTAGTAGAGTATAAATTTGACACTATAAATAAGATTATCTATGTTAAGGAAAAGCAAGGGCAAGATAAAGGAACTTACTTCACAGAGGATTTAAACTTGAAAAAGTTAGATATAAATAACGATAGTTATGACTTTTTTACAAGGATTAAACCTATTGGGAAAGATGGACTTAAGATTGATGCTAATGGCAAAGACTACTTAGAAAACTATCAATATTCTAAAAAAGTTAAAACTCTTATTTGGAAAGATGAAAGATACACAGTAGCTTCCAGTCTATTAGAAGATGCAACAATAAAGCTTAATGAATTAAGCAAACCTCGTGTAGCTTATGCAGTAGATATTATAGACCTTGCTAAGTTAAATACTAAATATAAAAATATCTTAGATTATAGTTTAGGAGATACCATTTATCTTGTATCTAAAGAAAATGGGGTAAGAGAAAAGCAACGTATAGTTAAGATAAAAGAATACCCAGATGAGCCTGAAAGAAATACATGTGAAGTTGCTAATACGATTTTAAATTTTGAAGATATTCAAAAGGAGTATCAAGATGCAGTAGATACAGTAAATAATATAACTAGCGACAATGGGACAGTAAGCGAAAATGCTATTGCAAAAGCAGTGGAGAAACTTACAATCAATAAAGTTGAAATGAATAAATTCACAGCTCTTGAAGGGACTGTAGGAAGTTTAACTGTAAATAAATTAAATATAGATGTTGCTAATATTAAATTCGCTGAGATAGACACAGCTATAGCTAAGAAAATAGAAGTAACAGACTTAACTGCAGGTAATATAAAATTTGATGTTGCTAGTGGTGGAACATTAGATTTACAAACACTACTTTCTAAATTTGTTACTGGAGAAAACGGACAATTTCTAAACATAACATCTAGTAATACTGTAATAGCAAATGCAGTAATAAAAGATGCAATGATAGATAGTCTTAGCTTAAATAAATTAAAAGCAGGAACAATTAACACTAATACCATTAATTTAGCTTCAGTAGATGGTGGACTTTCTATTGTAGGACCAACAATGCAATTTAAAGATAAATCCAATAAGGTTAGATTACAATTAGGACAAGATGTCTCCGGAAACTTTAGTTTTATTCTAAGAGGTACAGATGGAACTACTACATTAATAGATCACACAGGAATAAAAGAAAAAGCTATTGCTGATGATTTAATAAAATCAAATATGGTTGCAGCAGATGCAATAGGTGAAAAGCAAATAAATTATAGTTCTCTTATTACTGGATTAAATAAAGATACTAATACAAGCTTAATTAAAGCTAGTAAAGTGTCATTGGAGTTTTATTATACCTTCACAAAATATAGCTTCAATGCCGAATAGGATAATCAAAACAGTTATTGTTCCTGTGAATGGGGATAAAACATTTTCAAGAATTGAGTATAGATTGGATAATGCAATAGGAACCTTTACTATTTCAAATTTAAAGGTAGAACTTGGAGAAAATCTTAACCCGCTATGGACACAAGCTCCAGAGGACATAGATTCGAAAATAGAAGTTAATACAACATCTATAAACGTAATGAATAGACAAATAGATACATTAATTAAAGATACAACTATAACAGATGATGGAACTAGTGTTAAACTACAAGATTTTTATTCTGTTTTTAAACAAACATCTAAAGATATTAATTTTAAAGTAGAAAGCCTAGAAACTATGGAAATAAAGGGAGCAAACCTATTATTAAATAGTGGAGCTGAATTAGATTTAAAGTACTGGAATAAACCAGAAAGCAATGGAGAAGTATTAATATCTGAAATAGATGTTTATTATGGTGCTAAAGCTTTTAGAATAAAAGAAACAACAGGTAGTAAGTATCAAACACTAAGACAAAACATAAGTGTTAATCCAAATAGTAAAATTGCTATTAGTGGGTTTGTTAAAGTTTTGCAAGTTGTAAATACTAGTTCATCAGTAAAATTAGCATGTAATTATTATAGAGCTGATGGATCTATTGCAGGGGGTCCTACTCCTATAACATTAAATGTAACTGGAGATTATAAAAAGATTGAATATCTAGTAACCATACCTAGTGATGTTGTTACTTTACAAATAGTATTGCTTGTGCAAGGTGGAGAAGCTACTTTTGATAATATAAAAGTAGAAAAAGGTGTAAAAGCCACAGATTGGACACCTGCTCCGGAGGATATAGATAGTAATATAAATGGTCTTTCTAGTAGAATGGCAACAGCGGAGATAAATCTACAACCAGGGAAGATAACACAATCTATAAGTGATGCAATAAATGGTGGGACTGCTTCTATATCTACAGTAACTACAGTATTAGATAAAACAGGCTTTACTGTAAAAAATGGTGCTATAAAGATATTAAATAAATCTAATCAAGAGGTTTTAACTGGAGATACAAATGGTAATTTAACTATAGCAGGAACATTTATAAATAAGAATTGGAATGGTGTTGATGCAATAAAAATACAAGATACAAGCATATATTTTTATGATTGGGAACGTAATGGAAGGGAACTTGGAATAATATATAGTTCTTATTTAACAGACTATCCAAATGTAAGAGGACTTTCTCTAGCACATCACAATGAAGGATATATGACTTTAGGTTATAGGAGGCCGGATGGAACATATGGTTCATATATTGTATTTGATAAGTATGCTAAAAATCCTACTTACCCATCACCTATAAGAGTACTTGAGAGTGCAGTATTTAATTCAGCTGTAAATTTTCAAGATAGGGTTTATACACCAAATGCTATTTATTTGGGATCTAGTGCTGGATCAAATGTACCAATTATTTTCGGAGCGCAAAATAAATTAGTTATGCAAGTTTCAGTTACCAATAAAGATGATGGATTAAAAGTACAATCAAATACCGGTGGTATACTAGCTTATATTTTAGCAGGGAATAATTACCCTACTTACTTTAATACTAACACATATATAAATGGTAACTTTGCAGCAACAGGATCTAAGGCTAGGTTAGTTAATGCGCAAAATTACGGTGGAGTAAAATTAAATGCCATAGAAAGCGCAGATGCTCTATTTGAAGATATAGGAGAAGGAGTTATAGATAAAACCGGATTATGTTACATCTATTTAGATCCAATTATGGCAGAGACTATTAATACTAAATGTAGTTATCAAGTATTTTTGCAGAAGTATGGAGAAGGCAATTTATTTGTATTAGAAAGAACAGAAAACTACTTTGTAGTAAAAGGTACTTCTAACCTTAAATTTGGATGGAGATTTTCAGCTAAGCAAAAGGGATATGAAACAGAAAGGTTAGAACAAGAAAGAATAAATATAACAGAAGAATACTTAAATAATATAGAACACGATAAAGAAGTAAATTACGATGAGTTAGCAAGTGAGTATTTTAATTATTATGAAATGGAGTTGATTAATGTTGTCTAACATAAAAAAAATAACAAGCTTTACAGCACATACAACAGCAGAAGGGGAAAGACTTAGCTATACCTATTCAGAGATAGATGAAAATGGAACTCTGGTTAAATCTAATGAAAGAGCTACTTGTATAGTATTAGATTCTGATATTCTTGATAGCATAAGTAAAATAAATAAATTCTTATTAGACAGAGAAAATTCTATAAATTAATAGCTAAGAACTTACAAATGTGGGTTCTTTTTATTTTATAAGAAAGCGGGTGTAAGATGGATGCTTTAATGCAAGCAGCAATAGGACAAGGATTAGGATATGCATTATTTGTATTTCTATTAATCTATGTTCTTAAAACAACAGGGGAGAGAGAAAAGAGATACCAGGATCTATTAGATGCAATGGCAAATAAGTTTAGTGTTGTTGAAAATATTCAAGAAGATGTTAAGGAAATAAAAATTAAAGTTGAAGAAAGGAAGTGATAAAGATGGAAACATTAAAGAAATTATTACAAATTAAAAAGATAATAGCTTTGATATTAACTATAGTATTTTCAATATTAGCTTTAAAGGGTTTAATAGGAGCTACTGAATTTTTAACTATATTTAGTATGGTTATAGCTTTTTATTTTGGACAAAGTTCAACTAGACAAGCTATAAAAGAAACTAAAGAGCAAGAGTAAATTTTGCTTCTTTATTTTGAACAATAATATAATACTTTTCATAATATAAATTACAAGGAGGCTGGTAAATATGAAAATAACAGTAAGGGGAGGACACAACTTTCAAGCACCAGGAGCAAGTGGATTAATAGATGAAACAACAGAAGATAGAAAAGTAAAAGATTCTGTAATTAAGTATTTAGGTCAATTAGGTCATGAGGTACTAGATGTAACTCCAAGCAATATGGATTCAAATAGTGATTTAGTCTATGGCGTAAATAAGGCTAATAATTGGAGTGCAGATTTATTTATATCAATTCATTTTAATAAAGCGTACGATAGCTATAATGGCGCAATAGGAACTGAAACATGGGTGTATAGTAAGTCAGATAATATTAAACTAGATGAAGAAGTAGCAGCAAGAATAGTAAATGCTATAGCTGGATTAGGATTTGTAAACAGAGGAGTAAAAGAAAGTAATCAGCTATATGAACTAAGGGCAACTAATATGGCGAGTATTATTGTGGAGGTATGTTTTGTAGAAGCTACAGAAGATGTCGCTTTATATAAAAAATTAGGTCCAGACAAAATTGGACAAACTATTGCAGAGGCAATAGCAAATAAAAAAATAGAAGTTAGTAAATTTCCATTGCCATTAAAAATGAAAGAAGATGCAATGTCATATGATGGAGAAGTTAAGATATTTAACAAGGGAGATTTATTAACTGCAGATGCTGAAAATCAATGGGCCTACGCTATAGAATTAGATGGGAAAAGGTGTTGGGTAGAAAAAGAAAATGTTAAGTTGATAGGATTAACTGATGAAAGATATAGAAGATTTAGACTACAAGTAACAGAATATCCATGTAGAGTATGGAGCAAAGAAATAAAGCCATTCTACACTAATGAATTAATAACTGCTAGATTTGAAATGAGTGGTTATTACGCTTTAGATATAGATGGTGCAAGAGCTTATATAAGAAAAAATGCAACAGTTAATAGATAATTATTAAGGATAGTAGGTGGGAGAAATCTTACTTACTATCCTTTATCTTTGAGGGTAAAAAGAATATTATTTATTTAATTTACATAATATGGTAATATGTAAATATAAAATAGAAGGGGGTAATTTAATGATTAAGAAAAAACTTAGAACATTTTTAGCTGTTGCGGTTTTTACATCAATTTTTTCATTAGGTTTTTTACATTCAGAAGAAGCCAAGGCATATAATGCTGGAGGAGATGGAATAATCAGAATTAACTCTTGGGATATCAATAATTTTAATAGTACAGCAGATTTATGGACTCAAACTAGAGCTAATTATGATCCAGAAGAAGTAAAAGATAGAGTTGTATCTGGAGATTTTGATGGTAATGGCAAAGATGAAATTGCTGCATTTTATGATTATGGAAATTCAACAACAAAAATGCATCGTTTCTATGAATCTGGTGGAGTTTACCAGTCGCCTACAGCTTGGAGTTCTTGGACTGGAAAATTTAATGCTGATAGTATTACAGGAAGGGTGGTATCAGGTGACTTTAATGGAGATGGGAAGGATGAAATAGTAGCACTTTATGACTATAAAGATGCAACTGTAACTATGTTTCAATTTTCATTAAATTCAGATGAACAAACATTTAGTGATAAATCAGTATGGAGTTCAAAGAGTTTTACAGGTGATAGGGTTACAGCTATGGTAGCTGGAGATTTTGATGGAGATAGAAAAGATGAAGTGTTAATTTTCTATGATTATGGAAATAATGTTACTGGAATGTTCGAATTAAAAATGAATTCAAATGGAACTTTTACAGATAGGTATGCGTGGGAATGCAAAACATACAATTCAAACTGTATGAGAAATAAAACAGTAGCAGGTGATTTCAACGGGGATGGTAAAGATGAGGTAGCAATGTTCTATGATTATGGGAATGCAACAACAAAAGTATGGTCTTTATATAATACAAATAATGTATATTCAGACAAACTAACTTGGGAATCATCATCTTTTGCGGCATCTCAAATAGATGGAAAAGTAGTAGCAACACATAATAAAAATGGAAGTAAAGACAAAATAATAGCACTATATGATTATAGAAACAATGTAACTGGAATATTTACATTAGAAATGAATGATAATAGTAAGTTTACTGATAGAAAAATAAATGATCTAAATAATTATGAGGCAGATAGGATAAAAGGTAGAGTTACTGTTGGAAACTATAATGGACAAGCTATTAGATTAGCTGCAATGTATGATGGAACTGTAGTACAATCACAAACTCAGGGAGAAAAGGTAGTTGCTGAAGCAAAGGAGCATTTAGGCAAGCCATATGTTTGGAGTGCAACTGGTCCAAATAGTTTTGATTGTTCTGGATTTACTCAATTCGTATATAGGGAATCAGTTGGTATATATCTACCTAGAGTAATTTCATCATATATGTCAAGTCAAAGAGGTGTTGGAACCAAAGTATCAAATATAAGTGATCTAAGAGTAGGTGATTTAGTTATAACTAATAATTATAATCATGTTGGAATTTACGTAGGAAATGGTCAATATATAAATGCACAAGGAGATGACCTTGGTAATACTCCTGGCTTAGCTTATAAAGTTGTAATTTCAAATATTTATGGTTTTAATGAAGGAAGAAGAGTTTTATAGATATAAGATTAATAAAATAAATAGCATAATAAAAAGGCTAATAGGTAAGAGAAATCTTATTTAATAGTCTTTTTATTTTAGATAAATATAATTAAACAAGAAAGAGTAGTGACAAAATTTAAATATTGACATAATTTACATATATTATACAATATAAAAGAGAGGGGATGAATTTATGAAAAGGGAAGGAAAAAAGAAAAAAATTTATAAAAGATGGTGGTTCTGGTTAATTGTAATAATTATCTTTATTTTAAGTGTACCTAAAGGAGAAAAGGACAAGGATAATACAGGGAATAATACACAAATAACTTCTTCAGATACAAATACAGATAACAAAGAAAATGAATCTAAACAAGATGAAAAGGAGCAACCAAAAGAAGAAGATTCTAAAATTAAATCAGGAACGTATAAAATTGGTACAGATATTCCAGCTGGTGAATATCTAGTTATTTCAAAATCATTAACTTATATTGAATGTGCTAGTGATAGTACTGGAGCATTAGAAAGTATAGTATTTAATGATAATTTAACAAGTGGTAGTAATAGTTATGTTACATTAAATGATGGAGAATACTTTAAAATGACAGGAGCTGATATGTATCCAGTTGCCTCAGCACCATCAGTTGTTCCTAAAGATGGAGAATATAAATCTGGTATGTATAAAGTAGGTACAGATATTCCTGCAGGAGAATATAAAGTAATATTAGATAGTTCAAGCGGATTTGGTTATTACGAGGTATCTACTGATAGTAGACATAATATAGAAGGTATTGTTACTAATGAAAATGTTCAAGCAGATACTTATTTGACAATTCAAGAAGGGCAATATCTAAAGATGTCAGGATTAAAAATACAAAAATAAATAAAAAGGTACATAGACTTTCTATGTACCTTTCCATTTTGTGGTTCTACAACATATTACTTCGGCATGCAATGTACTACTAAGCAATATTTAGGAGATGCAATATGGCAGAAATAATAATAATAATAATAGAGTTCTCTAAAAATAAGGAAAAGGAATTGAAGCTTTATAGCAAGTTACAAGAGTATTCAGTTCCATCTGTAACAGTTAAGGATATGTTACTAGGATTAATACCTTTGCCAGATATAATTCATGCCAATGTAAT
Organism: Clostridium sartagoforme; assembly: GCF_039521405.1. Classification (NCBI taxonomy): domain Bacteria; kingdom Bacillati; phylum Bacillota; class Clostridia; order Eubacteriales; family Clostridiaceae; genus Clostridium; species Clostridium sartagoforme. Next base: position 124,673 of record NZ_BAAACH010000038.1, read on the forward strand.
GCAAAAAGAGGAATAAAAAGTAATGGAGTATGTCCGTAATGTCCATACATGTACGGACAAGCCTATATTTTTAATAACTAATTAAAATAGACGTGGGGGAGAGCAATGAGTAAAATAATGGAGTTGATCAATTTCATCTTTAAAAAGGAAGAAAAGGATATAATATTAGATGAGAGATTTGAATTTAGACTTAATTCTAAAGAAAAACAATTAATCAAAAAGTATTGTGATTTAAAACATATTTCAGCTAGTGAATTCTTTAGATCTCTAGCCATAAAGGAAATAGATAATTTTATTAAATGCAACGGAAGATAATAATAAAATAAAATATTATAATTAATTAAAAATCTAACTATATATAATGAAGAAATCCAAATCAAAATAAATTAAAGACAATTCATATATTCATTTCTTTAGATAGCTCGTATCTAAATTTAATTTCATATAAATACTTGTGTAAAAGAATGTGTTGCAGACAAAACAATGCAGCAACTTTTAAGTAAAAATGTAGATATAGGTTTCTCTGGACCTGAGCAAGCAATATATATACACAATCAAGGTAGAGAAGATTATCCAGTATTATTTGCACAACTAACCAAAACAGATGGATCATTTTTAGTTGGTAGAGAAGAAAATCCAAATTTCAAATGGGAAGACTTAAAAGGGGTTGAAATAATAGGGGCAAGACCAGGTGGAATGCCACAAATGGCTTTTGAGTATGTGTTAAGAAATCACGGATTAGACCCTAGAAAGGACGTATCATTAGTAACTAATATCGACTTCACAGCAACAGCTGGAGCCTTTAAGTCAGGAGTTGGAGAATATGTTAATTTATTTGAGCCAACAGCTTCTATGCTTGAAAAAGAAGGTAGTGGAAAGATAATAGCTTCAATTGGAGAAGCCGTTGGAGATTTACCATATACTTGTTTTTATACAACTAAATCTTATATGGACAAGAACCCTGAAATAGTACAAAAATTTACTAATGCAATATATAAAGGACAAAAGTGGGTTGAAACACATAGTGATGAAGAAGTAGCTAATTCAATAATTTCATTTTTCCCTGGGACTGATAAAGAGATAATAGTCTCAGTTGTTAAAAATTATAGAAAAATAAATGCAATAGCAACTAATCCATCAATTGCAGAAGAAGATTTAAATAGATTAATGGATGTAATAGAAGGTTATGATAGTAGTTTGTTACAAGACAGACCTGAATTTGAGAAGATTGTTAATAATACTTTTGCGGAAGAAGCCGTAAAATCTAAATAAATTTTTAATGGAGCTGTCTTTCTGACAGCCCCAATAAACTTCTTTCTATCAAGATTTACATAAATTAGAAAGGGGGCACAAATTTGAGTTTAATAAATATATCAAATGTGAGTTTAACGTATCATTCTTTAAAAGATGAGACAAAAGCAATAGAAAATTTAAATTTTTCAATAGAAAAAGGAGAATTTGTTAGTATAATAGGTCCATCAGGATGTGGAAAATCAACACTTTTAAATATTATTAGTGGACTGTTAAAACCATCTGAAGGGGATGTATTATATACAGATAAAGATATAAAAAATAGATTAGATAAAATGGGATACATGTTTCAAAAAGATTATTTATTTGAATGGCTTTCAGTAAGAAGCAATGTATTATTAGGGTTAAAGATTAAAGGCTTAGATAGCAAAGAAAATATAGATAGAGCAGATAGGTTGTTAGAAAATTATCAGTTATCAAAGTTTAAAGACCATAAACCAACAGAGCTTTCCGGAGGAATGAGGCAAAGGGTTGCTCTTATTAGAACTCTTGCGCTAAATCCAGATGTACTTCTTTTAGATGAGCCTTTTTCAGCTTTAGACTATCAGACAAGACTTAAAGTTTGTGATGATGTGAAAAGCATAATAAAAAGAGAAGGAAAAACAGCAATTATGGTTACACATGATTTAGGAGAAGCGATAGCAATTTCAAATAGAATAATAATCCTTACTAAAAGGCCAGCAAACTTAAAATTAGATGTGGAGATAAACTTTAAGAATACTGAAGCAACTCCATTTCAAAGGAGAAAAGAGCCAGAGTTTAACGAGTACTTTAATTTATTATGGAAGGAGCTTGATGCAGTAAATGAGTAAAGAACATGAAGATTATATAAAAAAAATAAAAAGAGATAGAATAAAAGTAGCTATATTTAGAATAGCCATATTAGTAGTATTCATTGCTTTATGGGAAGTTGCAGCAAGATTAAAGTGGATAGATCCTTTTTTAACATCGAGCCCTACTAGAATAATTAATTCATTTTTATCTTTTGTAAAAGAAGGAACACTTTTAAAGCATATATTAGTAACCTGTTATGAAACTGTATTAGGTTTTATGTTAGGAACATTACTTGGAGCCTTTATAGCTATTATATTATGGTCATCCCCTTTTACATCAAAAGTTTTAGATCCATACTTAGTAGTGCTAAATGCATTGCCAAAGGTTGCACTTGCACCAATTGTAATATTTTGGGTGGGTAATGGGATGACAGCTATAATAGTAATAGCACTTCTTATTTCAATAGTAACAACAATAATAACAGTTTTAACTGGATTTAATGAAGTTGATAAGGGAAAACTAAAGCTTATGCAAACACTTCAAGCAACAAAATTTCAAACATTAAAATATCTTGTATTTCCAGCTAATATCCAGGTTTTAATTTCTGCACTTAAAATAAATGTTGGATTATCCTGGGTAGGTGTAATTATGGGTGAATTTTTAGTTGCAAGAGAAGGCTTAGGATTCTTAATAGTATATGGTGGTCAAATTTCACAGTTAGATATGGTTATGATGAGTATAGTAATTCTTTCTATAATAGCCTTTGTTATGTATAAAGTTGTTTCGAGATTAGAAGAAAAATTAAAGAATATTAATTAATGTTGATTTTAAAAAGCTAATAGTAGTATATATTATTAGCTTTTTAAATTTAATTTTAATATGTTGTTAGCACTAAATTTTTACATTTTTATTTAATTTACTTAAAAAAAAGTTAGTTAATGGGGAATTTTTGTAAATATTTCAATTGTAAATATTAAAAAAATCTGCTAAAATGTATATTAGCTTATAATTATGTAGATTAAATGAAAAGGTGGAGAGAGTCATGAATGAAATAAAAAAACTTTTTTCTACTACAAAAAAGTATCTGAAATCGTTTTTTAGAAAACTTAGCAAAGTAATTAATAGGACAAGTGCTAATTTAATAGATAAATATAGAAAAGCTAATAAAAAGAATAAGTATGTAGAACCTATTGTCATCATAGGGGGCTCATGTATCATAACACTTATTATGATACTATGTATAAAAGGATTTACCACAGTTGAAGAAGTTGACATAACCCAAAATAGAGCTGAATATCTATATTATGAAAATAAATATGATGAAGCAATAGAAGAATATAATAAAATGCAAAAAGATGATAATTGGCCAATATGGACAGTTAAGGCTGCTGATATATATTCCTTAAAAGGGGATGTTAAGAAATCAAGTTCTCTTCTAAAGGAATCAATTATAAAGAGAGATAGAATAATAAAAGAAGAGGGCTTTGATAAGTATAGGGATAAAGATATAGAACTAATTAATTCAATGCTATTTACTTTTATTATGAATAAAGAATATGATGAAGCTATTTCATTTGGAGAGAAATACATAAATGACTATGGTTCTAATAAAGATATATTAAAAACTTTATTTTCAGCTTATATAGCTAATAATCATATATACAAAGCAGAAGGATTAACAGAAAATTATCCTTTGGATAAAAATTCTTCTTATGATATATGTATTTTGTCTAATATGAATATGCTAATAAATAGATGGGAAAATGGATTAGAATTATTAAAAGATGCATGGAATTTAGATAGAAATGAAATGAAAATATATGATGTTATAGACGATATGTATTCATTTGATAAAGATATGTTAATTAAATCTATAGAGAAAAAAATAGAAGCAAATCCAGAAGAAGCAGCATATAAAATGATGTTAGCAAAAGCAAATTCTATTTCTAAAGAGAATATAGGAAAAGCTGAAGAATTAATTATAAAATTAGAAGATGAAAATATAAATGGAATATCAACAGATTATATAAATTTTGAAATATTTAAAAATTCTAACAGAGAATCGGAAGCAGAAGATTATTTGGGTGATGCTGTAAGAAAAGCAAGTAATGATAAAAAAGATTCATATATAGAGTATTATTTATCTTCATTAAGATCTTTTTACAATGAGAAATATGATGAAGCCTTTAATCTAGCTAAAAAGAGTATAGTTAAAAATAATAATTATCCTAACAGTTATGGAAGTTTGATTACAGATATATTATTAAAAAAGGGAAATATTAAACCAACTGAAGCGTATTTTAGGACAGCAATGCAAAAAGAGCCTTATAATTATGAAACAATAATGAGAATAGCTAATTATTATTCTAATTATGAGTCAAATAATGAAAAAGCAAGAGATTATTATTCATTAGCATTAAATATAAAAGTAGATAATAGTAAATTATATTACAAATTGGCTAGGCTAGATATAATTGATGAAAAATGGGATGATGCAGCATTAAATTTGAAAGAAGCTATAAAGATAGAAAAAGATAATCAGGAATATTATAGAACTTTAGGAGCTGTATATTTAACCCAAGGAAATAATGAAGAAGGAATCAACTTAATACGTGAAGCTTATGCAATGAATGAGAAAGATGTAATTTCCCTAAATAATGCTGGATGGTACTATTTAATGGTAGAAAAAGACATAGCAAGAGGATATGAAAATATAAAGGCGGCTTATGAGGAAATTTCTACAACTATGGATGAAGCAACTAAAAATACCATTGTAGGAAATTATAATAAATCAAAAGAAATTTATGAACAATTCTTAAAAGATAGTTCACAGGACTTTAAATTATCAGGAATAAAGTTAGTTTACTAAAAAGTGCCTAAGGGCACTTTTTTCTATTAAAAATTTATAAAAAGTAGTTTATATGGTAAACTTTTATAAATTCATTCTTTCAGTTTTTGAGTTAATATATGTAAATTTGTGGTGAATTGGAAAAAAGTCAGGTCATAAGCAAATTTAGATATATCCACTTTTTTATAGAAAAGTGGTGTATTTTCTGATAGTATTATATTAATAACTAATTTATGGAGGGATTTATTTGAAAAAATCTAAAAGCTTTATTCGATTGATTGTTGTAGGATTAATAATTGCCTTAGGAATTATATTTATTTTTAAGATAAATAATAAAAGTGAAATTATTATAAAAAAATGGGACAATATATATAACGAAAATAATATTATATTTTTTTATGGAGATGAAGATGATGAAAAAATAAAAATATTAAAACAAATGTATAGCATAGAAGAGAAGTTAGATGGAGAAAAAGATAAATTAAAAAAAGCCATTAAGGTATCAGAGATCTTAAATGAAATTATAACATTTGATGATATTTCTAGTTCTCAAGGAATAAATGGATATGATATATTAAAAGAAAAAGGCGACTCAAAAAAAGCATCAGCTAGAGATCTTGGAATAATATATAGAGATTTCCTTGAAAGTGTTGGATATACTGCAAGACTTGGAGTATTTAAGAGAACAGATACAAATTTTAATAAACAAAAGGCTTATTATGTAGTTGAATATTGGAGTAAAGAAGATAATAAGTGGATAATGATAGATTTTATAGATAGAGGATACTTTGATGAAAAGGGTTTTCCTTGTAGTGCTATGGAACTTTTAGATACAGATATAAGAAATTTAAATTATACAGGTAATAGTAATAGAAGTGATTATATACCAATGTTGAAAAAAGTATTGTACACATACACTATAAACATAGACAATACCACGGATATGAAAAAAAGTAATAGTTATATAACTTATATTAAAAGTGAGAATGATATAAATATTAAATTTAAAGGAAGTTATATTCCACCTACAGTATTTACACAAAATAAAGAGTTAATGAATAGAAATCCTATTGACACTACATATATAGAAGATGAAAAATCGTATATTATTTTAATGAAAAAACAAGAAGAGCAAGAGGAACCTAAACAAGATAAAGAAGAAAACTTTATAGTTGGAGCCTTTAAAAATGGAAAAATAGTTGATGAATATTATATAAGAGAAAATAATAAAGAGTTTAAAAAAGTAAAAAAATATTCAGATTTAATATTATCAAAAGGAGTTAATACAATAGAAATTTCTTTGGATGGTGAAAATATAGAAAGTAGCATAGAAATAGAGTGGTAATAGCAAATGAATTTAAAAATTGTACTTATCTTTTGATTTCTTTAATATAATTTTAAGATTTAATAGTAGATAATGAATAGACAGCTTGGAATTATAAAGGTATAATAGGATTTGTTGTAAATAAAACAGGTCTTAAAGGGAGGAAAAAGAATGAGTTTAGATTTTATCTATATAATTAAGGCTATAGTGATAGCTGTAGTAGAAGGTCTTACAGAATTTGTACCAGTTTCATCCACTGGACATATGATCTTAGTTGGAAGTTTAATAGGATTTAGATCAGGAGCAGTTGGAGCAGAAGAATTTGCCAAAATGTTTGAAGTAGTTATTCAGCTAGGAGCAATATTGGCGGTGGTAGTATTATATTGGAATAAACTTTGGAAAGCTGTAGTTGAATTTTTTACATATATATTTACATTAGGTAAAAAAGGGCACTCAGGTTTTAAGTTTGGAATAAATGTAATAATAGGATCCATTCCAGCTTTAATTGTAGGAGTAACTTTATACGATAAAATAAAAGGCTTATTTAAACCGTCAGCAGTTGTAGTTGGATTCATAGTTGGAGGTATATTATTAATTATAATAGAGAATATGTACAGGAATAAGGCCTCCAAAAGAAGAAGTTATCAAACTATGGATGTTTTTGATTTAACTCCAATACAAGCATTAAAGGTTGGACTTTTTCAAATTTTAGCAATGTGGCCAGGAATGTCAAGAAGTGCATCAACAATAATGGGTGGATGGATTGCAGGCCTTTCAACTCCAGTAGCGGCAGAATTCTCATTCTTTTTAGCAATTCCAGCTATGGTAGGCTCATCAATTATGGATTTATCTAATTTTGATTTTTCAATAATGAATTCTACATATGTAGTTGCATTGATTGTTGGCTTCATAGTAGCATTTATAGTGGCATTAATAGTTATGGATATGTTTGTAAGCTACCTAAAGAAGAAACCAATGAGAATATTTGCTATTTATAGAATTATTGCAGGTATTGTTTTATTAGCATTATCTGTTGCAGGAATAGTAACTTTAACAATATAATAAGTAGGACTAATAATTATCTTTTTAAATTATTAGTCCTATTTATTATATTTATAAGATATTTTTTAATATTTTTTTATTTCGATTTCCAAAGCATTTTTTAAATACTCAATTTTTTTACTATAATCTTTAGATTTATTTGTTAAATTAGATTGAATCATATTTACTTTAGACTGTAAATTTCTTGTGGAATCTAAAGCAGAATTTATTTTACCTTGAATAAAATAATCAGTAAAAAAGTTGTCAAAAATATAATCCATTATTCCATCGAAGCTATTAAGATTTAATGAAATACTAATTTCATCACTTAGATCAGAGAGTTCAGTATTATATCTATTTAGCATAATTTTAATATCATTAATTGATTTTGAGGCATCCTCCATTTTAGAGCGTTTAGCCATTGTGGCTAAGAAATCTCCGCCTAGCATATCATAAATTCCCCAATTTTGAGCACTATTTAAATGGGAAATAGCTTCATCTATATAAGGGACAAGCTTATTCCCTTCAAAAATAGCTTCTTGAATTTCCTTTAGATTTAAAGAAGCAGATTTCATTTTGTCTAAAAGTAAAGAAATTTCTTTACTACTTTCATTATTTAAATTTAAAATATACTGGGAAGATGTATTTAAAAGATTTTCATGTTTTAAATCTATATCTCCAAGTTCAGAAATATTATTTAATATTTTTTTCTTATCTGATGCAAGTCTATTTAAATAATCTTCACATTCTAAAAATTTTGCTTGAGCTTGTAAGAATTCAATCTTTTCCTCTGACAATTTTTCATCTAGAGAACCTTTAATTTTATAATAAATATAACTTAAACTAAATGATTCTAAATTAGAAACATCCTTTTCTTCTTTAGATAATATCTTTTTCAATTCTTTTAATGATGTGTTTGTTTTAGTAATTTCTAAATCGATATTAGAAAGCTTTGTTTTTAGTTTTTTTAAAGTATTTTTATCTTCTTCAAGTTTTAAAAATTCTTCGTTAAAGTTAAGCATAAATAATCCCCCTCATTCAAAATAAATATAATCATATTATAAGGTAATGCATACCTTATATCAAGACTTTTGATAATTTTTATATAAATTAAAAGATAATTAGATAAAAATTACCAAAATGAAAAAAATTATTAAAAATATAATTATTCTACTTTTCAGCATAAAATCTTTATGCTATCATTAAGTAAGAGAGTAAATAACATTTTGAAAACAATTGCATAAACAACATTTAAAGTTGTTAAATTTTTTTAAAATGAATTAACAGAAAATTTTAAATGTATAGTCAATTTAAAAGTTACTGAAGGAGTAGGGGGAATTTTAAATGTCACAACAAATTAAGAAAATAGCGTTACTAACAGGTGGTGGAGATTGTCCAGGATTAAATGCAGTTATAAGAGCGGTAACACGAACAGCAATATTAAACTATGGAATGGAAGTAATAGGTTATAAGTTTGGATACAGAGGATTGTATAATAATGATTTCGTACCTCTAACTTTAGAAAGTGTATCAGGTATTCTTCATAGGGGAGGAACTATATTATATAGCTCAAATAAAGACAATTTATTTGATTATTTAGTAGAAGAAAATGGATCTATGATAAAAAAAGATGTATCAGATGTAGGTGTAGAAAACCTAAAAAAAGAAGGAGTAGATGTATTAGTTGTAATAGGAGGAGATGGTACTTTAACATCAGCAAGAGATTTTGCAAGAAAAGGTGTTAAAGTAATAGGTGTGCCAAAAACCATTGATAATGATTTAGCGTCAACAGATGTAACTTTTGGATTTAATACAGCTATAGATGTAGCTACAGAAGCTTTAGATAGACTTCATACTACAGCAGAATCTCATCATAGAGTAATGATTTGTGAAGTTATGGGTAGAGGTGCAGGTTGGATAGCATTAGAATCTGGGATTGCAGGTTCTGCAGATGTTATATTATTGCCAGAAATCCCTTATGATATAAATAAAATCGCAGATAAGGTTAAGGAAAGAGAAGCAGAAGGAAAAAGATTTAGTATAGTAGTAGTAGCGGAAGGTGCAAAGCCAAAAGACGGGGATGTAGTAGTTGCTAAAATAGTTGCGGATAGCCCAGATCCAATTAGACTTGGAGGAATAGGAAATAAATTAGCAGGTGATTTAGAAAAAGTATTACCAGACAAAGAAATAAGATGTACAGTTCTTGGACATATTCAAAGAGGTGGAATAACGTCAACATATGATAGAATTTTATCAACAAGATATGGAGTTGGAGCAGTAGAACTAATTAATGAAGGTAAATTTGGTGATATGGTTTGTCTTAAAGATGGGAAAATATCTAGTGATAGCTTAGAAAATGTTATAGGACAAAAATCAAAATTAGTTGATCCAAATGGAGAATTAGTAAAAATTGCGAAAAAAATAGGAATTTCTTTTGCCGATTAAGTAGAAAATAAGTGGTAGAGAGTTAAACTCTACCACTATTTTTAATATTAAAAATGAATAAAAACTAAATAAAAGTTATATAAACTTTTATTTGATACTTCAAAATTTTCTGACAATATGATATAATTTTAATAGGCAGAGATTACAGGAAAGAAAGCTGGAGGGTATTATGAAAGAAATAAAGAAATATTTAGAATCAAGAATTGGGACATATGGATTTTTCTTTGAGGATTTGAAGAGTGGATATATCTATGGGTACAATGAAAACGTTCAAATGGTAGCAGCAGGTTGTATGAAGTTGCCTATAGCTGTATCATTAATAAAAGCAGTAGAAGATAAAAAGATAGATTTTCTAGATAAAATTAGAATAGATGGAAAAGATAAGGTCTTTGGAACTGGAATAATTCATGAGTTTAATGAAAGAGAATATACTGTCTTCGAATTACTTGTTGCAATGTTAATTCAAAGCGATAACACTGCTGCAAACAAAATAATAGATATAGTAGGAATGGATAAAATAAATAAAAACATAGAAGAAATGGGATTGAAAAATACAGTATTAAATAGAAAAACCACTGATGAGAGAAAAGTAAAAAATGAAGTTGAAAATATAACATGTGCACTAGATCTTGCAAAGGTATGGAGACATTTATACAATTCAACATATTTAAGTAAAGAAAATAGTCAAATGTTAATAGATATTTTAACAAGGCAGCAAATAAAGAATAAATTAGCATTGTATATTCCAGATGACTTAAAATATGAAATTTCTAGCAAAACTGGTGACAAAAATGGTGTGGAAAATGATACGGAATTGATTAGGCTATCAAAAGGAAACTTCACATTCACACTATTATCTATGGGGATTCCTAATAGTGTTTATGGAACTGTTACTTTAGCTAAGTGTGGAAAGATGATGTGGGATAATGTTATGAATAATTGGCATTAAGTCAATAAATTTATATATGAAATGTTAAGAAAAGTATTATCTAGTAGAATTAAAAAATAATAATTTTTCAAATAAAAATTAGGATAGTTATATAATTATCCTTATTTTTATTTAGAATAATAAGTCAAGTATGGGGTAACATAATTCTGAAATAATTTTTATGGAGGAATAAAAATGTTTGAACACAAAAAGCAATTGTTACATGAAGTAAAAGTAGAAAGACCTAACCCACAATACGCAGTATTATTACAAGAGCAGTTAGGGGGAGCTAATGGAGAGTTAAAAGCAGCATTACAATATATGTCCCAAAGTTTCAGAATAAAAGATCAAGAAATAAAAGATTTATTTCTTGATATAGCTGCTGAAGAATTAAGCCATATGGAAATGGTAGCTACAACTATAAATTTATTGAATGGTCATGATGTAGATTATAAGACTGTAGTCTCTGGAGAAATACAAGGTCATGTTTTAGGTGGATTATCACCATTATTAATTAATTCATCTGGATATTCATGGACTTCCGATTATGTATCTTGTACCGGAGATTTAGTAGCGGATTTGCTTTCTAATATAGCATCTGAACAAAGAGCTAAAGTTGTATATGAATATTTATATCGCCAAATTGAAGACAAAGAAGTAAGAGCAACAATAGATTTCTTATTAAATAGAGAAGAAGCTCATAATGCTTTATTTAGAGAAGCACTTAACAAAGTTCAGAATACTGGATCAAATAAGGATTTTGGTGTTACGGAAGATTCTAAACTTTATTTTGATTTATCAACTCCAGGACCAGAGCATAAAGCACCAGATCCTACAGCACCGACTTTTAATAATCCAAGAAAATAATAATCCAATGAGAATCTTTTCATGCAATTAACATCAAAGAAACTAAATCAATTAAGTAAATTAATAATGAGTTGTGTTAACTCAAAGCTAGAATAAATAATAGCTATAATGAAATTACTAATCAGTAATATACTTATAAAAATATATTATATAGTAATAATATGTAAAATTTAAATAAGGTAAGATACATGTAATTAAGGCACTAGATTTACTAGTGCTTTTTTATATAGAATTTTGAATTTTATAATAAAATATAATAATTATTAATATTTAAGAGTCAATTTTTATAGCTTAAAAAGTCTTACTAGAATTTTAACTCTAGTAAGACCATAAAAATTATTATAATTAATATTAAATTAATAAACTAAACATATTAATAAGAAACAAAGCTACCAAAAAGATTTTTCTTAAAATCAATTCAATTCTATATTGTTAAATTTATATCATCAACATTTACTGGGACAACAGCATTATCATTACCAGTGGCAGCACCTAAAGCAGATTGGTTATCGTTATTAGCAGCAGCACCGCCGCCGCCGCCACCGCCACCTCCGCTAGCTCCAGAAGTAGAGCCAGCACTAGTAGTTTCTGTTTCAGCTTCAGTTGAAGTAAGCCCATTAGTTACTGTAATATTAATATTTATTGGTTGATTATTGCTAGTTGTATCGGTATCTGTAGTTGTAGTTTCTTGAGCTTGAGCTTGAAGCTGAGCTTGAAGTTGAGCTTGAAGTTGAGCTTGAAGTTGAGCTTGAATTTGAGCCTGAAGTTGAATTTGAGCCTGAAGCTGAGCTTGAACTTGAGCTTGTATTTGTTCTTGCTGTTGAAGTTGTTGCTGAAGTTGCTCTTGAAGTTGTTTTTGAAGTTGAGCTTGAACTTGAAGTTGTTCTTGAAGTTGATATAATAATTTAATATAATTATTGTCATCATAATTATTAGAGTTATTACAAGTACAATTCTTATAAGAACCATTAATTAATTCATCATAATTATAGTCACTGCCATAATATTTAGACATATAAATTTCTCCTTTTATCTTTAGTTTTGATAAAATTTATTTGTGTTACTTGCATAATGTATAATATGTAATTAAGCATAAAAGTGATACAAATTTAATATATTAAAAATAAAAAAGTTTTAAATTTTCTTGTTAATACTTTCTTGACAATAAATTATATAAGTGTTATTCTAATGAAAAAAGATTACCTTTAAATTAATCCAGAGAGATTAACAAGGAAGAAATTGTAAAAGTAAAAATACTTTTATGTAGGCTTATCATACCTTCCTTGAAATTAAGGAAGGTTTTTTTGTGCAAATTATAATATATAACTAAATTAATATACCTTTAAATTTAACACAGAGATGTTAACAAGGAGTGATGTAAATGAATATGAAAAGCAAACATTTAATCGACCCAATGGATTTTTCAAAAGAAGAACTACAAGAAATTTTTAAGTTAGCACATCAAATAATAGCAAATCCAAGAGAATATTCTCATATCTGTGATGGAAAAATTTTAGCCACGTTATTTTATGAACCAAGTACAAGAACTAGATTTAGTTTCGAAGCTGCCATGATGAGACTTGGGGGTAAAATTTTGGGATTTTCAGAACCAAATTCAAGTTCTACTGCAAAAGGAGAAACTTTAGCAGATACTATAACAATGGTATCTATATATTCTGACATAATAGCTATGAGACATCCCATGGAGGGTTCTGTTAAACTTGCAAGTATGTACTCAGAGGTGCCTGTAATAAATGCAGGAGATGGAGGACATCAGCATCCAACTCAAACATTAACAGATCTTTTAACTATAGAATCTTTAAAAGATGGATTAATAAATCATACCATAGGAATCTGTGGTGACTTAAAAAATGGAAGGACAGTGCACTCACTTATAAAAGCTATGTCAAGGTATGAAGGAACTAAATTTATCTTAATTTCACCCAAAGAATTATCTATACCAATTTATATAAGAGAAGAAATATTAGCAAAAAATAATATAGAATTTAAAGAAGTTGAAAAACTAGAAGATATAATAGACGAACTAGATATCTTATATATGACAAGAATTCAAAAGGAAAGATTTTTTAATGAAGAGGAATATATAAGGCTTAAAGATAGCTATATTTTAGATGGCGAAAAGATGGAATTGGCCAAAAGGAATATGATAGTTATGCATCCACTACCAAGAGTAAATGAAATTTCTATAGAAGTAGATAAAGATGAGAGAGCTTGCTATTTTAAGCAAGCAGAATATGGAATGTACGTAAGAATGGCATTAATTGCAAAACTTTTGGGGGTGGCTTAGATGTTAGAAATAACAAGTATTAAAAATGGACTAGTAATAGACCATATAAAAGTTGGAATGGGAATAAAAATATTTAACTATTTAAATCTTGATAAAGTTAATAGTCAAGTTGCTTTAATAATGAATGTTGAAAGTGATAAGATTGGAAAAAAAGATATAATTAAAATAGAAAATTCCTCAGAAGTAAATTATACAATTTTAGGATTACTTTCACCGAATCTTACTATAAATGAGGTAAGGTTTGGTGAAATAGTTAGAAAAATAAAGCCAAAGTTACCTAAAAAGGTTATAGATGTTCTGATTTGCAGTAATCCAAGGTGTATTACAGAAGTAGAACAATATGTTCCACATACATTTAATTTGATAGATGAAGATAAAGGAACATATAAGTGCGATTATTGCGATCACATAACAAGTCTATCTGATTTATAGATTTAAATATAATTTATGAGGTGAAATTATGAATTTGCTAATAAAAAACGCTAGAATAGTAGATTACTCACAGGATTTTATTGGGGATATTTATATAGAGAATGGAAAAATAAAAGAAGTAGGATTAGATATTAATATAGAAGAGGTAGATCTTATAGATGCTAAGGGACTTACTCTAATGCCTTCATTTATAGATACTCATGCACACTTTAGAGAGCCTGGACTTACTTACAAAGAAGATATAGAAAGCGGCTCTAAAGCAGCATTAAGAGGGGGATATACTGGAGTATGTTTGATGGCGAACACTAAGCCAATATGCTCTAGTAAAGAAGTTTTAGAAGGGGTTAGAAATAGAGAAGAAGAATTAAATTTAATAGATTTACACCAATGTATATCTGTTACAAAAGGTTTTAATGGCAAAGATATAAGTCATTTAGATGATTTTAGTAATGATAATAAAGTTAAAGCAATATCTGACGATGGTGTTGGAGTTATGGATTCAGACGTAATGTATAAAGCTATGTTAAAGGCAAAAGAATATGACTGGATAATAATGTCTCATGCAGAAGATCATAAATTTTCACATATAGATATGAGAATAGCTGAAAATATAATGACTTTAAGAGATATATATTTAGCAAAAGAAACTGGAGCAAGACTTCATATGTGTCATGTTAGTACAAAAGAAGCGGTAGGATATATTAGAGAAGCAAAGAAGCAATTTAATAATATAACTTGTGAAGTTACACCACATCATATATATTTAACAAAAGATATAAGCAATTATAGAGTAAATCCTCCTATAAGGGAAAAAGACGATGCATCTGAAATTATAAATGCTATAAAAGATGGAATTATAGATTGTATAGGTACAGATCATGCTCCTCATACAAAAGAAGATAAAGAAAAAGGAGCACCAGGAATGGTTGGAATTGAAACATCATTTTCTATATGTTATACAAGATTAGTTAAATCAGGAGCTATAACTTTAAATAAGTTAAGTGAAATTATGTCAACAAATGGAGCGAATATTCTAGGAATGAATAAAGGCAGAATTACCCCAGGGGTTGAAGGGGATATAGTTTTATTAGATTTAGATAAGAATATAGTAGTAAATTCAAATGATTTTCATTCAAAAGGTAAAAATACTCCATTTGAAGGCATGGAGTTTTATGGAGAAGTTCAAATGACTATAAAAGAGGGACGAATTCTTTATAAGAAATAGGAGGATATTCATGAAAAGTTTAATAATAGATAAATTATTTAATAGAGTAAAAGAAAGAGGAGTAGTTTGTGTTGGATTAGACACAGCACTTGAATATATACCTAGCTATATTTTTGAAGGAAGATCGGAAGTAGAGGCATTAGTTGAGTTTAATAAAGCAATAATAGATGCAACTATAGATGTAGCAGCATGCTTTAAGGTTCAAATTGCTTATTATGAATCTTTAGGATTAAAGGGTATGATGGCTTATAAAGAAACTTTAGATTATTTAAGAGAGAAGGATGCAATTATAATTGCAGATATAAAAAGAGGAGATATAGCAGCAACAGCTAAGCAATATGCAAAAGCACACTTTGAAGGAGATTTTGAAGCAGATTTTATAACTCTTAGTCCATATATGGGAATGGATAGTATAGAGCCATATATGCCATATATAGAAAAAGGAGATAAGGGGATTTTCTCATTAGTTAGGACTTCTAATCCAGGAGCAGAAGATATAGAAATGCTAAAGACTGTAGATTCAAGAGATGTATATAAGGTTGTTGGAGATAAAATTGCTGAGATTGGAAAAGAAGTAATAGGACAATGTGGATATTCAAGTATAGGTGGGGTTATAGGATGCACTCATGTTGAAGAAGGAATTGAAATAAGAAAAAGATTTAAAAATATGTTTTTCTTAATACCTGGTTATGGAGCTCAAGGTGGAAAGGCAGATGATGTGGCTTTATATTTAAATAGTGGAAATGGAGGCGTAGTAAACTCTTCAAGAGCTATACTTTTAGCATATAAAAAGCAAGAAGGTAGAGAAAAAGAATTTGCAATTTGTGCAAGAGAAGAAGTTATAAGGATGAGAGATGAAATAAAGGCAGCAGTAGAAAGTTTATAGGAGGAAAACTAATGAAGGTAACTTACACAAAATCAAAAGTTATATCAAACAAAAAAGTAGTTGATGGAATATATAAAATGGTTGTAGAAGACAACAATGAAGTAAAACCTGGACAATTCTATATGCTAAAATTGAATGGACAAACTTTACTTCCTAGACCTATAAGTGTATGTGAAAAAAATGAAGGAACTATAACTTTCTTATATGCAGTTGTTGGAAATGGTACAAGGGAATATGCTAATTTAGAAACGGGAGAATATATAAATCTTACAGGGCCATTAGGAAATGGATTTAATGTATATACAAACCTTGGTAAGGTTGCTTTGGTTTCTGGTGGCATAGGTACTGCACCAATGTTAGAGGTGGCTAAAAAAATTAAAGAGAATAACAACTCTTCTAAGCTAGATTTATATGCAGGTTTTAGAGAAGATATTTATTTAATAGATGAAATAAAGAGTTATGTAGATGAAGTATATATAAGTACAAATACTGGTAAACATGGACATAAAGGATTTGTAACTGATATTTTAAATGTAGAGGACTATGATACTGTACTTTGCTGTGGACCAGAAATAATGATGAAAAAGGTTATAGATATGTGTAAAGAAAAAGGTGTAAAAATATATGTGTCTATGGAAAAACATATGGCTTGTGGTGTTGGAGCATGTCTTGTCTGTACATGTAAAACCAAGGATGGAAATAAAAGGACATGTAAGGATGGTCCAGTATTCGATGGGAATTATGTTGAACTGTAAAATCAAAGGAGGAATTTTATAAATGTTGAAAGTAAATATAAATGGAGTAGAATTTAAAAATCCAGTAATAGCAGCATCAGGAACCTTTGGTTTTGGAGCAGAATATAATAATTTTTATGATGTAGGTATCTTGGGAGGAATATCATCAAAGGGATTAACTTTAAATCCTAAGGATGGTAATGAGGGAATAAGAGTATATGAAACTCCATCTGGAATGATGAATTCAGTTGGACTTCAAAATCCAGGAGTAGATAGATTTATAAATGAAGAACTTCCTAAAATGAAGGAACTTGGCACTAATATTATTGCAAATGTTGGTGGAGGATGTATAGAAGATTATGAGGAAGCTATTGAAAAATTAAAAGGTACAGATATAGATATGATAGAACTTAATATATCATGTCCTAATGTAAAATCAGGAGGAATGGCATTTGGCATAAAATCAAATGTAGCTTATGAAGTTGTTTCAAAGATTAAGAAGATTTCAGATAAACCACTTATGGTTAAGCTTTCACCTAATGCTGAAGATATAGTTAAAATGGCGATAAGCTGCGAGGAAGCTGGAGCAGATTCAATATCTTTAATAAATACATTAAAGGGATTTGCGATAGATCCATATAAAAGAAAGCCTATATTCAATAATATGTACGCAGGACTTTCGGGACCAGCTGTAAAGCCAATAGCATTAAGAATGGTACATGAAGTTTCTAAGGCTGTTAACATACCTGTAATAGGCTTAGGAGGAATTTCTACTGGAATAGATGCAATTGAATTCATGATGGCAGGAGCTTCCGCAATCCAAATAGGAACTATAAATTTTATAAATCCCATGGCTGGAAAAGAAATAATAGAGGAAATAAAAAAATTCTGCATAGAGCAAGGGATTAAAAATATAAAAGAAATAATAGGTTGTATATAGTAATGTATATAAGTAGGACAGTATATAGTTTTTAACATTCTATATACTGTCCTTAAAAATATGTATATTATTTTTTTGAAAATACTCCAATTATTATATTTATAATATCTTTTATAGTATCTAATTGATTAATAATTCCATCTTTCATAACGATGGCTTCTGCCGTAGTTTCAACAGCTACATCACTTATATCTTTAACATTTTCAGATATTCCATTTAAATTTTTAATAGTGTTATCTAAATTTGTTTTATTATCTTTAAGTGTAGTGTTTATATTATCAATAAGTACAATAATTTTTCTTAAGGCTAAAATTAAATAAATTAAAGCTATAACAGAAGCGATAACTATAATAGTCAATAGAAGAGTATTAAAATTTATAGTAATAGTCATATTATATACCCTCACTTAAAATTTATAATAATAGTTATATGAAATAATTATGTATTTAAATCTTCTTTAACTTCATTATTGTTTTCAGTTATAATTTTTTCTGTAAGTTCTTCTACAGAATCATTTGTTACAGCTTTTTTTGATTCAAGATATTTTGCAATCTTATTTTTAGCATCACTAAAATTATTTTTAGCATCTTCAGTAACATCTATAGCTTTTGTTTTAATTGTATTATTTAAATCGTTAGCAGTTTTCTTTAATGATTTTCTAGTATCTTTTCCTGATTTAGGTGCAAATAAAAGTCCACTAGCTAGTCCAGCGGCAACGCCAATAGTAGCGCCTAATGCAACATTTTTTGCAATTTTAGCTTTTTCTTTTTTAGCTTTTTCTTTTTTCTTTTGTTCTATTAAATTTGTCAAATTCATATTTTAACCCCCCTATTACGATACTTTTATATATAATGGATTATAAAGGAAAATACAAATAAATACAAGCTGTTAAAGTCGAAAATGCTTATAATAAAATAATAATATTAAAATATAACTAAATAAATAATAAAAAAACTTTATATTATACATTAAATAATGTAAAATGAATATTGATAACAATTAAGATTTTATTAAAATCATTGTATTAAAAAAATCTATTAGAAGATTTTTATTAATATAAGAATTTAGGGAGGATACAATGAGATTAAAAAAAATAAAAGTGATTTTTAGTGTAGTTATTATAATATTACTAGGGCTTATAGGTTATATAGTAAATGGTATACTAAATAAAGAAACAAAAGAGGTTATAGTAGCAAAAAAGTTTATAGAGAATTTATCAGATGAGAAGATAATAAATAATTCCGATTATTATAAAGAAGCAATTGAAGAAGAAGCTTTAAATAAATTAAATAGTAAGAGTTCGCAAATACAGTATTCTGTTATAGTAGGAAATTATGGAGTGGATATTGATAAAAATTACAATGTATTGGGATTTTCAAATAAAAACTTAGGAACAAAAATTAAATTGGCGGAGATATCAGAAGAAAAAGCCACTAGTTTAGCTACAAAATATATAGATGAAATTACTAACGATGAATTTATATTCAAGGAGATTAAAACAAGAGAAGAGGAAGGTAGTCCATGTTATAATGTAGTATTTTATAAATGCAAAGATGGATATCCATATTATAAACAGGAAATAAATACTTCTATAAACAAAGTTACTGGTAAATTAGAATCATATTCTAACTATCCATTAGATAATATAAAACATATAAAAGATATTAATATAGATGAATATAAAGCAAAAAATATAGTTCAAAATTATTTTATTAATTTAAATTTAAAATCAGAAATATTGGACAAACCAATGATTGCCTTTGTATCAGTAAATGATAATGAAATGGCATTATCATTTGTATATAACGTTAAAACAATAGATGATAAGAATAAGGAAGAAAAATATATAATATATATTAGAGCAGATTTAGGAGAGGTTATAAATTATAATTTAGAGTCTAGCACAAATAGCTAAAATAAAAAAAGAGATTTGAATTTTAATCAAATCTCTTTTTTGTTAGTTAATATCACTAATCATTATTAGGATCTGGAACTTCAGGAGTTTCATTATTGCTTTCAGAATCCTTTAGTTGAATGGTAATTGTATCTCCCTTTTTAGCTTTATCAGAAGATAAACTTTTAATTATTCTAGTTTTTGCATTATTATTAGATATCTTAATATTTACACCTTTAGATTTTAATATTTCTATAGCCATATCAACATTGCTTCCAACAGAAATCCCTAAATCAGATAAATTAAATTCTTCATCCTTTGGCACATATTTAGTATCATCTTTTTCTGTTGGAAGAACATATTTAAAATCAGCTGCTCCTGAAGAAGGATTTTCTTTCTTTATAAATACTCTTTCTTCAATTAAGTCCTTTGGAGTATTTTCAGTTGCTAATTTATTATTGTTTTTATTAACTTTAGCTGTTACATGTACATCGCAAACTCCTGTAGGCTCTGTACCAGCTATAAACATTTCAGTATAAACTCTTGAGCCTCTAGGATCCTTAGCACAAAGGTCTGTTGCTCTTTTTCCAGAATCTTTACATATAGCAACGGTAGTAATACCACCTGGGTTTCCATCAAATTCCTTATATTCTAAGTTTGCATGAATTGGAGCCATCATAGCACCCCATAATGAAGCAGCAGATGAACTATAACTTGCGCCACCCATAGCAGAACGATTATCATATCCAATCCAAACAGCTCCTGAATAATAAGGAGTTAACCCAGCAAATAAAAAGTCTGTAACAAGACTAGTTGTTCCTGTTTTACCTATTACAGGCATATTAGGAAGCTTTGCCAAAGCACCATCAAAGGTTAAAGGACCCTTTAATAAATCCCTCATTATATATGCAGTTTGAGGAGAAAATACTTGTGTTTGCTTAGGTTTAGATTCTAATATAATTTTACCAGTTGCATCAGCAACTTTAGTATATAAAATAGGTTTAGTATATAAACCATTATTTCCAAAGCTTCCAAAAGCGGAAGCTAGTATATATGGATTACCACCATCTACAGAACCGTCTTCATCAACACCTGTAAATTCACCTAATGCTACGGTAGCTATGAATTTTGATTTTTCGCCATAAACCAATCCCAGTTTTTCACCATAAGCCAATCCAGTTTCAACTCCAAGTTTGTCTTCGACTAGAACTGTTGGTACATTTTTAGATAATGCAAGTGATTGTCTTGCTGTAATTAATCCATCTGAAACCTTGTTCCAGTTTGCTGGATTATATCCACCATATTTACTTTGAATAGATGATGGAAGACCTGCATCATCTAGCACTGTACCAGCTGTAATAGCCTTAGTATCAATAGCAGGACCATAAACTGTTAAAGGTTTAGTAGTTGATCCAACAGATCTTAAAGCATAATAAGCTCTATTTGTAGATCTTGCAGGCTGTTCACCTCTTCCACCAACCATTGCTTTAACTTGGCCAGTTTTATAATCAATAATTACAGCAGCAGCTTGAAGTGCTGGAGTTCCATTTTCATCAGTAACTTCTGGGTTAGCGTAAATATCAAGTTGTTGTATACTATTTCTATCATTTAAAACGGCTTGGGTAGAATCTTGAATTGTTCTATCCATAGTAGTATAAATTTTAAGTCCGCCAGTAGCAAATAATCTATCAACTTCCTCATCAGTATATTTATACACTTCTTTTAGATCTTCTCGCACTTGATCTAAAGCTGGATATACAAACCATTCATAATTAATTTTATAGTCAATTACTGTTTGAGAAAATACAAATTGATTAGCATCTACAAAAGCATATGCTTCATCGTATTCTGCTTGAGTTATATATCCTAAATCTCTCATTTTCATAAGAACAGTTTTTGTTCTATCTAAATATATTGTAGGATCTTCCTTATTTTCAGGATCATAAGGACTATAAGCACTTGGTGCTTGAGTTAAACCAGCAATAAATGCAGATTCAGGTAAAGTTAAATCTTTAGCACTTTTTTCAAAGAAATATTTTGAAGCAGCCTCTACTCCATAAATTTTACCACCTAAAGGAATAGTGTTTAAATATGCTTCTAATATTTGGTCTTTAGTAAGTTTATTTTCAAGTGTTAATGAAAGATAAATTTCTCTTATTTTTCTTTCAATTTTAACATCTTGTGTTAAAAGTGTATTTCTTATTAGCTGTTGAGTAAGAGTAGATCCACCTTGAATATTACCGTTTCCTGTAAAATAGTACATTGCAGATCTTAAAGCTGAGCTTAGAGTTCTTTTTATATCTACACCAGGATGCTTATAAAAACGTTCATCTTCAATTGAAACATAAGCATCTTTTAAATATTTAGACATTTCGTCTAAACTTACTTTATATCTTTCTTCTTCAGTTGGTATGTTATCAATATATTGTTCTTGACTATCGTAAATCATTGAAGGTTCATTTAAAGCTAAAACTGCATTTACATCAAGGGTTGGAGTACTTTTAATTATTGCAAAGACATATCCAAGACCTACTACAAAACATAGCAGTCCTGCAATTAGTATTCCAAGGAAAGTACCTTTTAAGATTTTTTTATATTTAGGTTGATTTTTTTTCTTTTTAGAATTTTTGCCATTGTTTTTATTATCTTTAACATTAGCTTGGCTTTTTTCTGTTCTAGAAGTATCTTTATTAGCCATTTGTTCCTCCCTTATAATTAAAAATTATTTAATGGTGTAAAATAAATAATATAGAATATTATAGCATATTTATATAAAGAGTAAAATAATAACTCAAGAAGGTGTCTATGAAGTATTATACAAAAAAATCTAAAATACGATTTAAAATTAAACATCCTAAACTTATATTGGTTATTATCGTCATTTTTGTCTTATTTAATTCTATTATGTATTTCATTGATAAAAATATTTTACCAGCAGTTTTAAATATAGCAGAAGAAGAACTAAAAAGAGAAGCAACTACAATTATTAATGAAACTGCTTTAGATATTTATTCAAATCAATTTAATTATTCTGATATGATAATTACTGAAAAAGATAATGATGGTAATATAACTATGCTAAGAGCTGATACCGTAAAATTAAACTATCTTTCATCAAGATTAGTATTAGCATCTAATGATAAAATAGGTAAGTTACAAGAAATGGGACTAAAAGTTCCGTTAGGATATATGACTAAAAATTTAGTGTTTTATAATTTGGGTCCTAAGATAAATATAAACATGAATCAAATAGGGAATATAACTAGTAGTTATGAATCTGTATTTGAAAGTGCAGGTATTAATCAAACAAGGCATAAAATATATTTGCATGTTAATATGAAAATGAAAATAGTTGTGCCTCTTAATAGCAAAGATGTAGAAATAGCATGTGAAATTCCAATAGCAGAAACAATAATAGTAGGAAAAATTCCAAATACAGCAATAGAACTTAATAAATAATTGAAAATGAAAGAATGAAAGAATTTATGTTATAATTCAGGCAAGCTGAATTAAGAAAATTTAATTAAAATAAAAAACTCCTAATTTTAGGAGTTTTTTAGTTCAATCTAATTGTTAATTGTTAATTGACTTAGTTCCAGTTAAATACATAAGGTACATTTCTGTAGAAACTTTCATAATCAAGACCATATCCAACTACAAATAAATCTTCTATTTCAAAGCAGCAATAATCTGGTTTTAAATCAACTTTTCTTCTAGAAGGCTTATCTAATAGTACACAGGTTTTAACAGATTTGGCTCCACGTTTTTTTACATAATCAACAACAAATTCCATTGTATATCCAGTATCTATAATATCATCTACTATTAATACATCCCATCCTTCTATATTGTCTGGAATATCATTTACAACCTTAACTTCACCAGTGCTTTCTTCACCATGACCATAACTTGAAGTAGTCATAAAACCAACTTTTGCTTTACAATCAATTGCTCTAAATATGTCAGCCCCAAAAACAAAACTTCCTCTAAGAAGTGGAAGAACATAAAGTTTCTTATCTTTATAATCTTCAGTAATAATTTTTCCAAGTTCTGCAACTCTAGTTTTTATTTGTTCTTCTGTAAAAAGTATGTTTCTTTTTTTGTCATTCATTAGTTTAATCCTCCTAAAATATCCTATATAACCTAATAACTTATATTATTATTTTAATATTACATATTATTTATATTTCTTGCAACTTATTTTTAAATACTTTAAGTACAGTTTTTAGTAAAGTATTTGATATAAGTATAATATAGTATGGATTATAATATTAGTATTATATTTACAATAAAGAATTATTAGTATAAAATTATATGCAAGTTGCCAATAGTAGATAGTGAGGTGGTATTATGATATTTGGAAATATAGATGGTATAAAGAAGTCTTATTTAGAAGAACTTGAAAGACTCTATAAAGTAAAGGTTTTAAAAGATGAGGTGTGTAGTGTAGAAATAATAGATATCATTTCTAGATTAACTTCTATTTTGGATAGGGAAATAAGCATAGCAGTAGATAGAAGAGGGAAAATAGTATCTATAGCAATAGGAGATTCAACTTCAGTTGAATTAGCTATGATTGATATAAGGGAAAAAAGGTTATCTGGAGTTAGAGTTATACATACACATCCTAATGGATTTTCTAATTTGTCAGCTCTTGATTTGTCAGCTCTTTTAAAATTAAAACTTGATGCAATAATGGCAATAGGAGTTTATGATGGAAAAATAACAGATTATTCTTTAGCAATGCTTACAATAACTAATGATTTGTTAGATTATGAAGAAAAATTAAACTTATCAATTGAAGAAGTATTGTCAATTCACATATTAGATAAAATTCATTATGTTGAAGGATTAATTAAAGAAAAAGAAATAGAAGAAGATGAAGGTGAAAAAGCTATTTTAGTAGGGTCTGATACCAAGGAAAGTTTAGAAGAACTTAAAGAACTTACTAAAGCTTGTGATATACCAGTATTAGATTTAGTTTATCAAAGTAGAAGTAAAATTGACCCAGCCTTTTATATTGGAAAGGGAAAAGTATTAGAAATAGCTAGCTTAAGGCAAAGCAAACATGCAAACCTTATAATTTTTGATGATGAGCTTTCAGGTTCACAAGTAAGAAATCTAGAAGCGGCAATTGGTGCAAAGGTAATAGATAGAACTACTTTAATATTAGAAATCTTTGCAAGAAGAGCAAGAAGTAAGGAATCAAAAATTCAGGTTGAACTTGCACAGTTAAAATATAGAATGGGTAGACTTCAAGGCTTAGGAACAGTGCTTTCAAGAACTGGTGGGGGAATAGGAACAAGAGGACCAGGAGAAAAGAAGTTAGAAACCGATAGAAGACATATAAAGGAAACTATATATGATTTAAATGATGAGCTTAAAAAAATAAAGAAAACAAGAGAAGTTCAAAGAGAAAAAAGAACAAAAGAAAGTATTCCTAAGGTATCATTAGTAGGATATACAAATGCAGGTAAATCAACTCTTAGAAATAAATTGTGTGATGTTGCAGCTCAAAAAGAGGTTCAAGGAAAAGAAAAAGTTTTTGAAGCTGATATGTTATTTGCAACATTAGATATAACTACAAGGTCTATAATATTAAAAAATAAAGGTGTAGTTACTATAACAGATACAGTAGGATTTGTAAGAAAGTTACCTCATGATTTAGTTGAAGCATTTAAATCAACACTAGAGGAAGTGATATACTCAGATCTTTTATGTCATATTGTTGATACCTCTTCAGATCATGCACTTGATCAAATAAAAGCTGTAGAGGAAGTTTTAGAAGAACTTGGAGCCAAAGATAAAGAAACTATATTAGTACTAAATAAAATAGATAAAGCTACAGATGAGCAAATAGAAGAAGTAAAAAAAATATGTTCAGAATATAAAATTATTGAAATATCAGCTAAAGAAGGAATTAATTTAGATAATCTTCTTGATTTAATAGAAGAAAAATTACCGTATAAAATGAAAAAATGCGAATATTTGATTCCTTACGATAGAAGTGATATGAATTCATATCTTCATAGGAATGGAAGAGTACTAAAAGAAGAATATAAGGATAATGGTACCTTTATGGTAGTAGAGGTAGAAGATGAAGTTTATAATAAATCAAAAGATTTTATAGTAAACATTATTGCCCAATAGTTAATTACTGCAATGAAGATTAGACTTTATTGCAGTAATTTTATATAATAAAATAAATTGTAATAATACAATATTAAGTTGAAGGGAGTAGGATAATGGCAAAATCAATTATAGATTACCAAAATGCTTATAAAGAAATTACAGATATTCTTATGAAAAATACTAATATATTATCAATTTTTGTATTAGGAAGTATGGTTACTGGAGATCTGTGGGAAGAATCAGATATAGATTTATTTACAATATATAAAGATGATTTTGAACAGGTTAGAGATTTATATTCTGAAGTGATGAATATACCTGTTCATATAAAATTTTTAAGCAAAAAAGCTTTTAAAGAAGCTTATTATGAATGTGGTAAGAAAGATGTAATAAAAAATTCTTTAATATCATCTAAATTAATATATTCAATGGATCATGAAATATCAGAACTATATGAAAAAATAATATATAGTGTAAATTCAGATAAAGGAAGATGGAATCTAGTTTATTTAGGAAATTTGTTAAAAGAAATAGGGATATGCAAAAAATATTTAAGTACAGGCAGAGGATACACTGCATATGAACTTCTTATTAGGGCATTAGATAACTTTTCTAAGCTTTATCTTAGTATTAATGGATACACTGTAAGTAAAGATTCATTAAATATGGCATGTAATTTAAATGATGAATTAAATAAGAGAATAAAAAAATTATTCTACAACGAAATGAATGATGAGAATATAAAAAGCATTATAAGTTATATGGAAAGCTATTTAGATTACAATATAGAAAAAGCATCAAAAGAAATTCTAGAATTTATAAAAGAGGAAGATAAAGAATTAAGTGCATATGAGATTAAAAACAATGACTATTTTAAAAATTTTAATATTAAGACGGAAGAAATTTTAAAAGTATTATACAAGAATAATGTCTTAACAAAAAATAAAAGAGAATTTAGAGATCACAAAGAATGTCTACTAGCAACTGAAAATGTATATAGTTATAAACATTAGAAGAATTTGGAGGAATTATGAATAATATTTTTAAGATGTTCTTTGAGGAAGAAATTCCTAAATATATACAAATTTCAAATCATATAAAAAAACTAATAGATAATAAAAAAATAAATGATGGAGAAAAGCTACCTACAATAAGAGAGTTATCAAAAATTTTAGAGGTAAACAATGTAACTATAGTTAACGCATATAAAAAGTTAAAGTCAGACGGATATGCTTTTCAAAAAGTAGGATCTGGAACTTATGCAAAAAGGAAAGATCTTATATCAGTATTCAATAGAGAATATTCTAAAACATTAAAAAGTATATTAACTGAAGATTTAGATAAAATCATTGATTTTACAGGGGAAACAAATACAGAGATGTATTTTCCAATAAAAGAATTTAAGAATGTAATTAATAAGGTTCTAGATAGGGATGGAGCAAATGCACTAATAATGAAAGAGCCTTTTGGATATGAAGAATTAAGAAGAACAATAAATAAGGAACTTTGGGGCGGTAAGTTAGATTTAGATAATATAATAATAGTTTCAGGGGCGCAGCAGGGAATAGATATAGCAGTTAAGGCAATAGTTAACATTAATGATAACGTAGTAGTAGAAAAACCTACCTATGGAGGAGCTATATCAGTTTTTAAATGGAGAAGAGCTAATATATTTGAATTAGAAATTAAAGAAGATGGAATAGATTTAGAAGAATTTGAAGAAATATTAAAGAAAAATAAAATAAGTTGTTTTTATACAATGAGTTATTTCCATAATCCAACAGGTGTAAGCTATAGCTATGAAAAAAAGCTGAAATTATTAGCTTTAGCTAGAAAATATGATTTTTATATTATAGAAGATGATTATTTATCTGAACTTATATATGATGATGGAATAATTCATGAACCATTAAAAGAGCTTGATAAGTATGAAAGAGTAATTTATGTAAAAAGTTTTTCAAAGGTATTTTTACCAGGAATAAGACTTGGATATATGATTATACCAAATTCATTTATAGAGAGTATGCAAAATTCTAAGATAAACACAGATTTTGCAACTTCTAGTCTTATGCAAAGAGCTTTAGAATTATATATAAAAGAAGGTTTTTGGAAGGAACATATACAATATCAATGTAAAGAATACAAAACAAAATATGAGCTTATGAAAAACCTAATAGAAGAAAAGCTTTTTGATAAAGTCACATATTTAGATCCAAAGGGAGGACTTTATTTTTATATAAAATTAAAAAATAAAGAGGTAAAATCTAAAGAACTTTTTTATAAATTAAAAAAGAAAAATGTATATATTACACCTGGAATAATATTTTTTAGAGATTCCAAAAATGGAGATTATTTTTTTAGAATTAGTTTCTCACAAGTTAATAAAGAAAAGATAATAAAAGGTATCAATTTAATCAAGGAGGAACTTATATGAGTTATATTACTATAAGAAATTTCGGAGAAGATAGTTTTATAGAAAAAAAATCAGAGTTTATAGGATATGCCAAAAGATGTGAAAATGAAGAAGAAGCAAAAGAGTTTATAGCAGAAATTAAAAACAAGCATAAGCAAGCTACTCATAATTGTTTTGCTTATGCTATAGGAGAAAATATGGGGATTCAAAGATATAGTGATGACGGAGAACCACAGGGAACGGCAGGAATTCCTATATTAGAAGTGATGAAAAAAAGTAAAGTGACTGATTGTGCCATAGTAGTAACTAGGTATTATGGTGGTATATTATTAGGAGCCGGAGGACTTACAAGAGCTTATACAAAAGGTGCTTCAATAGCACTAAAAGCAGGAAAAGTAGTTGAAAAGGTAGAAGGAGTAAGGTTGTTATTAAATATGGATTATGATATGTTGGGTAAAGTTCAATATAAGTGTAATGAAAATAATTGGCATATTGAAGAAGTTGAATATACAGATAAAGTTATAATTCATATATTATCAGAAATAAATAAAGTGGATGAAATGGAAAAAGAAATAACCGAAACCTCAAATGGTAAAGTTATAATAACTAAAAGGGATGAAGGAATTTATTTTAAAGAAGAAAATAGATTATACAAATTAATTTAAGAATAAATCAACTTGTATAATTAATTAAATAATTTTATTACTAATTCATGGATAAATAAGAAAATTTGTCATAATAATATAAGTATGATATAATTCTAATGTTTATAAGTTATAAAAATTATTCGATAGATGTTGGGAGGAAAAAAACATGTCAGGACATTCAAAATGGCATAATATACAAAATAAAAAGGGAAAAGCAGATGCTAAAAGGGGAAAAATCTTTACAAAGTTAGGTAAAGAAATTATTATTGCAGTTAAAAATGGTGGCCCTGTACCCGACACTAATCCGAAATTAAGAGATGTAATAGCAAAAGCAAAAGCGGCTAATATGCCTAATGATACAATTACAAGATCAATTAAAAAAGCTTCAGGAGAACTTGCAGGTGTTAACTATGAAAAAATAGTTTATGAAGGTTATGGTCCATCTGGAGTTGCTGTAATAGTAGAAACTTTAACAGATAATAAAAATAGATCAGCAGGAAATGTAAGAAGTGCCTTTACAAAAGGCGGAGGAAACATGGGAGCAACGGGATGTGTTGGGTTTATGTTCCAAGAAAAAGGCGAAATAGTTATTGAAAGAGAAGATAAAGATGAAGATGAAATCATGATGCTAGCTTTAGATGCAGGAGCAGAAGATTTTTCAGCAGAAGAAGAAGTATTTATAATTACAACTACACCTGAGGATTTTGGAACTGTAAGGGAAGCCTTAGAATCAAATGGATTAGAATTTTTAGAAGCGACAGTTAAGATGATACCAGACACATATACTGCAATTAATGAAGATGATGCGAAAAAGTTCCAAAAGATGTTAGACTTACTTGATGACGATGATGATGTTCAAGAAGTTTACCACAATGCAGAGTTCCCAGAAGGATGGGAAGAATAATACTGTTAAATGCAGTATTATTAAATAAGTTTTGTATTTACAATTATATAAATCAAAAGAGACTGTTTATTATCTGAAAAGATAATAAACAGTCTCTTTTTGATATAAGGAGATATCATATTATAAATTAATAATTTTATACAAACATAGTTTCTAGTTTTTTTAGAGAAATGTAGATTTTGCAACGTTTTGTGAATATAAGCTAATTATTAAGGGGTAGTTTAAGTTAATTCAGCTTTTAAAAGATTATGCATAAGAATAATGAAATTGACATTAATTGCTTGTCTATATATAATTAACCGTAAAATCTTAGGAAGTTTTAAAATATAATTTATAAAAATGTACAAGATATTATAGAAGATTTTAATATAGAATTAATATTAAAATCTTTTGGAAATATTATCATAAATTATTAAATATATTAAGTTTCCAGATATTAATCATAAAGGAGTGAGCTTTGTATGAAATTAATAGAAAAGATTAAGCCTGGAAGAATTATTGTTTTAGGATTTTTAATAGTAATTATATTAGGAGCATTATTACTTAAACTCCCTATATCAATAAATGAAGGAGTCGATGTATCTTTCGTAGATGCATTATTTACATCAACTAGCGCTGTATGCGTAACAGGATTGATCGCTATAGATACCGCAGATACTTTTACTGTATTTGGAAGATCAATTGTTGCCTTACTAATTCAAGTAGGAGGATTAGGAGTAACATCTGTTGGTGTTGGTTTTATATTACTTTTAGGTAAAAGAATAGGAATAAAAGAAAGAACACTTATAAAAGAATCCATGAACTTAGATACAATGAAAGGATTAGTAAGATTAGTAAAAGCAGTTTTAGCAGTAACTTTAACCTTTGAATTTATAGGAGTAATTTTAAGTTATATTGTATTTTCACAAGATTATAAGCCTTTAGATGCTTTAGGAATAAGCATATTCCATTCCATAGCAGCATTTAATAATTCAGGATTTGATATACTTGGAGGATTTCAAAATTTAATACAATATAAAAATGATGTATTATTAAATTTAACTACATGTGGATTAATTATATTTGGAGGATTAGGATTTTTAGTAATTAAAGAAATTTTAGTAAAGAAATCCTTTAAGAAATTTAGCCTACATACAAAGATAGTTCTTACAATGACAACTTTATTATTAATAGTAGGTACAGTTTTGCTAAAATTAACAGAGGATATTTCTTGGCTTGGGGCATTCTTTTTTAGCACATCCGCAAGAACTGCAGGATTTAGTACTTATTCATTAAGTAACTTTACAAATTCAGGATTATTTGTATTAGTTATTTTAATGTTTATTGGTGCGTCTCCAGGATCTACTGGAGGAGGTATTAAAACTACCACTTTATTTACTTTATATAAAAGTATTTATAGCACATCAACAAATAAGCATTGTAGTGCATTTAAGAGAACAATACCTACAAGTGTAGTTTTTAAAGCATTTAATTTAACTATATTAGCCTTACTTGTAGTATGTATGGGAACTTTCGTTATAAGTATAATAGAACCTAATTATACTTTTATGCAATTATTATTTGAAGTAACAAGTGCTTTTGGTACAGTGGGATTATCAACTGGAATAACACCAGATCTTAATGATTTAAGTAAAATAATTATTTCACTAATTATGTTTATAGGAAGATTAGGACCTATGACTATAGCTACAATTTGGTCTTTTAAGGAAGCATCAAGTGCTTATTATTCAGAAGAAACAGTTATAATAGGATAAGGAGAGATAAATATGTTTAGTTATAAATCTGCAATAGAATTTGGAATAATAGGAATTGGAAGATTTGGTTTTGCATTAGCAAGAACACTTATAGAAGCTGGAAAAGAAGTAATAGTAATAGATAATGATGAAAATAAAATAAAACAAATTAGACACCTAACAGAAAATGCTTTTGTAGTTAATAATTTATATAAGGAAACTTTAGAGGAAACCGGTATACAAAATTGTGAAACAGTATTCGTATGTATAGGTGAGAAAATAGATGTTAGCATATTGACTACATTAAATGTAATTAATATGGGAGTAAAAAGAGTTATATCTAAAGCAACTACTTATGAACAAGGTTGTGTTTTAAGAAAAATAGGTGCAGAGGTTGTGTACCCTGAAAATGATATGGCAATAAGAATTGCAAATAGATTGCTAAATGAAGAAGCATTAGAGTTTATTGAGCTAAACAATGATATTCATATAGAAGAGTTAAAAGTTACTTCTAAAATAGATGGGAAGTCTATTTTAAAATCGAATATAAGAAATAATTTCAGTTTAAATATTATAGCTTTAGAAAGGAATGAAGAAACTATAATAGAATTAGATCCAGAATATATATTAAGAGAAAATGATTTAATAGTAGTTATAGGAAAAAGGAGTAATATTAGAAATTTAGAAGAATACTTAAATGTAAAATAAAAAGGACTATTCATATAGTCCTTTTTCATCAAAAAAAAGAGTGATTTGCCATTTTCACTCTTCACACATATGTGTATCTATTTTTCACTCCGCTTGGAAGCTAATAAATAATAAAACTATAATAACATATTATATAAGAAATTCAAGAGGAAAATATTTGATAAAGGTATTAAGTTTAAATATTTTTAGATATTTGTCTAAATACTATAAAGTCATTTAATATAATAAAAATTTAAAGCTAGTATTAAATATATATTATTACTTATAATACATTTATACGTTAATTTTATCTTGTTAATTTAAAAACAAAATTATAACTTATAAATATGAATAATTTAAAGGTATAAAAAGTTTATAATAATTTGATTGGAGGATAAAATGAAGAAAATAAATCTAATATTTATTATAAGTATAGTATTTATAAATATGCTTAATATAAAACCTAAAGCTATTAAAATTACAGAACCAATTCGTGCAGCAGTATTGCTTTATAAAGAAGATGATTATTTTATATCATTATTAACAAATTCATTATTAGAAATAGAAAATCAAAATAAGGATATAATAGACTTTATAATTTATGACGGAAAGGACAATGAAGAATTACAAGATAAGCAATTAGATGAGGCTATAAATAGTGAAGTGGATATTATACTCTTAAATATTGTTAATGTAAAGAAATCTTATGAATTATTAGAAAAAATAAAAAAAACTAATATTCCAGTTATATTTTTTAATAGAGAACCATTTAATTTAAATAGTCTTAAAGAACATACGAATAAGGCTGTATATGTAGGAACAACAGCTTGTGATTCAGGAAATATGCAAGGGGATATGATAATTAAAGAATGGGAAAAAAATAGGATAATAGATAAAAATTCAGATAAAGCTATTCAATATGTTTTGTTTCAAGGTGATAAAGACAATTTAGAGGCTCAAAATAGAAGTGAATGTGTTATAAGAAGTATAGAAAATAAAGGAATAAAAACTAATAAGATAGCAGAAGAGTTTTGCAATTGGGATAGAGAATGTGCAAAAAAAACTATGGAAAAATTATTTGAAGAGCATGGAAATGAAATAGAAGCAATAATTTCAAATAATGATCAAATGGCAATAGGAGCAATATTAGCACTTCAAGAAAATGGATATAACTTAGGTGATCCAGAAAAATATATTTCGGTTGTAGGGATAGACGGAATAGATGAAGCTAGAAAATTGATTCAGGATGGGTTTATGGCAGGAACTGTTATACAAGATTATGGGGCTATGGCAAAGGCACTTTATAGAATAGGTGTTAATTTAGCAGAAGGGAAACCAGCTTTACAAAACACAGAATATAAATTTGATGTAACAGGGATTGGAATCAGAATACCATATAATGGATATATAATAAGAAAATAATATAATTTATAATAGCTATCTTTTTTTGGTGGCTATTATTTTTTTAAAATTAAAAAAGGTATTAAATATGTATATATTTCTTATACTATACTTAAAACATATATTATAAAGAACTAAGTTAAATGAGAAAGAGAAAGATATACAACCCATATAATAAATAAGTTTAAATCAATCATAATATGGAGGATAAAATGAAAAAAATAAATTCAATATGTGTTATGATAGCAATATTTATAAATGTATTTAGTATAGAACCTAAGGCTATTTTAAAAAATACAGAACCTATTCGTGCTGGGGTATTACTTTATAAAGGAAATGACTATTTTATTTCCTTAGTAAGAAATAAATTAATAGAAATAGAAAACCAAAATAAGGATAGAATACAGTTTATAATTTATGATGGGGATGGAAATCAAGATTTGCAAGATAAGCAGTTAGCAGAACTTATAAAAGATAAAGTTGATGTTATTTTTTTGAATATTGTAAACATAAATAATGCTGATAAATTATTAGAAGAAATAAAAAAAAGCAATATTCCAGTAATATTTTTTAATAGAGAGCCATTGTCCTTAAATGGTATTAAAGAATACACAAATAAAGCAATTTATATAGGGACAACAGCTTGTGAATCAGGAAATATGCAAGGCGATGTAGTAATAAAGGAATGGAGAGATAAAGGAATTACAGATAAGAATAAAGATAATACTATACAATACTTTCTATTGCAAGGAGATAAAGATAATTTGGAGGCTCAATACAGAAGTGAATGTGTTATAAGAAGAATAGAAGAGAATGATATTAAAACTAGTAAAATAGCGGAAGAGTTTTGTAATTGGGATAGAGCATGTGCAAAACAAGCTACAGAAAAGTTATTTTCACAATACGGAAAAGAAATAGAATTAATAATTTCTAATAATGACGAGATGGCAATAGGAGCTATATTAGCATTACAAGAAAATGGATATAACTTAGGCGATCCCCAAAAATATATTTCAGTTATAGGTGTTGATGGAACAGAGCAAGCAAGACAAATGATTGAAAATGGATTTATGACAGGAACTGTTATTCAAGACTCAGATGGAATGGCTACAGCTTTATATAGAATAGGAAGTAATTTAGCAGAAGGAAAACCAGCTTTACAAGATACAGATTATAAATTTGATGTAACAGGAGTAGGAATTAGGATACCATATGAGGGATATTTAATTAGAAGTTCACTAAGATAGATATAACATGGAGGAAAAAAATGAAAAAGTTAATTTTATTTAGTTTTATATTAGTTATAATTTTAAATATATTCAAATTAGATATAAGTGCTAATACTATAAATGGAAAACCTGTAACAGTAGGAGTGCTTCTATATAAAGAGGATATTTATTATATTTCTGAAATTAAGAAAGAATTAGAAAAACTTGAAAATGAAAACAAAGACACAATTAATTTTATATTCTATAATGCTAAAGGAAGTCAAGAGTTACAAAACGAACAAATTAATGAACTTATAAATATGAAAGTAGATGCAATACTATTAAATATTGTAGATATACATGAAGCAGACTCAATAATAAATAAAATTAAGGAAAAAGATATTCCAGTAATATTTTTTAACAGAGAGCCTTTATCATTAAATGGAATTAAATCATATAATAAATCTTTATATGTAGGAACACAAGCTTGTGATGCAGGCAAAATTAAAAGTGAAATGATAATTAATGAAATGAAGAAAGGAAATATAAAGGATAAAAATAAAAATGATAGTTTAGATTATATATTATTAGAAGGGGAAGTAGACAATGTAGAAGCTCAATTAAGAAGTGAATGTGTTATAAGAACTTTAAATGAAAATGGAATTAAAACTAATGAAATAGCTTCTGAAATATGTAACTGGGAAAAAGAATGTGCTAAAGAGAAAATTAATTCTTTATTTGATAAATACGGTGATAATATTGAAGTAATTATCTCAAACAATGATGATATGGCAGTAGGAGCTGTATTAGCACTTCAAGAAAAAGGTTATAATTTAGGAGACCCAAATAAATTTATATCAGTAGTAGGAATAGGTGGAACAGATGAAGTTAGGGAAATGATAAAAAAAGGATTTATGACAGGTACAGTTATACAAGATGCTAAAGAAAAGGCAAAGATTCTTTATAAAATAGTATTAAATTTGGCTGAAGGCAAGAAAGCATTACAAGACACAGAATATAAATTTGATATAACAGGAGTTGGAGTTAGAATGCCATTTAATGGTTACTTGGTTAGAGATTAGTTAATATAAGTATAATCGGAGGAAAAATGAAAAAGATAATTTTATTAATTATAGCTGAAATATTTTATATTAATATTTTTACTACAAATGTAAGTGCTTATATTGATAATATGTCTTATATTAGAGCAGGAATATTATTGTACACTGAAGATACATATGTATCTTTAATAAAGAATGATTTTTTGAAGATAGAAGAAGAAAATAAAGATATAGTAGATTTTATATTTTATAATGCAGAGAATGATCAAGAATTGCAAAACAAACAATTAGATGAACTTATAGATATGAAAGTAGATCTAATAATATTAAATGTTGTAGATGCAAATGAATATGGTATATTAATTCATAAAATAAAACAAGCAAATATACCAGTAGTATTTATGGGGAGAGAGCCTAAATCCTTAGATATTATTGAAACTTATGATAAAGCTATATACATAGGATCTGAAACTTGTGTATCAGGAAATATACAAGGAGAAATGATAATTAATGAATTAAGAAATGAAAGCTTAGTAGACAGAAATAAGAATAATATTTTAGAATATATTTTATTACAAGGTGTTATAAATGATGTAACAACTACTCTTAGAAGTGAATGTGTTATAAAAACACTTAATGAACATGAAATTAAAACAAAAGAAATTGCATCAGAATATTGTAATTGGAATAGGGAGTGTGCTAAAGAAAGAGTAAAATATTTATTTGAGAAGAATAAAGATAATATAGATGTAATAATTTCAAATAATGATGAAATGGCAATAGGTGCTATATTAGCACTTCAGGAGCTTGGATATAATAAGGGAGATCCAAAAAAATATATAGCAGTAGTAGGAATAGATGCAACAGATCCAGCAGTAAAATTAATTAGAGAAGGTGTAATGACGGGAACAGTTATACAAGATCATGAAGCTGTGGTTAAAGCAGTTTATAGAATAGGAATGAATTTAGTTAAAGAGAATCCACCTTTGCAAGGAACAGAATATAAACTGGATAAAGCAGGTGTAGCAGTTATGATACCATATAATGGTTACATAACAAGAAAATCACCAAATTTATAAAATTAATCTTTTATAAGTAAAATTTTTATGTTATAATCGTGGAGTATTTTGGAAGAATGGGGGAGTATAATCATGAAACATATTAAGACAATCAACAAGACGAATATTAAGAACAGTTTAGTAAAACCTGGTTGTAAAGAATGTGCTAACTCATGTCAATCAGCTTGCAAAACTTCATGTACAGTTGCAAACTTAGAGTGTGAAAACTAATTAACAAGAAGCGGCAACAAGTTAGTTGCTGCTTGCTTTTTAGTTTTAGCAAAGCTTTTGGAGGGATAGAAAATGTCTTTGATACACAAATTTAAACAAGGTGAAAATTATTTTGTATTAGATGTAAATACAGGAGCAGTTCATATAGTAGACGAACTAGTATATGATTTAGTACATGATGAAGGAATGAAGAATAAAGAAGAAACATTAAAAAATTTAAGTAATAAATATAATGAGGATACTATTATAGAAGCTTATGATGAAATAATGGATCTTATAAAAGATGGTTTATTATATTCAGAAGATAGATATGAAGATATAGCTCATGGATCAATGGATGATAGGGATTATATAAAGGCAGTATGCTTAAATATAATTCATGGATGTAACTTAAGATGTAAATATTGCTTTGCTGACGAAGGGGAATATAACGGAAATAAAGGTGTTATGTCAATAGAAACGGCTAAAAAAGCAATTGATTATGTAATAAAAAGAAGTGGCCCAAGAAGAAATATAGAAATAGATTTATTTGGTGGAGAACCAACTATGATAATGGATACTGTAAAAGAAATAATACAGTATGCTAGAGAAAATGAAAAAGGTTGGAAGAAAAATGTAAGATTTACTATGACAACAAACGCTACTCTACTAAATGATGACATGATAGAGTTTATGGATAAAGAGATGGGAAATATCATACTTTCATTAGATGGAAGAAAATGTGTTAATGATAATGTAAGAATTAAAGTTGATGGAAGTGGATCTTATAATGATATAATTCCTAATATAAAAAAGATGATAAGTAAGAGAACACCAGGAAAAACATATTATGTTAGGGGAACTTTCACAAGGGCTAATACTGATTTCTTTGAAGATGTACAAGCTATGTTAAATGAAGGCTTTGATGAAATTTCTATAGAACCAGTAGTGTTAGAAGATGGACATCCTCTTGCGCTAAGAGAAGAGGATTTGCCAGAAATAATGAAAAACTATGATAAATTATATGAAGATATGGTAAGAAGAAAAAAAGAGAAGGATGGAGAATATAACTTCTATCATTTTAATGTTGATTTAAATGGTGGACCGTGTGTTTATAAGAGGATTTCAGGTTGTGGTGCAGGATTTGAATATGTTGCAATAACTCCACAAGGTGATGTTTATCCATGTCATCAATTTGTAGGAAAAGAAGAATTTAAACTTGGAACTATATATGATGATACATACAACAAAGATCTTGGCAAAGAATTTAAAAAAGCTCATATATATAATAAACCTAAATGTAGAGATTGCTGGGCAAGATTTTATTGTAGTGGAGGGTGTCAAGCAAATAACTTTAGCTTCAATGGAGATATGAAAATACCTTATGAAGTTGGCTGTAAAATGCAAAAGAAGAGAATTGAATGTGCAATTGCTTTAAAAGCAGAATAATTTAAGTATTTCAAAATGTACAATTTACAGGTTAGATAATTAGTTTACTAAAGAAATATTGACTACAGTTTTTAATTTATGGTTGCTGCATAACTTTGTTGTGAAGCAATCATTTCTTTTATATAACTAAAAAGTTCATAATTCAACAAGGGTAAATTATTTCAATAGCTGTGAATTGTGAACTATCAGCTGAATAAAGGTGGTGAAATTATGGAATTTATATTAAGAAATAAAATAAAACTTATATATACAAAAACTACATCTAACTTAACTTCAATATCCATATCAATAGATGCAGGTGCCTGTAAAGAAAAAAAATTATTAGGAGTAGCTCATGCAACTGAGCATATGCTTTATAAAGGTACAAAAAAGAGAAATGAAGAGAAAATAAATAAAGACTTAAGTAAAATTTTTGGTTTTCAAAATGCTATGACAAATTTTCCTTATGTTATTTATTATGGAACTATGCTAAATGAAGATTTAAAAAATGGTATAGAACTTTTTTCAGATATAATTTTAAATCCCATATTTCCAAGTGAAGGTTTTCAGGAAGAAATGAATGTAATAGTGGAAGAGTTAAAAGAATGGGATGAGGAGTTAGAACAATATTGTGAAGATAGGTTGTTTTTTAATAGTTTCACTGAAAGAAGAATAAAGTATCCTATAATAGGTATAAGTGAGGATTTACAAAAGATAAAACTAAAAGATATACAACAGTTTTATAGAGAAAACTATTTGCCTCATAAGACCTCTATAGCAATAGTATCTTCTTTAGAGTTTGAAGAAGTTAAAAATATGGTAGAAAGATATTTTGAATCTTGGGTAAGTATATATGAGGATAATAGTAAAGAGAATATTAGTTATGAGAATTCTAATTTTGGATTTTATAGAGATATTAAAGATGGGATAAATACTTGTAAGGTTCAAATTATATTTCCAATAAATGATTTAAGTTATAATGAAATAAAAGCTTTAAGAATATTTAATGAGTATTTTGGTGAGGGAGTTAATTCAGTATTATTTGATATATTAAGAACAAAAAACGGTCTTGTATATGATGTTTTAACTAAGATTTCTTACGAAAAGTATATAAAACTCTATAAAATAACTTATAGTACTTCAAAAGAAAACTTAGATAAATCCTTAGAATTAATAAATGAATGCATAAACAAAATAGATATGTTTAAAAAAGATATAAGTGATAATGATATATTAGATTTTATAAAGTCTATAAAATTAAAAAGATGGTTTAGAGAAGAGCAAAATATAATTTTAGCTAAAGAATTATCAACATATAGTACAATGTTTGGTGATTATAAAACATACTCAGATGAGTTTAATAATATTGATTTTATAAACAAAAATTATATCCTAGATGTGGCTAAAAAAGTATTAAAAAACAAATCTATACAAGTTATAAGTAATTAATTTAAATAAAAGGGAGATATTAATGAGTAAAGCACCTTTGTTAGAAGAATTATTAAGGTATCATAAAGAACAAAATTTGATTTTATCAATGCCAGGAAACAAAAGTGGAAAAGCATTTTTAAGAGACTTATTAGGTAAGAAATTTAGAGAATCTTTAGGAGAACTGGATATTACAGAAGTTGATAATCTAGACAATTTACATTGTCCTGAAGGAGTAATAAAAGAGTCAGAAGATCTTTTAGCAAAAACTTATAATGTAAAAAAAGCATATTTTCTTGTAAATGGAAGTTCATCTGGAAACTTAGCGTCAATATTTGCAGCTTTCAATGAAGGCGATGAGGTATTAGTAGAAAGAAATTGCCATAAGTCAATTTATAATGGTATTATTTTGAGAAAGCTTAAAGTAATTTATATAGATTCTGTAGTAGATGAAGAAATGGGAGTATTTCTACCACCTAGGGAAAAAGAGATAGATGAAGCTTTAAATAAATCAACTAATCCAAAAGGAATAATACTTACAAGTCCAAATTATTTTGGAATATCTTATGATATAGAAAATAAAATAATTGAATTAAAAGAAAAGGGATTAAAAGTCATAATTGATAGTGCACATGGAGCTCATTTTGTAATAAGTAGAGAATTACCTAAATCTCTAGTGAATCTTGGTGATTATATTGTACTAAGTGCACATAAAACTTTACCAGCATTGACACAAGGAGCTTACTTATTAGTAAATGATTATAGTGAAAATATAAACTTTTATATTAAAGCGTTTATGACTACATCACCATCATACTTAATAATGGCTTCATTAGATTATTCTAGATATTATTTAGATAATTATGGCAAGGAGGATTATGAGAATTTAGTTGTTTTAGCAGAAAAATGGAAGAGAAAAATAAATCTTTTAGATAAAGCTATAATAGTTAGTGATATGGACTTAAAAGAAGGATATTCAATTGATAGGAGTAGATATTTAGTTATATTAAAAAATGGATATAGTGGCCATAAATTATTAAAATATTTTAAAAGTATTAAAATACAAGGCGAAATGAGTTTTTCCAATGGTGTAGTTCTTATATTATCGCCTTCAAATACAGAAGATGAGTTTGAAAAGATATACTTAGCTATTAAAAATTTAGATATGAATTTACTAAGATTTAATGAGAAAAATGTAGTGTTTCCTAAGATAGCACCAATTAAAGTGTTGGAGCCAAATGAAGTTTTTAATATAAATAGTATAAGCATAAACATAAATGAAGCTTTAAATAAAATAGCAAAAGAATCGATAATTCCATACCCACCAGGAATACCAATAGTTTGTGCTGGCGAAAAGATAACAAAAGAAATTATAGATATCGTTAATGAATATATCCATAATAATTTAAATGTAATAGGTATAGATAATGGATATATTAAGATAATTGAAAATGAAATATAAATGTTTAAAGATGAGTAGGCAACATAATTTTTTGTTTTATATT
Source organism: Clostridium sartagoforme (assembly GCF_039521405.1). Taxonomy (NCBI): domain Bacteria; kingdom Bacillati; phylum Bacillota; class Clostridia; order Eubacteriales; family Clostridiaceae; genus Clostridium; species Clostridium sartagoforme. Next base: position 166,445 of record NZ_BAAACH010000038.1, read on the forward strand.
ATTAAGTGGAAGGTTTAAAGATAAATTTTTTACTATAAAAAATGAATTAGCTTTGCCTACTTTTTATAAAATTTAAAGATTATAATAAAATACCAGTTAATAAAGATATAAGACCTGCTAAACAAATAGATATAGTATTGATATTTGTATTTTTAAGACAAACAAGTATTTCAGATTTATTAGTTATAGTATATTTACTATTCCCAAATATTGATTTAAGGACAGAGAAAATACCAAATATTATAAGAGATATTCCAATTATAAAAATATAATAGTTTAAAGGAAAGTTCAATTTTCTTTGTAAATATAATGAGAGTATTAATACAATAAGAATCCAAGAAAAAGTATTTATAGTGAGCTTTTTCATAATAAAACCTTCTTTACAAATTAATAAGTAATAGACTATATCAATATTATATATCTCTAAGGAATTATTTTACAATACATTTTGTTAAGATATTATAAGAAAAAGATATGTAAATAATAGAAGATTAAAAAATTAAAGAAAATACTAGATAATTAAAGCTTTATTTTATAAATACAAAATTTATTGTTCTAATATTTAATAATAGTAATTCAAACACTTAAATAAATCTTAGTAAAGATTGACAGAAGAAATTCTTTTAAATAAAATATTTACAGGAAAGAGGAGGGAATAATTATGGAGAAAAATAAAGGAAATATTTCAATACATACAGAAAATATTTTTCCAATTATAAAAAAATGGTTATATTCTGATAAAGATATATTTATTAGAGAGCTTATTAGTAATGGGTGTGACGCTATAAGCAAGTATAAGAGGTTAGTTTCATTGGGAGAAGCAAAAGAAAATGAAAATGAAAAATATAAAGTTACAGTTTCGTTAAATAAAGATAATAAAACTTTAAAAATTATTGATAATGGAATTGGAATGACGGAAGAAGAAATTAAAAAATATATAACTCAAGTAGCGTTTTCAGGAGCAGAAGATTTTATAGAAAAATACAAAGATAAAATGGATGAGAGTACAGATATAATAGGTCATTTTGGTCTAGGATTTTATTCAGCATTCATGGTTGCTAAGAGAGTTCAAATAGATACATTATCTTATTTAAAAGAAGCAGAAGCAGTAACATGGATTTGTGATGGCGGCACAGAATATGAAGTATCTCCATGTGACGATAAAAAAGAAAGAGGAACAACTATAACTCTTTTTATTGATGATGATAGTAATGAATTTTTGGAATTATATAAAGTGAAACAAATAATAGAAAAGTATTGTTCTTTCTTACCTATAGAAATATATTTAGAAGAAGAAGATCATGAGGTTAAGGAAGAAGATAATAAACCTTTAAATGATATAACTCCATTATGGATAAAGTCTCCAAAAGATTGTACGGATGAAGAGTATAAAGAATTTTATAAAAAAGTATTTATGGATTTTAATGATCCATTATTTTGGATTCATTTAAATGTAGATTATCCATTTAATTTAAAAGGAATATTATATTTCCCTAAACTAAAGCATGAATTAGAAGCTACTGAAGGACAAGTAAAGTTATATAATAACCAAGTTTTTGTTGCTGACAATATAAAAGAAGTTATACCAGATTTCCTACTATTATTAAAGGGAACAATAGATTGTCCAGATTTACCTTTAAATGTTTCAAGAAGTTTCCTTCAAAAAGATAAAGACGTTGTAAAAATATCTAAGCATATAGTTAAAAAAGTAGCAGATAAATTAGTTGGACTATATAAAAATGAAAAAGAAAATTTTAATGGTTTCTGGAAGGATATTCAAATATTTATTAAATACGGTTGTTTAAGAGATGAAAGCTTCTATGATAAGATAAAAGATATTATCATTTTTAGAAGATTAAATGGTGAATATATAACCTTAAAGGAATATTTAGAAGATAATAAAGATAAACATGAAAATAAAGTTTTTTATGTAACAGATGAGAAACAACAATCACAATATATTAAAATGTTTAAAGAAGCAGATTTAGATGCTTTAATTTTAGATTGTTCAATAGATAATCATTTTATTAGCTTCTTAGAATCAAAAGAAAATAGTGTCACATTTACTAGAATAGATTCTGACATTTCTGAAACACTTAAAAATAATGAAAGTGAAGATTTGAAAGAAGCAAATATTAAATTAGAAGAATTATTTAAAGAAGCAACTTTAAATAAAGTAAATAGTATTAAAGTTGAAAATTTGAAAAATTCAGGGACACCTGCTATTATACTAGTTTCAGAGCAATCAAGAAGAATGCTTGAAATGAGCAAAATGTTCGGCGGGATGGAAATGCCAAACATGTTTGTGGAAGAAAAAACTTTAGTTATAAATAATAATAACTCAATAATTAAAAAATTAGCGTCATTAGATTATGAAAATAAAAAAGATGATATTAATTTAATATGTAAATATATTTTAGATTTAGCGTTAATATCTAATAAGGAATTAAATGCTGAAGAAATGAATGATTTTATTAATAGAAGTAATGAGTTATTAAATAAAGTAATAGAATTATAAAGTAAAATTAAAAGATATTAATAAAAAATAGAGCTATTTAAAATTAATAGTTCTATTTTTTTTATTGATTTTAACATTGTATCGGTACAATAGACAAAATGTAATTATTGGATTATTATAAAATAAATACTTAATAAAAAGCGGGTGCACTTATGAATTGGGTAAAAAAGGTAGCAACAATAAATGATTTATCTGGAATAGGAAGATGTTCACTAACAGTAGCACTTCCAATATTATCAGCTTTAGGGGTACAATGTTGTCCATTTCCGACAGCTATACTTTCTTCTCAGACTGGATTTGATAAATTTTCATTTTTAGATATAACTAATGAAATGAATAATTATAAAAAAGTTTGGAAAGAGTTGAATATAAAATTTGATTGTATATATAGTGGTTTTTTAGGTTCAGAAAAGCAAATTGATATAGTGTTAGATTTTGTGTTAGATAATAAAAATTCTTTAATTGTTATAGATCCTGTTATGGGGGATAATGGAATGATTTATGATACTTTCACAGAAAATATGTGCAATAAAATGAAAAAACTTATCTCTATTGCAAATATAGTAACACCAAATTTAACTGAGGCTTGCATATTAACAGGTGAAGATTATAAAAAGAATAAGATGAGTGATGAAATAATAAAAGAAATTGCTGTTAAAATATCCGAAATGGGTCCTAAAAAAGTTATTATTACAGGAATAATAAGAGAAAATAAAATTTACAATTTTGTTTATGATAAAGAAGAAGATAAAGTTTTTATGGTAAAAGAATATTTTAATAATGAGTCTTATAGTGGAACTGGAGACATATTTACATCAATAATTATAGGGTTATTATTAAATGGACATGATTTGAATTTTGCTATTAAAGAAGCTTCTAACTTTATATATGAAGCTATTCAATATACATCTAAATTTAAAACTAATCCTAAGGAAGGGATAATGTTTGAAGCATTTTTAAAGGAGTTGATTTTGATAAATGAAAGAAAATATTAAAACAAGAAATTTAGTAATAACAGCACTTTTTGCAGCATTAATATATGTAATAACAGCATTTTTGCATATTCCTACAGGGTTTAATGGGGGATATATTCATTTAGGTGATATTCTTATATATTTATCAGCTGTATTATTACCCACACCTTATGCTATGATATCCGCAGCAATAGGGGCTGGGCTTTCAGATGCATTATCTGGAGGAATGCTTTGGGTTTTACCAACAATAATAATTAAGCCAGTTATGGTATTATTTTTTACATCTAAAGATAATAATATTATTTGCAAAAGAAATATAAGTGCTGTATTTTTAGCAGGAATAGTAGGATGGTTTGGATATTATTTGGCTGGAGGAATTATATCAGGAAATTTTATAGCACCACTTGCAACTTTTTTTATGGAGTTAATACAACCTATAGCAAGTGGAATAATATTTCTAATGCTTAGTTATTCTTTAGATAGGATAAAAATTAGAAAAAGATTATCTTTACAAGTAAAATAATTTAAATATTATAATAAAGTAAGTATAATAAATATGGCTGTCTCAAGGACAGCCATATTTATTATTAAGCATTATCAATTATTTTAAAGAATAAATCTTCTATGTTGCCCATTTCGTTGTATTTTTCTTTTAAATATTCCTTGCTTCCACAGTCTACTATTTTACCTTCTTTCATTAAAATCATAGTATCACTAATTTCTTCCATTGAAGCTAATATGTGAGTACTAACCAGTATAGTCTTCCCAAGAGATTTTATTTTAGATAGCATATCTCTAAATTCCTTTATTCCATTTGGATCTAACCCTACAAATGGCTCATCAATTAAAATTATATTTGGATCATGAATTAATGCCATTATAATAGAAACTTTTTGTTTCATACCTTTAGATAAATCTTTAGCAAGAGAATCTTTCTTATTAGATAAATTGAAAATATTCATTAAATCTTCAGCTTTGCTTGTCCAATCCTTGATTTTATAAGCTAGAGCTATAAATTTAAAATGTTCCCAAACTGTTAATAAATTATATAAATCAGGTGTTTCTGGTATATATGCTAAGGTTTCTCTTATAGTTCTATCTTTAGTTGACTTGCCATCTATTAAAACATCACCGCAATCTTTTCTTAATAGAGAAAGTATGCATTTTAAGGTAGTAGTCTTACCAGCACCATTTGGACCACATAATATGGCTATTTCCCCAGTATTTAAACTAAATGATATATTATCAATTGCTTTATTTTTCTTAAATGATTTAGACAAATTTTTTACTTCTAACATATTTTCCTCCTATTAATTCTTAATACTCTATAAGATCGAATAGTTTATTGCATAATAATATTAATAAACCTAGATAAAGACCTATTATTACAGTTAATACTCCAAAAGCTATATAAGTATTAAGTGTTAATCCATATGTAGCTCCAGTTGCTAAAAATGGAATCATTATAATTATCATTAATACAAAGGTTGCAAGCATTCCAGGGCCAGATTCATTATCTTTTGGCATAAGAAGTATCAATATTAAATTAAGCAATTTTATTACAAGAGAAAATGCTAGTGTTAGTATATAACATCCTATTCCTAAGATTAAGAATTCTGAATTTAAAACAATTGAAGGTATAAGCATTATACTAATTCTAATTAGTAATACTAAAAGCTCATCTAAGACTGTAGAAAGAATTTTATTTATTGGTTTTCCAGGGATAATGTATATATACACATTTTTTAATTCTCTAGACAACTCAGAAAAGTTAGATGAAATAAGACCTATATAAACTGTTCCAACTGAAATTGCGATAATTGAAATTAATTGATTTCCTTGTAATGTTACATATCCCCCTATAGCGCCAATAATAATGTTAAATAAGAATAACAAATATTTCTTTAATGAAGTTTGTTTTCTTTTTCTAATAATAGAAGATTTCCAATATAATGATAGCACTCCCCATCTTTCTTTAGAGTTACTATTTAAGTTAACATTTTTTATTTCCTTTTCCATTTGTGAATGAACATCTTTTTTATTATTTTTTAATTGCTTAATCCTTTCATTTTGTACAGATACTTTTTCAGCTATTTCTTCATAGTAGTCAGTATTTAGAGCTGTAAATAAAAAACAATTAAGTACAGTTAATACAATTAAGTACACTATGTCGAATATTGGTGGTGTAACTGTTTCAGTTAAAAGTAATGATATAAAGTTTATAATAGAACAAACTACTGGTAACTTAACCAGAAAACTATCAAAAATAGAAAGAGATAATTCAAAAAAGTTAAAGTTAAATGTCCATAGTTTATATAAATAAAATAAAACTATTAAGCATGTAATACCTTGTAATATGTAGGATATAATCTTAAACTTTTTTATTAGACCTGTTTTAACTTTCAATGCAAAAAATAAGTATGATAGCGAAATAAATAATAAGAATATAAAGAAGAAACCAAAAGCTATTGGTAATAATCCTATTAATGATAAATTAGTTGAAGCTAAAAGCATAAGTATAATGAAAAGAATACTTAAGAAGAAACTAGCTACACCTTTTATAGCACTACGAGCCATAGAATAAAAAAGTATTATTTTGTTATTCAATGGTGAAGGAAATAAATAATTAATATCTGAAATTGAAAAGTTACTTGGTGCATAATCATTTAAATAATGTGCTAAAACAAATAATATAATAATAACAGATAGTACAGCTATTATTCCAAGTGAAGCTTGTTGAATTTCTGATGTTATAGATATTTTAGATTCATTTTTAAATATTGAAATAATAATTGAAGAAAAACAGACTCCAAAGAAAATAATAATTGAAAATAGTTTTTTTAGAAAGAGAATTGGATTAGTGAAAATTTGAAAAAAGAAATTTTTAATTTTTAAAAGATCTAAATATATTAAAACTTTTAAATCATTCATTTAAATACCTCCCAAAGTTGTTTGTTAAATTATAGCAAATAATATTATATATAACAAGAAGAATGTTAAATTATAGTCAATACACTTAAACATCACTACTTTTTAATAGTGATTATTTGACATAAACTATTATAGAATATATGATTATAGTACATAAAACATAAGAAGGATACGGTGGTGAAGGTAATGGATTTTTCTAATATTCAACACAGATTTATAAATCATAAAAATTCAGGATATCAAATGCTAAAGGGTAATGAAGGTACAGGAAAGAGTACTGCATCGATATATAAAACAATAAATTTAGAAAATAATTACTGCATTTATGAGGAGGACAAGATTTTACTTGTAACATCTAATTACACTAAAGCTCATGAAGCAATAGAACTTTATAAAAAAGAAAGTAGTGAGAATTATTTTTATTCATTATTTTCATTAGAAAAAGATAGAGTAAATATTGTATCAATAGAAGAACTTATTGATACATATTCTAAAGCATTTAGAAGAAAAAAAGGACTAGCTATGCAGGTTATAGATAAAATAAAGTCTTTAGAGATTTTGAAAGACTTAGAGGATGAAATATTATTATTTCATAAAAAATCTAAATTTCTTCAAAAAGTAACAATTGAGTTTGTATTAGAAGAAATTTTATGGATTAAAGCAAGTAATCTTTCTAAAAAGGAATATTTAGAAGTTGATAGAAAAGGTAGAGGTGGAAGAATCAAAAAATCTTCTTACACAAGAGAGGCTATATATAAAATTAAAGATTTATATAATGATAAATTAATTGCTAAAGGATACATGGATGAATATGACCATGTTTTATATGCTATCTTGTATATAAATAATCATGGTGGCCTATATAGTCATATCATATTAGATGATATGGAGAAGTTTACTAAGGGTGAAATAGATTTTATAAAAGCTATTTATAAAAATATGGCTCATTCTTCATTTATTTTTGTGTTAAATAATGAACTCAATAATAAAGAAAATTCCTGGATGATTAAAGGAAGAAAAGTAAATACTTTAGGTGTTGATGTAAAAGGAAAAAGCTTTAATTTCAAAATCAAATATGAAGAAGAGAAGAAAAAACAAGTAAATACAGTTGAAAAATATAGATATATTAACTTAAAAAACAAGGGAATTATAGAGTTTAATATAGACACTGCTTCGAATAAAAAAGAAATATTTGAAGGAAATGATATTTGTTATAACGAAAATGAATTAGAAGATATTCCAATGTTTAATAATATAGCAGCTGGAACACCTATAGAAATAAATGATAATATAGAAGGTAACTTTTATATACCAAAGTATTGGCTTGAAAGAGGAAAAGATATATTTATCTTAAGAGTAAAAGGAGATTCTATGGTGGAAAAAGATATTTGTGATGGGGACTTAGTTGTTATTAAAAAGCAAGGCACAGCAAATCACAATGAAATAGTAGCTGCAAGTTTAGATGGAGAGGCAACATTAAAAACATTAAACTTAAATGGTGATTCACCGAAGTTAATGCCAGCCAATTCCTTATATGCTCCAATTAATTTAGAAAATAAAGAAGTTAATATATTAGGAGTTGCAATTGGAATAATAAAACAGGATTTATCTCACAATTAAGAAGATAAAGAGGTAGATATTAAATTAAATCTATTATGTAATAAGCTTTTAAGTTTAGAAATTTTATAAGCAATTTCTTCTATAAATTATAATTATTAAAGATAATTATAAAAATATTTCCTGGAAAATAAAGTAAATCAACATAATAATGCTTTTTGACTAATACATATTTTATATAAGTTAAAATATGTAGGAGGTTTTTATGAATCTAGAATTTTTAAATGATAAAAAAAGAAAAATATTAGATAATATTAATTATGCTAAAAACTCTGATATAAATAAGGTTTCAGCAATACTTATGTGTAATGATGAAGAGGTACAAAAAGAATTATTAGCTTGGTTAGCATTAGAAGGGTACAAGGTTTCATTAATAAAAGATGAAATAAATATTTTAACAATTGAATGGTAAGAAAAATGACTAACAACATTGATAACAACATAAATAAAGCGTATAATTAACCATATAAAGAGTTAGGTGAAATAGAAATGTAGAAGGTTGGGGTGAGGTTTGTTATGCTATCTATAATATTCATTTCTGTTATTTGCATAATATTTATAGTATTAGGAGTAGCTATTAGTAAATATAAATGTTACTGGTTAATATCAGGGTATAATACGCAGTCTAAAGAAGAAAAATCTAAAGTGGATATCGAAAAAATAGCGAAACATATGGGAAGAATGTGTTATTTAATAGCCTTTTTAATATTTATAGGAGCTATAGTTTCAAAATATTTTCAAATTTCTATATTACCTTTTATAATTACTTTATTAATTATTGTATTTGGGTATTTAATATATATGCAAAAATTTGATCATAATAAAAAGAGCAAATCAGAAATAATGGTAATGGTAGTTATAGGATTTATAACATTTGCTATTATGATTATAACATTTTCATTTGGCAATGAAGCCAATAATATTATAATTAAAGAGGACGCTATAGTTATAGATGGAAGCTATGGAATTACTTTAAAAAGAGAAGATATAAAAGAAATAAAGCTTGTAGATAATATTCCAGAAATAGGATTTAAGAGCAATGGATATAGTGATGGTGGTGCTATTAAAAAAGGTGATTTTAAGTTGGAAAATGGAGAAAAAGTTAAACCTTATGTCCAAAGTAATAAAGGACCATACATTAAAATTTCAACGGTAAATTTTGACGTATATATAAATTATAAAGATATATCTTTAACAAACCAATCATTTAATAATTTAAAATAGCTGAGATAGAGAAGCTTATAGGGCTTTTCTATTTTTTTATTATAGTTAAAATTAAATAAGTCATAAATATGAAATAATTAGGGAATAAATATGGTAGTATAATAAATAATAAAGTTATAAAAGATAATTAATTTTATAATATTTTGATATCTGGAGATTTATTATGATGATTGAAAAAGAATTTTATAGGCAAGGAGCTATTGAAGTAGCTCAAAGTATATTAGGACATTACTTAGTTAGAGAAATTGATGGTATAAAAATTAAATCTAAAATAGTAGAAACAGAAAGTTATATAGGAGCTACAGATAAAGCTTGTCATGCGTATAATTATAAAAAAACAGAGAGAACAAAACCTTTGTTCGAAGAAGGCGGAATAGCGTATGTTTATTTTATTTATGGGTTATATCATTGTTTTAATATAGTAACTAATATAAAAGATGAGCCAGAGGCAGTTTTAATAAGAGCTGTTGAACCTATTGATAATTTTGATTATTTATCTAATATTAGATTTAAGAAAAGTTATAATGAGTTAACAAATGTACAAAAGAGAAATTTAACCAATGGACCATCTAAGCTATGTACTGCTTTAAGTATTACAAGAGAAGATAACTATAAAAAGTTATATCTAAATAATGGATTATATCTAGAATATAATGAAAGCAAAAATATTGAAATAGTTAAAACCACCAGAGTAGGAATAGATTATGCAGAAGAAGCTAAGGATTTTAAGTGGAGATTTTATATTAAAGATAACCCATATGTTTCAAAAAAATAAATACAAATGGAATGAATATTTATTTTAAAGAGGAAAAAAACTATTAGTGATTATAAACTAAGGAGGAAATTAAAATGAAGTTAAAAAAATTATTAATAGTAATTTGTTTATTGACTATTTTTTCAGGAATTTTAGTTGGAGCAAAACCAGAGAAAGGAATATCAGCTAAAAGTCCAGTTGTAATAGGAGAAGTATTAGAAGTACAAAAATCAGAAGATGGAAATACAAGAGTTACTATACAGGGTTATATAAAGGGAAAGGAAGTTAATAAAATAACTGTAGTTGGGATAATAGATAATGAAACAAAAGTTATGAATTCAACAAATGATAAAAAAGAAGATATAGTTATTGACAAGGGAGACTTAGTATATGCAAGAGTAAATGAAGCTATGACTAAGTCAGAACCCCCACAAACAGTTATTAAAAGAATATTTATTACTAAGAATAAATAGAAATTTTATTCAAATGGCTTTATAATATAAATGGAGGGTGTAGTATGACAAATATAAAAAAAGAAGAATTAAAAAGTAAATTAACAGAAATTCAATATAAAGTTACACAGGAAAATGCTACAGAGCCACCTTTCATAAATGAATATAATGATAATTTTAAAGAAGGAATTTATGTAGATATAGTTTCTTTAGAACCATTATTCATTTCAACGGATAAATTTAATTCTGGTTGCGGATGGCCAGCTTTTTCAAAACCAATAGATAGAAAATTAATTGAAGAAAAAGTAGATAAAAGCCATGGTATGGTGAGAACAGAAGTAAGAAGTAAAAATTCAGATTCTCATTTAGGCCATGTGTTTTGTGATGGACCAAAAGAATTAGGTGGACTTAGATATTGTATTAATTCTGCAGCATTAAAATTTATACCTAGAAATGAAATGAAAGAAAAGGGCTACGAAAAATATTTAGATTTGTTTGAAAATAAATAGTAAAGGTGGTATCCACTTTTACTTTTTATTTAAATTAAAATAAAGGGAATAATTTACATAATGAATTTATTTTTGTTATAATTAAGGGACAACCTATCAATAAAATATTTAAATAGTTGTATGGGAGAAGAAGATGAGCAATAGAGACAAAACTACTAAAAGAAGAAATAGTAAAACTAAAGGTATTTATTCAAGAGAAAGGGCATTATATAGCAGCATAATTATCTGTATAATATTTTTAGCTTTAATAGGACGGTTAACTTATATTATGATATATAAAAATAAAGAATATAAGCATATGGCTCAAGGTCAATGGAACTCTCAAGTAACTGTAGAAGCAGATAGGGGAGATATAAAAGATAGAAGTGGGTCAATACTAGCAACTTCAATAGATGTATATAGAGTAGATTTAGATTTAAAAGCAATAGATACATATATAACAGATGAAGAAATTGCAAAAGATAAAGTTGTGGAAAGTCTAGCTACTGCTTCAGGATTAACGATAGATGAGGTAAATAAAAAGTTAAATCCAATTAATGAAGAAGGCATTGAAGTAAAAACTAGTACTCTTATTACTGGAATTGAAAAAGAAGTTGCTGATAAAATTAAGGCTTTAGATATATATGGGGTTATTATTTCAATAAATCCCAAAAGATACTATCCAAATAATAACTTCTTAGCCCATGTATTAGGTGGTGTAAATTCTGATAATGTTGGGTTAAATGGGGTAGAGCTTGAGTATAACGCTCAGCTAAAAGGTTTAGCAGGATATAAAATAGCAGAAGTAGATGGTTCGCTAAAAGAATTACCGTTCCAGACTATAAAATATGCGAGCCCTGTTAACGGTAATGATGTTACATTGACTATAGATGAAAATATCCAATTAATGGCAGAAAAAGCTGCTGAAAAGGGATTTGAAGATAATAAAGCTAAAGAAGTTTCAATAATAGTTATGAATCCAAATAATGGTGAAATTTTAGCTATGGTAAATAAGCCAGATTTTAATCCTAATAATCCATATGAAGAATATGAAAAGTTTGATGGAGAAAATGATTTTGAAAAACTTCAAAATATGTTTAGAAATAGTGCTATAAGCAATAATTTTGAACCAGGATCAACATTTAAAAATATTACTATGGCAGCTGCAATAGAAGAAGGAGTTGCACATGAAAATGATACATTTTATTGTGATGGAGGGGTGAAGTTTGGTTCAACAACTATAAAATGCTGGAATACAGCTGGACACGGGACTCAAACTCTTCCTCAAATATTACAGAATTCCTGTAATGTAGGATTTATGGAATTAGGATCTAGATTAGGTAGTGCAAAACTAAGAGAGTATATAGATAAATTTGAATTTGGTAAATTAACTAAAATTGATCTTCCAGGGGAATCAGAGGGAATAATAAAATCAGTAAGTGATATGAGTGAAATGGATTTAGCAACTATATCTTTTGGACAAACTAATACTGTAAGCAGCATTCAACTTATGAGAGCATTTAATGCAATAGCAAATGGAGGAACCTTAATTCAACCTCATATGATGAAAGAGATATCTCATGAAGCTAGCAATGGAACAAAAGTTATAGATGAACAATTTAATCCAATTATAGAAAAAAGTATAATTTCAGAAGCAACAACAGCAACATTAAGAGATTATTTAGAAAGAACTATAAATCAAGGTCAGGAAATAGGGGCCTTTATGGGAAAAGATAGAAGAGTTGGAGGAAAGACAGGAACAGCTCAAAAAGTTGATCCTATATTAGGAGGATACTCAGCAGATAAATATATAGCCTCTGTAGTTGCTCTATATCCTGTGGAAAATCCACAAGTAACTATATTTATAAAAGTTGAAGATCCAAGTGCAGGAAATTATTATGGTGGCCCAGTAACAACTCCAATATTAAAATCATTATTATCTGAAATATTTACTTATATGGATTCTCAAGTTTATACTGAAAGATATTCATATAAGAATAAAGTAGTAGTACCTGAACTAAGAGGGAAATCAGTTAATGAAGCTAAAAAGATATTAGAAAATAGTAAATTAAATATTGATATAGGTAAAGATACTTCAAAAGTAACTAATATGGAACCATATCCAGGCTCATTAGTTGAAGAAAATGCTGTTATAAGTTTGAATGTAGATGATTATAAAAATGATATTGATAAGCTTATAATGCCAGATTTAAAAGGTAAAACTTTGGAAGAAGCAACTAATATTTTAAATAGTTTGGAAATAACATATAAAACCAATGGAAGTGGAGTAGTAGAAAGTCAAGATGTTATTGCTGGAAAACTAATTGAAAAAGGAACAAAAGTAAAATTAGATTTGAAATAATAAGATAGTAGGAGATAAGATGGATAAAGTAAGAGCGTTAAGTATAAAAGGGAGAAGTAGAAGCCGGTCAACTTCAAGAAGAAAAAAAATAAAAATGAAAAATATTGATTATAGTTTGTTATGTGCTATATTAGTCTTGCTAGTTATAGGAATAATTATGGTATATTCATCAAGTTCATACTATGCTTTATACCAAAAAGATGTATATAATTCAGATTTTTATTTTTTTAAAGAAATAACATGGTCTGTAGTAGGTATAATAGGAATGCTTGTTACAATGTCCATAGATTATCACATATATAAGAGATGGACACCTTGGATAGTATTAATTACATTAGGATTATTAGTAGTGGTTTTATTTGCTGGTGCAGATATAAATGGAGCTGTTAGATGGATAAGACTTGGACCGTTATCTTTTCAACCATCTGAGCTAGCAAAATATGTAGTTGTTCTTTATTTAGCATTATTAATAGATCAAAGAAAAGGAAAAATCAAGAAATTTGCAGAAGGAACAATATTTTATTTAGCTATAGCAGGAGTTTTTGCATTACTAATATTACTTGAAAAAAACCTAAGTATAACTGCTATAGTTATGATGGTTGCATTTGTTATGATATTAGCAGGTGGAGCTAAAATAAGTCATTTACTTTCACTTATTCCAATGGGATTAGCAGCAGGAATGGGATTGATTTTTATAGAAAGCTATAGGCTAAAAAGACTTACAAGCTTTTTAAATCCATGGGCAGATACATCAGGAGATAGCTATCAACTTATACAATCTCTTTATGCTCTTGGTTCAGGTGGATTATTTGGTGTAGGACTTGGAAATTCAAGGCAGAAAGCTCTTTTTATGCCTGAACCACATAATGACTTTATATTTGCTATTATAGGTGAAGAATTGGGGCTTATTGGATGTATATTTATAATTTGTCTTTTTATATTTATAGCAATAAAGGGGACATCTATAGCAGTTAAAGCAAGAGACAATTATGGGTATCTACTTGCTATTGGAATAATTTCAGTAATTTCTATACAAGCTATAATAAATATTGCAGTTGTAACTGGATCTATGCCTGTAACAGGTGTTCCAATGCCACTTATAAGTTATGGTGGAACATCCTTAGTTTTTAATTTATCAGCAATTGGAATATTATTAAATATTTCAAGACAAGGTAAAGAAGAGGAATTAAATTGATAAATAATGTATATATTTATTATATAAGTTTATATATTTTTAAATCTTTATTAAGTTAATGGAAAAAATTTATATATAGATGTATAATAGACGCATATTAAAAACTATAAAATATGTTTGGAGGAGATGACTATGAAGACAGTTATTTTAACAGATTCTTGTTGTGATTTACCTATAGATTTTGTGAAAGAAAACAATATAGAAGTAATGCCACTTAGAGTTAACATAAAAGGTAAGGAAATTAAAGATGATTTGGGGCAGAGTATAGAGTATAAAGCGTTTTATGATATGATAAGAGAAGGAGAAATGCCTTCAACATCGCAGGTTAATGCATATGAATTTACAGAGGTTTTTGAGAAATATTCTAACCAAGGCTATTCAATAATTTATATAGGTTTTTCATCAGCATTAAGTGGATGTGTAAATAGTGCAAGAATAGCGAAAGAAAATGTTGAAGGAGAAATTTCTTCAGCGGATATAACTATAATAGATACAAAATGTGCATCTATGGGGTTAGGGCTGGTAGTTTACTATGCAGCTAGTATGCTTAAAAATGGAGCAAGTAAAGACGAGGTAGTAGCTTGGATAGAAGATAATAAATTAAAAGTTAACCATTGGTTCACAGTAGATGATTTAAATCATTTAAAAAGAGGTGGAAGGGTATCTAGTACTGCTGCTATAGTAGGAACTATGTTAAATATAAAGCCTATATTACATGTAGATGATGAAGGAAGATTAATACCTGTATCTAAAGTAAAGGGAAGGAAAAAATCAATTAAGGGTTTGCAAGAAAGTTTGAAAGAGCGAATTATAAAGCCAGAAGAACAAACAATATTTATAAGCCATGGAGATTGTTTAAGTGAAGCTGAACATTTAAAGGATTTAATTTTAGATGAAGTACAGGTTAAAGAAGTTATTATAAATAATGTAGGTCCAGCAGTAGGTTCACATTCAGGGCCTGGGACAATTGCATTATTTTTTATTGGAGAGAGTAGGTAATAAAATAAATATATAAAAATTAATAAATTTATTGGTATTATTCATTAGTATTTAAAAAGATTAATATATAAAAGAGTTATCTAAAATTCATTTTAGATAACTCTTTTATATATCTGATAAAATTAGTATTACTTATATTTTATATTGTTAATTACTTTAATCAATAAATTGAATAAGTTGAATTATTTTTTAGATAATGTTAAAGTGTAATATAGGTTAAAATATAATTATTACACTTTAAGAAAAATGGCATTGGAGGGGTTGGTTGTATGTATGAATACATAGTAGGGATATATAAAGGGATATATAAAGATTATATTATTATTGAAAATAATGGAATCGGATACAAAATATTTACATCAGGAGCAACTATGTCATCTATGCCTAAAGTTGACGATGAAGCTAAACTTTATATTGAGCAAATAGTAAGAGAAGATTTTATTGGATTATATGGATTTAATTCTAGGGAAGAACTTGAAATGTTTAAGTTACTTCTTTCTATAAATGGAGTTGGTTCAAAAGCAGCGTTATCATTATTATCTATCAGTAGAATAAACAACTTGAAATATGCAATAATGATGGGAGATGAAAAGCATCTTTGTAGAGCACCTGGAATCGGGAAGAAGACGGCGGCAAGAATTATACTAGAGCTTAAAGATAAAATAAAGAAAGAAGAAATGATTAGTGGAATTCAAGATTCAGGAGAGTTTGAAGATTTAGTTCCAACCAATGCAAGTAATATAGCAGAGGCATTAGGAGCGCTTTTAGCTCTTGGTTATTCAGAAAAAGAAGCAGAAGCTTCGATTAAAAAAGTTGACAGAACAGATACATTAGAAAACATAATAAAAAATTGTTTAAAGGTTCTTATGGGATAGAGGTGAGCTATGGAAAGAATAATAACACCACAAGAAATCTTTGAAGATGGTAATGCTTTAAGTTTAAGACCTCAAAGTTTAGATGAGTATATAGGTCAAGATAAAGTAAAGGAAAGGTTAAGTATATTCATAAAAGCAGCCCAAAATAGAAGTGAAGCTTTAGATCATGTATTGCTTTATGGTCCACCAGGACTTGGGAAAACTACACTAGCTAATATAATAGCAAAAGAAATGAATGGAGAACTTAAGATAACTTCAGGTCCAGCGATAGAAAGAGCCGGAGATTTAGCTGCAATATTAACTACTCTTAAGGATAATGATGTTTTATTTATAGATGAAATTCATAGATTAAATAGAAATGTAGAAGAAATACTTTATCCGGCTATGGAGGATTATGTTCTTGATATTGTCATAGGAAAAGGAGCGGCAGCAAAATCTATAAGATTAGATTTGCCTAAATTTACTTTAATAGGAGCAACTACAAGAATAGGTATGTTAACAGCTCCACTAAGAGATAGATTTGGGGTTCTATGTGATATGCAATACTATACAGAAGAACAACTTAGAGAAATTATAATTAGATCTGCTTTCGTATTGAAATGTGATATAACAGAAGAAGGAGCATATGAGCTTGCCAGAAGGTCTAGAGGAACTCCAAGAATAGCCAATAGATTATTAAAAAGAGTCAGGGATTATGCAGAGGTCTATTCAGATTCTCTTATAAGTTATAAAGAAGCAAAGGCAGCGCTTGAACTGTTAGAAGTAGATGATAAGGGCTTTGATAGAGTTGATAATAAAATTTTAGAAGCAATAATAGATAATTTTAATGGAGGTCCTGTAGGTATAGAAACACTTTCGTATTTTATAGGAGAAGAGCTTGGAACTATAGAAGATGTTTATGAACCATATTTATTGCAAACAGGGTTCATAGTAAGAACTTCAAGAGGTAGAGTTGCGACAGAAAAAGCATACGAGCATTTAGGAAGAAGCAAGAAGATAAGAAAAGTAACTGGAGAACAACAAAAGTTATTTTAAAGATAATTTAATTCATAGATAAAATAGATTGGGAGAAGAAAAATGAAGGTAAGTGATTTTGATTTTTATTTACCAGAAGAATTAATTGC
Source organism: Clostridium sartagoforme (assembly GCF_039521405.1). NCBI lineage: Bacteria > Bacillati > Bacillota > Clostridia > Eubacteriales > Clostridiaceae > Clostridium > Clostridium sartagoforme. The sequence continues at coordinate 183,958 of NZ_BAAACH010000038.1, forward strand.
ACAACATCCATTAGAAAAGAGAGATTCTTCTAGGTTAATGATTTTAGATAAAAAGACTGGAGTTATAAAGCACAAATATTTTCATGATGTAATAGAGTATTTAAATGAAGGAGATACTTTAGTTTTAAATAATACAAGAGTTATGCCTGCAAGATTGATAGGTGAAAAAGAAGAAACTGGTGGCAAGATAGAGTTTTTATTGCTAAAAAGAATTCAAGGAGATAAATGGGAATGCTTAGCTAAGCCCGGTAAAAGAGCAAAAATTGGTCAAAAATTTACTTTTGGTGAAGGTAAATTAACTTGTACTGTAGTTGATATTGTGGAGGAAGGAAATAGAATAATAGAATTTTCTTATGACGGTATTTTTGAACAAGTGCTTGACGAATTAGGAGAAATGCCATTACCACCATATATTACAGAAAAACTTCAAGACAAAGAAAGATATCAAACAGTATATTCAAAAGAAAAAGGATCAGCAGCAGCACCAACAGCAGGATTACATTTTACAGAAGAATTATTACAACAAATTAGAGCTAAAGGGGTTAATATTGCTTACTTAACTCTTCATGTTGGACTTGGAACATTTAGACCTGTAAAAGTAGAAGATATAAATGAACATATAATGCATTCAGAATACTACGTGTTAGATAGAGAAAATGCAGATATTATAAACAAAACTAAAAAAAATGGGAATAAGATAATAGCTGTAGGAACTACTTCTACAAGAACCTTAGAAACAATTGGAGATGAAAATGGTTTTGTAAGAGAGCAAAGTGGCTGGACAGATATTTTTATCTATCCGGGATATAAATATAAAGTTATTGATGAGTTAATAACTAATTTTCATTTACCTGAATCTACTTTAATAATGTTAGTTTCAGCTTTAGCAGGTAAGGAAAATGTTATGAATGCATATAATGAGGCTGTTAAAGAAAATTATAGATTTTTCTCCTTTGGAGATTCTATGTTAATAAAAGAGTAAACGAAAAGAGGAAGTGAAATTTTGAGTAAGAAAAGATATACTTTACTAAAAAAGGATGGGGAAGCAAGAAGAGGAAGATTTGAAACTCCTCATGGAACTATAGAGACTCCTGTATTTATGAACGTTGGTACTTTAGCGGTTATAAAAGGTGCTGTATCAACAATGGATTTAAAAGAAATAGGATGTCAAGTAGAGCTATCTAATACATATCATTTACATTTAAGACCATCTGATAAGGTTGTAGCAAGTCTTGGAGGATTACATAATTTTATGAATTGGGATAGACCAATACTTACAGATTCAGGTGGTTTTCAAGTCTTTTCACTATCAGGAATGAGAAAGATAAAAGAAGAAGGAGTGTATTTCTCATCACATATAGATGGTAAAAAGATATTTATGGGACCAGAAGAATCAATGCAAATTCAAAGTAATTTAGCTTCAACTATAGCTATGGCTTTTGATGAGTGTATTCCAAACCCATCTACAAGAGACTATGTAGAAAAATCAGTAGCAAGAACAACAAGATGGCTTGAAAGATGTAAAAAGGAAATGGATAGATTAAATTCACTTCCGGAAACTATAAACAAAGAACAGATGTTATTTGGAATCAATCAAGGTGGATGTTACGAGGATATAAGAATTGAACATGCAAAGACTATAACAAAAATGGATTTAGATGGATATGCAATAGGCGGTTTGGCTGTTGGAGAAACACATGAAGAAATGTATAGAATAATAGATGCTGTTGTACCATACTTACCAGAGGATAAGCCTATATACTTAATGGGAGTTGGAACTCCAAGTAATATATTAGAAGCTGTCGACAGAGGCGTAGATTTCTTTGATTGTGTTCTTCCGGCAAGAAATGGTAGACATGGTCATGTTTTTACAAAAGAAGGTAAAATAAACTTAATGAACGCAAAATTTGAATTAGATACAAGACCAATAGATGAAGGCTGTCAATGTCCTGCTTGTAGAAGTTATACGAGGGCTTATATAAGACATCTATTTAAGGCTAAAGAAATGCTTGCTATGCGACTTTGTGTTCTACATAATCTTTATTTCTATAATAAACTTATGGAAGATATTAGATCTGCAATTGATGGAGGATACTTTAAGGAATTTAAAGATGAAAAATTAAAAGAATGGAATGGAAAAGCATAAATAATTAAATGTATGTTAACATAATTGACAGTAGAATATAAATGATATATAGTTTTTATTATGAATTAATAGTTATTTTATGAAGGGAATGAGGACTGTATGCAAATATTATCAATTGTATTGCCTTTCGCATTAATGTTTGGTATTATGTATTTTTTATTAATATTGCCAGAGAAAAAGAGAAATAAAAAATATAATGAAATGATATCATCTCTAGAAAAAAATGATGAAATAGTAACTAGAGGTGGAATTATGGGAAAAATAATAATAGTTGAAGAAAACTATGTTATTTTAGAAACTAGTGCTGAAAGAACTAAATTAAAAGTAACAAAAAATGGTATAGCAACAAAAATAAATAAAGAAACAGAATAAGAATAAAGCCCCCTAATACCTCATAAAATGAGTAGTAGGGGGTGAAATTTTTATGGATTGGACAAATTATTTTAAAAATGTGCTAAAGGGAGTTATTTGGGCACTTATGATTACATTCTTGGTAACAGCTATATTTTCTCTATTTATGAATAGAATTACATTAAGAGAAGGTATATTTAATGTAATTTATGTAGTCATATCGTGCTTAGCTTTAGTAGTAGGTTCTATAGTTGCAGTAAAAGCCCATGGGAATAAAGGATGGGTAGTTGGTTTAGCAGTAGGATGTATTTTTTACATAGCTCTATATATAATAGGAATTATATTCGGTGCAGAACCAACATTAGGAATGTATGACTTTATTAAATTTACTTTATGTGTTTTTATAGGATTACTGTCAGGAATGCTTGGAGTAAATCTATAAATGAGATTTTATGAATCAAAGTAATGAAAAGTGAAAAAGTGAAAGAGTTGATGTTTTTTAATTCTTTTATTTTTTCATTTTTCTTTATTAATTTTTAATAAGATTTACTAATATAAAACTAATAAAACTTAATTATCAATTGAATAAAGCCACTTGTAATTTATGTATAATGAATTTAATTAATCATAAAATAAGTTAAAATTAAAAATATTATAAAAACAAGGTCTTGTATTGGTAATAATATACAAGATTCTTAAAAAGTAGTTGATATTACTTAACATAAGTAATATAATTTAAATGAAAACGTACCAGAGGGGGAAGAACATGAAAGCGAGAAGCAAAAGTAAGAGTAAAAGTTCAATATTGTTTATACTCTGTGTCATTGCTATTTTCTCATTAGCATTTACAGGTTTTAAAGGGTTTAAAATAGCAGGGTGGGAGATTAAGTCCATTGGTGAAGCTATAACTAAAGGTTTAGATCTTCAAGGTGGAGTTTCAGTCCTGATGGAAATACAAGAAGACGATGTGCCATCAGATGTTCGTCAAAGAACTAAGCAATTATTAGAATTAAGAGTTAATAAAATTGGAGTATCAGAAACAGTTGTTACAGAAGAAGGAGAAAAAAGAATAAGGGTGGATATACCAGGAGCATATAATTCAAGTGAAATAGTTGATGGATTAAGTAAAACTGGTAACTTAGAATTTAAAGACTCCGAAGGAAATATTGTTTTAACAGGAAAAGACGTTAAGGAAGCAACAGCTGTACTAGATAGTACATCAAGTCCAGTAGTATCATTAGAGCTTAATGAGGAAGGGCAAACAAAGTTTGCGGAAGCAACGGCTAATAATATAGGAAAAACTATAAGTATATCAATGGATGATGAAGTAGTTTCACAACCAGTAGTTCAAAATGCAATTACAGATGGAAAAGCTGTGATTAATGGTATGTCATCAATGGAAGAAGCAACTAAGCTATCAGGGATAATAAGCTCAGGAGCTTTACCAGTTACAGTTAAGGCTGTATCAGTTAAAAATGTAGGTGCACAGTTAGGAGCAGAAGCGCTTCCTAATGCGGTTAAGGCTGGAGTAATAGGAATATCCTTAGTGTTTATTTTTATGATTTTATATTATAGATTACCTGGATTATTTGCAAGTATAGCATTAACGTTATATATAACTTTAGTACTTATAGTATTTGTGGAAATGAAGGCGGCATTGACGTTGCCAGGAATTGCAGCATTTTTATTAACTATAGGAATGGCTGTAGATGCTAATGTACTAATTTTTGAAAGAATTAGAGAAGAACTTTCAATTGGTATTCCAATTAAAAGTGCAATAAAAAAAGGTTTTGAAAATGCAATGTCATCAATTGTAGACTCAAATTCAACAACATTTATTGCAGCACTTATATTATATTTTATAGGCTCAGGAGCAGTAAAAGGGTTTGCTGTAACACTTATGATAGGAATAATTTTAAGTTTATTTACAGCGCTAATAGTAACAAAAATATTAATAAATTTAGCTGTTGATATGGGGCTTTTAAAAAGTCTAGGACAATTTAGAGTAAAGAGGGGGGCTGAAAATGCTTAAAGTTATAGAAAAAACTAAGCTTTGGTTCACCTTATCTACAATAATTATAGTTGTAGGATTAGGATTTATTATTGTAAGAGGGCTTAACTTTGGTATAGATTTTAGAGGCGGAACTAATGTTGTAGTTGAATTAGGAGAAAATTTTAATAAGCCAGAAGCAGATGAAATAGTTAAAGATATAGTTCCAGATGCAGTAACTAATGAAATTGATAATACACAATATGAAATAAAGGCAAAAGATTTAGATAGTACTAAAGTCTCAGAAGTTTTTAAAGCACTGCAAGAAAAATATACTTTAGAAGATAGTGCCTTAATATCACAAGATGAAATAGGAGCTTCTGTAGGAAAAGAGCTTACTAAAAATTCTATAGTTGCTTTACTGGTTGCTTGTGTGGCTATGCTTGTGTACATAGCATTTAGATTTGAAATGAATTATGGAATAGCTTCAGTAATAGCATTGTTACATGATGTATTAATAACAATTAGTGTTTATGCTATATTTGATATACCAGTTAATACACCATTTATTGCAGCAATATTAACGATTGTAGGATATTCTATAAATGATACTATAGTAATATTTGATAGAATTAGAGAAAACTTAAAGAATATGAGAAGGGTGTCATCTACAGAAGTAGCTAATAAAAGTATAACTCAAACTATGTCTAGATCAATAAATACAACATTGACTACTTTAATAACAATAATAGCTGTAAATATTTTTGTACCAACAGTTAGAGAATTTTCATTCCCATTAATTATAGGAATAGCTGCAGGCGCCTATTCTTCTATATTTATAGCTTCACCAGTATGGGTTATGTTAAAAGACAAGAAAGTTAAAAAAAGTAAAGCGGAAATAGCTTAATCTTTATAAAGATAACAAAAAGTTAAACCTCCGAAATATTTTGGAGGTTTATTATTTTTTTCTTAGAAAACATTTGTAATATTGGAGATTTTACATTATAATATATGTGTTTTCTTAAGTTTTATGGAGGAGTTTATAATGCGTAAGTTTTGGGAGAGTATTTATAGTCCAAATTATATTACTGGATATAATCCCTTTATACTTAAAAATATGAATAAAGCTATTGAGCATATGGTAGAGGCTATAAATAATAGAAAGAAGATAGTTATTTATGGAATACCTAATGTAGATGGATTATGTGCTATAGCATCTTTAAGTTTAGTATTAAAATATTTAAATGCAGATATAGAATATATAATTCATGACGAAGATTCTAGTTTAGGAATTACCTCAGAAGATATAATTGATAATGTCAGTTTTCTAGGAGGGCAGCTTTTAATAACATTAGGTATAGATTTAAGCTCAGAAAAGGAAGAAAAGCTTTGTAGGGATCTTGGGATAGATTTGATAGTTTTGGAAAATAAAGAAGTTAACGTTGAAAGAAATTACATATACATAAATCCAAATCAAAAAGGTTGCCAGTATAGGTATAAAAATTTATCTATTAGTGGTTTGACCTTTAAATTGATGCAAGCAATTGCAATATACTATAACATAAAAAGTATAAATAAGTATTTAGATTTAATACTTATAGGCGAACAATGGGCAGAAGTACCCTTAAAAGGTGAAAATGGTGTGATTTTAAAAGAAGGTAGAAAATTTTTAATTAATACTAATAATTATGGATTAAGAGCGGTTATGGATCACTATAATATAGTGGAAATGGATGAGGAGTGCATATTAAAAATAATAGAAGTTATTACTCCTACAATAAATGTAGTTAGAATGATGGATAATGCACGTATAATTATAGAACTTTTAACCACCAATAAAAAAGATAGAGCAGAACAAATAACTAAATATTTAAATAAATCTAGGATAACTATATAATTAATTTAATAAATACTGTAGTATAATATTTGTATAGTTTATAATTTTAGTAATGGAGGATTTATCATGGATCTAAAAGAAAGAATAAGAGTAATTGAAAATTTCCCAAAGGAAGGAATAAGCTTTAAAGATATAACAACTGTTATTGGAGATGGCGAGGCATTAAAGTACTCAATTGATAAAATGGTGGAGCATTTAAAAGATAAGAATATCGATTTAATAGTTGGACCAGAAGCAAGAGGATTTATTTATGGAGTACCTGTTGCATATGCTATGGGGATAGGATTTGTTCCAGTAAGAAAACCAGGGAAATTACCAGGAGAAACAGTATCAATAACTTATGATTTAGAATATGGTAGTGATACATTACAAATACACAAAGATGCTATAAAAAAAGGACAAAGAGTTGCTATAGTTGATGATTTGTTAGCTACAGGTGGTACTATTGATGCAGTAGCAAAACTTGTAGAAATGGCTGGTGGAGAAGTAATATGTTTAGATTTTGCTATTGAACTTACAGGTTTAAGAGGAAGAGATAAACTTGAAAAATATGAAGTTATGTCATTAGTTGATTATGAGTTCTAATATTGTTGAAATATGAAATTAAATATTATATAATAAAAGAAAATGGCTGGTTGTTAAAACCAGCCAATTATTTTAGACTTAATCGAAGGAGATTACCCATATGTATGAAAGCCTATTACAAAAAATAAATGAAAATTGTAATAACATAGATACAGACATAGTAAAAAAAGCACATGATTTAGCATGTGATGCTCATAAAAACCAAAAAAGAGAATCAGGTGAGCCGTATATAACTCATCCTATAGATGTAGCTGAAATATTAGCTGAGATGGGTATGGATACAAGTACAATAGTAGCAGGGCTCTTGCATGACGTTATAGAAGATACGGATTATACATATGATGATATAAAAAATATTTTTAATGAAGAAATTGCATACTTGGTTCAAGGAGTTACAAAGCTTGGTAAAATAGAATATAAGACAAAAGAAGAGCAGCAAGCTGATAATGTTAGAAAAATGCTTTTAGCTATGGCAAAAGATATTAGGGTAATAATTATAAAGCTAGCTGACAGACTACATAACCTTAGAACTTTAAAATACATGCCAAAGGAAAAACAAAAACAAAAGGCAAAAGAAACTTTAGATATTTACGCTCCACTTGCTCATAGGTTAGGTATATCCAAGATTAAGTGGGAACTTGAAGATTTAGCTTTTAGATATCTACATGAAGAAGAATATTATGATTTAGTAAAGCAAATAGCAGAAAAAAGAGTAGAAAGAGAAACTTATATTTCGGAAATAATAGAAGATTTACATAATAAATTAGAGGAATCTGAAATAGATTCTGATATAGACGGAAGGCCAAAACATTTTTATAGTATATATAAAAAAATGGTTAATAAAAATAAAAGTATAGAACAAATATTTGATTTAACAGCAATAAGAATTTTAGTAAACACAGTTAAAGATTGTTATGGAGTACTTGGGATAGTTCATACAATATATAAACCTATTCCAGGAAGGTTTAAAGACTATATAGCCATGCCTAAACCTAATATGTATCAATCACTACATACTACCGTGATAGGACCTCAAGGTAAAACTTTTGAAATACAAATTAGAACCTTTGAGATGCATAAAACTGCGGAATATGGTATAGCAGCGCATTGGAAATACAAGGAAGGGGATACGCAGGAAGATAAAGAAAAGTCCTTTGAAAATAAACTTGCTTGGCTTAGAGATATGCTTGAATGGCAAAAAGAAACTTCCGATGCTGAAGAATTTATAGAAGGATTTAAGATAGATTTATTTACAGATGAAATATTTGTATTTACCCCTAAGGGAGTTGTAATAAATCTACCAAGTAAAGCAACTCCAATAGATTTTGCTTATAGAATACATACAGATATAGGAAATAGATGTGTTGGGGCAAAAGTCAACGGAAAAATAGTACCACTTGATTATAGCTTAAAAACTGGTGAAATTGTAGAAGTATTAACATCTAAAAATGCTAAAGGTCCTAATATGGATTGGTTAAGCATGGCAAAGAGTAATCAGGCTAAAAGTAAAATAAGACAATGGTTTAAGAAAATTAAAAAGGAAGAAAATATAGATAAAGGAAAAGAAATCTTTGAAAAAGAACTAAAGAAACAAGGAGTAATTTATTCGGAAATTGCAAAAGGAGAAGCATATGATAAATTAGTTAAAAGATATAATATTCATAGCATGGAAGACTTATATGCTGCAATAGGAGTAGGTCAAATCGCAGCATCATCTTATATATCTAAATTAAAAGAAGAAAATATAGTTGAAAAGCAAAGTATAGAAACTGTAAATAAATCAATTGATGATCATATAACTAAGGCTGAGAAATCAAACAATAACAGAAAATCAACTTCAAATGATTATGGAGTAACAGTTAAGGGTGTAAATAACCTTATGGTTAGATTTGCAAAGTGCTGTAACCCTGTTCCAGGAGATGAGATACTTGGATATATAACAAAAGGAAGAGGTATTTCAGTTCATAGAACTGATTGTAGTAACTTAAAAGCATTAATAGACTATGATGATGGAAAAGTTGTAGAAGTTTCATGGGGAGCTTCAAAAGGAACTGCATATGTAGCTGAAATGCAAGTTAGAGCAGAAGATAGAATAGGTATATTATCAGATATAATGACAATAATAACTGAAGCTAAATTACCTCTTAATGCATTAAATGCAAAATCATCAAAAGGGAATATAGCTGTAATAAATATAAAGGTAAAAATAGATTCTATTGAGCAGCTAAAAGAGCTTATGAGAAAAATAAGAAGACTAAAAGGTGTAATGGATGTATATAGAATGAATAACTAGAGAGGTAAGTATATGAGAGCAGTGGTTCAGAGAGTAGCATCATCTAAAGTTATAGTTGATGAAAAGATAATTGGGTCAATTAATAAGGGACTTAATATACTAATAGGTATATCCAAGGAAGATACTGAAGAGGATTTACTATATATTAAAGAAAAAGTAATTAACTTAAGAATATTTGAAGATGAAGCTGATAAAATGAACTTATCACTTTTGGATGTAAAAGGTGAAATTTTAGTAATTTCTCAATTTACCCTTTATGGGGATTGTAGAAAAGGTAGAAGACCCAATTTCATGGAAGCAGAAGGTGGAGAAAAAGCAAAAGTTTTATATAAAAGGTTTGTTGAATTATTAAGAGAATCAAATTTGAAAGTTGAAACTGGTGAATTTGGTGCCCATATGAAAGTAGATATTCAAAATGATGGACCTGTGACTTTGATGTTAGATAGCAAGAAGAACTTTTAAAAGGAGGATAACTATGATAGTAAAAACATATCCGCTTGGATCATTGCAAACAAATTGTTATTTAGTTATAGATGAAAAAACAAATAAAGCAGCCGTAATAGACCCAGGTGCAGAAGCAAGTTATTTAATTAAAGAAATTGAAACTTTAGGAGTTGAAATAGGAGTTATTCTTTTAACTCATTGTCATTTTGATCACAATGGAGCTGTAGAAGAATTAAAAGATAAATATAAAGTAGATGTTTATCTTAATAAAGCAGACGAAGAGTATATGGAGATGGATTCTTCAGGGATTTTTGGTAGATTACCAAAGATATATAAATATATAAATGAAGGTGATGAAATAAAAGTTGGAGAATTAGCATTTAAAGCACTATTCACACCAGGACACACAAAAGGTGGAACTTGCTACTTAGTAGAGAATAAAGTATTTACTGGAGACACTTTATTCAATGGTTCAATAGGTAGAACAGACTTCTTAGGTGGCAGTTATAATGAGCTTATAGAAAGTATAGAAACTAAGCTTATGGTACTTGATAATGACGTAGAAGTTTACCCAGGACATGGACCAAAATCTACTATTATATTTGAAAGGATGAGAAATCCCTTCCTAGCATAAGAGGAGAATAAATGGAATTAAAGATTAAGTTAAATAATTTAAAGTATAGATATGACGTATATCAAATGTTTAATATATATTATGCACTTGACGAAATTAAGTTTGAAGAAGATGGTAACTATATAATAAATATAGAAGAAGATAAAATATCATTTTCATTTAATGAATTTTATAGAGAATATAAAGTTTCAGAAAATATAAAAGAAGATATTAAGAGATTAATTTTCTCTTCATTAAAAGAAATAACGTGCGATTATTATCCGTGGGGAATACTTGTAGGAATAAGACCTTCCAAAATAGCTTTAAAGTATTTAGAAGAAGGAAAAAGTGAAGACGAAATAATAGATTTATTTGCAAAGAAACATTTAGCTTCTGAAGAAAAAGCTAAGCTTTGCATAAAAGTAGCTAAAAAGGAACAGGAGCTTGTGAATAAAGATGAAAAGAGTATTGCAATTTATATTGGAATGGCATTTTGTCCAACAAGATGTTTTTATTGTTCATTTACAGCTAATCCTATAGGTAGTAATAAAAAATTAGTTAATCCTTATTTAGAAGCGTTAGCATACGAAATAAGAGAAATGAAAAAGTATGTTAATGAGAGAAATCTAAAAATAGAAAGTGTTTATTTTGGCGGGGGGACTCCAACAGCAGTAAATAATGAAGAGTTTGAAGATATTATGAAAGAAATTTATAATGCTTTCGTATTAGATAAAGACATACTTGAGTTTACTGTAGAATGTGGAAGACCAGATAGTATAACTTTAGAAAAGCTTCAAATTATGAAAAAATATAACACTACTAGAATAAGTATTAATCCTCAAACAATGAATGATGACACATTAAAAATGATTGGTAGAGGACATACATCAAAAGATGTTATAGATAAATTTAATTTAGCTAGAAATTTAGGCTTTGATGATATAAATATGGATATGATAATAGGATTACCTGGTGAAGGGATAAAAGAAGCAGAATATACTGCAAATGAAATCTTAAAACTAAGACCAGATAGTTTAACTGTCCATGGATTATCTTTAAAAAGAGCATCTATTCTTTATGAAAATTTCATTTTAAAGAAAGGTATACAAATAAAGAAGCAAGATGAACTTTCATCAATGTATGAAATAAGTAGAAAGTTAGCTAAAAGTTTAAATATAGAGCCGTATTATATGTATAGACAAAAAAATATGGTTGGCAATATGGAGAATTTAGGCTATTCTAAAGAAGGCAAAGAATGCTTATATAACATACAAATGATAGAAGATAAGCAAACCATAATAGCTTTAGGGGCAGATGCCGTATCAAAAGTAGTCTTTCTAGAAGAAAATAGAATTGAAAGATTTGGAAATGTTAAAGATATTAGAGAGTACACAAGTAGAATTAAGGAAATGGTAGAGGAAAAGATAAAACTTTTAGATGAACTTTACCTTAAATAGGAGGAGATATTTTATGGAAATCCAAGCACCTAAGGGTACGAAGGATATGCTACCTCAAGATGCATATAAATGGCATTATGTAGAGGGGGTTTTAAGAGATGTTTCAAAATCATATGGGGTAAGAGAAATAAGAACCCCAATGTTTGAACATACAGAATTATTTTTAAGAGGTGTTGGAGAAACAACTGATATAGTGCAAAAAGAAATGTATACTTTCAATGATAAAGGTGATAGAAGTATTACTTTAAAACCAGAAGGTACAGCACCAACAGTAAGAGCTTTCATAGAAAATAGATTATTTAATGAAGCTCAGCCAACAAAGTTATACTACATAATACCTTGTTTCAGATATGAAAATGTTCAAAAAGGAAGACTTAGACAATTCCATCAATATGGAGTTGAAGTTTTTGGTTCAAAAGAAGCTTCAATTGATGCTGAAGTAATTTCATTAGCTATGGAATCATTAAAAAAATTAGGGCTTAAAAGTTTAAGTTTAAATATAAACAACTTAGGATGTCCTAAATGTAGACCTAAATATAATGAAGCACTTAAAAGATATCTTGAAGAAAATTATGATAATCTTTGTGGAATTTGTAAAACTAGATTTGAAAAAAATCCAATGAGAATTCTTGATTGCAAAGAAAAAAGTTGTAATGAAATAACTAAGCATGCTCCAATTATATTAGATTATATATGTGAAGAGTGTGATTCTCACTTTACTGAAGTTAAAAATTATTTAGATGCTTTAAAAATACAATATAAAGTAGATCCAGGTATAGTTAGAGGATTAGATTATTATACAAAGACTATATTTGAAATATTAAATGATGATTTTACAGTTTGTGGCGGCGGAAGATACGATAAGCTTATAGAAGAAATTGGTGGACCAGAAATGCCAGCTGTAGGATTTGGATTAGGTTTAGAAAGACTTATAATGACTTTAGAAAAAGAAGGTATAGAAATTCCAAATGAAGGATTAGTTGATCTTTATATAGGTGCTAGAGGGGAAGCAGCTAAGACAAGTGCTTTTGTATTAGCTAATAAACTTAGAGCTATTGGTATAAAGACAGAAATAAATCATATGGGAAGAAGTATAAAGGCAGAAATGAAATATGCAAATAAGATAGGTTCAGCCTTTACTACAATTTTAGGTGATGACGAGCTTCAAAATAAGACACTAAAGCTTAAAAGAATGAGTGATGGTGAGCAATTTGAAGTGAGTTTAGATAATATAGAAGAAATAGCAAAACTTGTAAAATAGTTAGGAGGAAGAAAAAATGGGTGAAGCTTTAGGTGGCTTAAAAAGAACCCTAATGTGTGGAGAAGTTAGAGAAAATAACGTATCACAAAAAATCACATTAATGGGTTGGGTGCAAAGAAATAGAAAATTAGGAGGTCTACAATTTATTGACCTTAGAGATAGAACAGGAATAATGCAAATAGTATTTGGTGAAGCAATAAATGCTGAGGCTTTTGAAAAAGCTAAAGATGTTAGACCTGAATATTGTATAGCAGTTACTGGTGAAGTAGTTTTAAGAGAAGCTCCTAATCATAATATGCCAACAGGATTAGTAGAGCTTAAATGTGAGAGTCTAAAAATTCTTTCAGAGTCAGATACACCTCCAATATATATAAAAGAAGGATTAGATGCTGCTGAAAGTATAAGATTAAAATATAGATATTTAGATCTTAGAAGACCAGATATGCAAAGAATATTCATGATTAGAAATAGAATTTCTAAATCAGTTCGTGACTACTTGGATGAAAACAACTTCTTAGAAGTAGAAACTCCAATGCTTACAAAGAGTACACCAGAAGGAGCTAGAGATTATCTTGTACCTTCTAGAAATTATCCTGGAATGTTCTATGCCCTTCCACAATCACCACAAATTTTTAAACAACTATTAATGGTTTCTGGATTTGATAGATATTATCAAATAGTTAAATGTTTTAGAGATGAAGATTTAAGAGCAAATAGACAGCCAGAATTTACTCAGATTGATTTAGAAATGAGTTTTGTTGAACAAGAAGATGTTATTAAAATGAATGAAGGTTTAATAGCTCATGTATTTAAGGAAGTAGCAGGAGTTGATGTTAAGTTACCAATAAAAAGAATGACATTTAAAGATGCTATGGAAAAATACGGTTCAGATAAACCAGATTTAAGATTTGGAATGGAAATTACTGATATTACAGAAGATGTAAAGGATATGGATTTTGTAGTGTTTAAATCAGCAATAGAAGTTGGCGGATCAGTAAGAGCACTTTGCTTAAAAGGTGGAGCAGAGCTTGGAAGAAAGCCAATAGATAAGTTAAGTGAATTTGTTAAGACATATAAGGCTAAAGGTCTTGCGTGGATCCAATTAAAAGAAGATGGAGTTAAGTCTTCTATTTCTAAGTTCTTAACTGACGATGTTACAAACTCAATAGTTAAAACTATGGGAGCAGAAGTTGGAGATGCTATATTTATAGTTGCTGATAAGAATTCAGTGGTATTCCAAAGTTTAGGAGCATTAAGATTAGAGCTTGCTAAGCAATTTGACTTAATAAAAGATAAGAATAAATTTAATTTTACTTGGATTACAGAATTCCCATTATTTGAATATGATGAAGAAGAAGAAAGATATCATGCAGCGCATCATCCATTTACATCACCTATGGATGAGGATTTAAATATGTTAGAAACAAATCCAGGAGAAGTAAGATCAAAGGCATATGATTTAGTTTTAAATGGTGAAGAATTAGGTGGAGGATCTATAAGAATACATGATTCAAAGCTTCAACAAAGAATGTTCAAAGCATTAGGATTTACAGAAGAATCAGCGCAAGAAAGATTCGGTTTCTTAATAGATGCATTTAAATTTGGCCCACCACCACATGGAGGTTTAGCTTTTGGACTTGATAGAATGGTAATGTTCTTAGCTGGAACAGAAAATATAAAAGATGTTATTGCATTCCCTAAAAATCAAAATGCTTATTGTTATTTAAGTGAAGCACCTAACATAGCAGATGAAAAGCAATTACAAGAGCTAGGTATTTCAATAAATATAAAATAAAAGTAATTAAAGGTCATAAGAATATGGAAGAATAAAAAACTGATTTGCTAAGCAAATCAGTTTTTTATTTTAAATTTTTAGAAGATATTGACATCAAAGTGTATATGAGATATTATATGTATATAGACTATATACACACTACATGCACACTTGGAGGTGAGAATTTGAATATATTAATTAGCAATTCCTCACAAGTTCCTTTATATGAACAAATTGAAAGTCAAATAAAGACTCAAATTATTAACTTAACTTTAAAGCCTGGAGAAGCACTACCTTCAATAAGAACATTAGCTAAGGAATTAAAAGTAAGTATAATTACTACTAAAAGAGCTTATGAAGAACTTGAAAAAGAAGGATTTATTAAAACTGCTGTAGGAAAAGGTACTTTTGTAGCAGAGGCAAATAATGAACGACTTAAAGAAGTAGCTATGTTTGAAATTGAAAATAAATTAGAAGAAGCAATAATTTCTGCAAAAGCTATTGGATTAACGTTAGAGGAAGCATTAGAAATATTTAAGAGTTTATACGAGGAGGTATAATGGTGGAAGCAATTGAAATTAAAAATTTAAAAAAAGAATATAAGAATTTCAAATTAAATATAGAGGAATTAAAAGTAAAAGAAGGTTTTATAACAGGCTTTATTGGGCCAAATGGTTCAGGTAAGACAACTACTATAAAATCTATAATGAATATGATTAAATATGATAAAGGAGAAATATTAGTTCTAGGAGAAAATATTTCTGATAATCATAAAGTGAAAGAAGCAATAGGTTTCGTTGGTGATGTATGTGGTTTTTTAGAAGAAAGTAAATTAAAAAATATAAAGACTTCTGTATCTAGATTTTATACTAATTGGGATGAAAATTTATATAATAGATTAATTAATAAATTCAATATAAACGAAACTTTAGTTTATGGAAAACTATCTAAAGGACAAAAGAAACAATTTGAATTAACAATGGCATTATCTATAAAACCTAAAATTATAATAATGGATGAGCCGACAGCTAGCTTAGATCCAATTGTAAGAAGTGAATTTTTAGAATTACTACAAGAAGAGATGGAGAAGGAAAATCTTACAATATTTTATTCAACGCATGTAACTAGTGATTTAGAGAAATGTGCAGATTATATTGTATTTATATATAAAGGGAAGGTTATATTATACGGAGAAAAAGACGAAATTTTAGAAAAGCACTCTATAATAAAAGGAAAGAAAGAGCTTTTAGATAATGAAACAAGAAAATATCTTATTTCTATTAAAGCTAATGGGTTTGGATTTGAAGGTTTAACATCAAACAAAAAAGAAGCTTTTGAGATATTTGGAAATGAAGTTATTTATGAAAAACCAACTTTAGAAGATATTATGCTTTATTATACTAGGAGGGACTAAAATGAGAAAAATATTAAATTTATTATTTTTGCAATTTCAAACAGTATTGTCACTAAAGAAATATATGGCTTTAATAATTTTTATGGGAATATTTTTAGGTGCTGTAAATCCCCAAATGATAACTTTTAGTGGTGCGCTTTTTATAATGGCTACATGTTATAGTACTGCATTTTATGAGGAAAAAAGTAAAGTGAATTATTTAATATATTCTTTACCAGTAAAGCCAAAAGAGTATATATTATCAAGATATATATTTGTAGCTATTAATACAATGATAGCTACCATAATATCATCAGTTCTATACACAGGCTTAATTTCCTTAAATATAGTTACAATAAATGAAATTGGGCCATTAAGGACATTGGTTTATATAATGATGGGTATAGGTGTTTTCATGATGGCTCTATTGATTCCATTCGAATTAATACTAGGATTTGAGAAGGGTAGAATAGCAATTGTATTTTTAGCAGTTTTTCCAATGGTGTTTTCAACAGAATTAATGAAATATTTACCTAATATAGATTTTGATATATTGGTAGTAAAAGTATTAGTTGTCCTTTGTATATTTACATTAATTTTAGCATCATATTTTATTACTTCAAATATATATGATAAAAAAGATATTTAATAAAATAAGAAAAGTTTCATATGCTAGATTTTTAATAGAACCTAACTAATTTTTAACTCATATATTTTAGTAAAAGGAAATTAGTAGGTGTAATAATGAAATTAGAGTTTATAAATAAGCAAAATTTTAATAAAATAATTAAGGAGTTAAAAGACTTATATAAAGTTTGTTTTAACAAAGAAATAAGTGAAGAATATTTTTCGTGGATATATTTAAATAATCCTATAGATGATTTCATTTTTTGCTTAGCAACAGAAGATGATAAAATTATTGGGTGCTATTCAGTGATACCTATAAATATAGTGATAAATAATGAAATTATAAGATCAGGAATATCTATGCCTTTACTTATTAAATCAGAGTTTAAAAATAAAGGGTTATCTACTAAAATTGGAATAAAAGTCTATGAGGAGTTGAAAAGAAAAAAATATGATTTTATATTGGGGTTTCCTGATGAAGTAAATCATCATAATTTAGTTAAGAAGTTTGGATTTGAAAATATATATGAAATACCAACTTTAAAGTTAGTGGTGAAGGATAAAGATATATATCATATAAATAGGTGTGATATTCAAAAAATAGATATAGATAATGATTTTACTTTTGACTATTCGCTATTAATAAATAAAAAGGATAGCAAAATAAAAGTTTATAAAGATTTAAATTATTTAAAATGGATGTTTAAGAAAAATAAAATATATGAATACAAAAATTATGTTATAAGCCGAAATAAAGTTGTCTTAGCTTCACTTATAATGACTAAATATAACGATAAGATAGAAATAGTAGAATTAAATTCAGTAGATAAACAATATAATAAGATATTATTATGTAAAATATTTAAAGATGTTGCTGAGGAAAATATAAAATCTATAAATATTTGTTGTTCAGTTTATAACAGAGAACATATAATACTAGAAGAATTAGGCTTTGAAAATAGTACACCTATAAATTATTTTATCATAAAAAAAATAAATAATTTAAGTAGTGATATTATAAACTTTAAAAATTGGGATATTCAAATAAGCGATTTTAAATATATATATTTAAATACTTTATAAATTTAAGAATTGATTAAATTAAAAATAAATTAATATAATTTAAAAAATAGAATGGATAGTAAGAAGTACCATTCTATTTTTTTAATAAGAAGTATATGGAAAGTTGAAAGAGTATTATTATAGGGATACCTAGATTAAATTTTAAATGTCTAATTTTATGTTTGAAAGTATACATACTTATATAAGTACCTAAACTTCCGCCAATTATTGAAAGAAAAATTAATGTGGATTCTTTTATTCGCCATTTTTTCTTTATTGCTTTTTTCTTATCAATATAAATGGTTAAAAAAGAAATTAAATTAATAAAAATAATATAATAAGTAAAAACGTCTTTCATAAAATCTCCTTTACAGTTTTTATAGTACACACTTGATTATAAACTATAATATCTGCTATAGGAATAAAATTTAGTTATTTAATTGATCCTTGTACTATTCCTTTAATTATATATTTTTGAACAAAGAAGTAGAAAATAATAATTGGAATTACTGCTAAAATTAAAGCTGCCATAGCAAGTTCCCATTGTTTAGAAAAAGCACCAAAGAAATTGTTCATGGCAAGAGGAATAGTATTTATTTTTCCGTTTATAGTAAGAAATGGTAGCAAAAAATCATTCCATATCCATATACCATTTAGAACCATAACAGTTACTGTAATTGGCTTTAAAAGAGGGAATACTATCTTATGATATAATTGCCATCTATTACAGCCATCTATTATAGCAGCCTCTTCAACTTCTAAAGGGATGTTATTTATAAAGCCATGATATAAAAATATGCTCATACTTGACCCAAATCCTAGATACATAAAAATAAGTCCATAATGTGTTCCAAGCATATTGAAATTAATGGAATCTATACTTATTATACCCATCCATTTAACTAACGGTAGCATTACAGCTTGGAATGGAATTATCATTGCAGAAACAAATAAATAAAATATAACTTTACTAGCTTTAGTTTTGCTTCTAGCTAAAGTCCAAGAAGCCATTGAAGAAAATAAAACTATTAGTATTATACTTATAGTAGTTATTATTAGTGAATTAATAAATGCACTACCCATATTCATTCTTTCAATTGCAGAAGTATAATTACTAAAATTCCATTCATGGGGGAATCCCATAGTGTTTGCAAATATTTCTCTTCTAGTTTTAAAGGAATTTATAAACATAAGATAAAAAGGAATCATATAAATAATAAGGAGTATCCAACCTGAAAATTCTAAAAATTTTAATTTATGATTATAACTATTTAATGTTTTTAATTTACTATGTTTTTTTATTCTCATTACAATTCAACCTCCCTTTTCTTTGTGAAATAAACTTGAGTTAAAGAAATTGCTGTAACAAATATAAAGAATATTATTGCTTTAGCTTGCCCAAGTCCCATATTATTAGATACAAAGGCTTCTTTATATATATTTAAAGATAACATTTCTGTCGTTTTTAAAGGAGTCAAAGAAAAGTTCAAATCAAAAAGTTTAAAAGAATTAGCAAGAGTTAAAAATAAGCATATAGTAATTGATGGAGCAACCATTGGAAGAGTTATATGTTTAAAAGCTTGTACTCCATTAGCACCATCAATATGACTTGCTTCAATTAAATCAGTAGGAACATTTTCAAGGGCTGCTACATAAATAACCATTATATAACCAGCATATTGCCAAGCTGCAACTATAAGCATAGCTAGTATAGCAGTATTTTTTTCTTGTAATAGGGAGGTAGATAATAGGTTTATTTCTAATTTAGCACCTATAGAGGTAAATACTGAGTTAAATAAAAATTGCCATATAAATCCTAAAATAAGCCCACCAATTAGATTTGGCATAAAAAATCCAGTTCTAAGAAAATTTTTAGTTTTTAAGTTTCTAGTAACAAAATAAGCTAATCCAAATCCTATTAAATTTATAGAGACAACACTTGCGATAGTGTAAACTATTGTAATTTTGAAGGAATAAATAAACTGAGAATCCTTAAACAGATTACTATAGTTAGAGAAACCTATAAAATCATAATTAGGATTGGCACCATTCCAATTAGTAAATGTATAAAATATTCCTATTAAGAATGGGATTATTACTACCATAGTTAGTGCTAATAAAGAGGGACCAACAAAAAGCCAAAATCCCTTATTAGATTTACGTTTTTTCTTCATATTATCATCTCCTATAAAATTTAAATATAATATAAGTATCCACAAGGGAATATGCCCTTGCGGATAAAGAAAATATAATTAATTATTTTTTAGTAAGTGCTTGTATTTCTTCAAGCATCTTACTTTGATCTATTTCCCCTTTAGCATATTTAGAAAATATAGGTCCAATGTTTTCCATAGTAAATCCATCAGGAAGGTTAGTAAATGCCCAAGGAAGTGTTTTTCCAGCATTGTTATACTCAATTATCGATTTAGCCAACTTATCATCAGTTTCAATCTTAAAGTTAGTAAATGCAGGAATCATTTTCATATCTTCTACTAAACCTTTTTGGCCAGTTTCACTAGTTACCATCCAATCAAGAAATGCTTTCGCTTCAGTGTTAACAGCTGAATCTTTATTAACAGTCCAGTACATTGGAACGCCAACAGGAATACTTCCACTTATTTTAGTATCATTATTAATTGCTAGTGGTATAAATCCCATATCAAAATCAGCACCTAATCCGGCTAAATCTCCAGCAGTCCAGTTACCTTGATGTAAGAAAGCAGTTTTTTCTAAAGCAAAGTTCCCAACTTGAGTACTATAATCTATAGTATCTAAAGAAGAGCCTCCACTATATTTGCAAAGTAAGTCAACAAGATTCATCCAGTCTTTAAAACCTTGATTATTAACTAAATCAGTTTTTCCAGCAACATAGTCTTTTGTAAATTGTGCAGGATTTTCTTGAGCAGTTAATCCAATATTAAAAGTATGATTCCCAGTTACCCAAGTTTCTTTAGTTGTATATGATATAACATTTTCTAATCCTAAATCAGCTTTTTGGGAATCTAATTTTTCAACAGCTTCTTTTAATTTATCAAAGGTATCAATTGATTTGGGATCTATAGATGCCTTGTCTAATATATCTTTATTATAGATTAGTCCGTATCCTTCAGTTGCAACTGGCATACCATATATTTTATTATCTACTTTTACAGTATCTAAAGTACCCTTAACGGCATTAGAAACCCATTTTTCGGATGATAAATCATCAACTTTATGAGACCAAACTTCTAAGTCACCAGCACCTTGAATCATAAAAATATCAGGCTCAGTACCTTTCTGAAATTCAGCTTTTAAAGCAGCACCATAGTCAGCCCCACCACCAACTGAGGTAACTTCAACTTTAACTCCAGTTTCCTCTTCATATTTTTTTGCAAGTTGTTGCAAAGCGTCATTTATTTCAACTTTTAATTGAAATACTTTTACTACCTTATTTTCAGTATTTTTACCTGAACTTCCATTAGTATTATTAGAAGAACATCCAACAAACACTCCAGCCAATAATGATGCAGTCAAAACAGTTGCTAAAATTTTTTTCATTCTTAACCCCTCCATAAATATATTTTAATGAAATAAAAGCAAACGATTGCATTTATATACATATATTACATTTAAAGGAAAAACTATTCAATAGAAATACTAATAAAACAATAATTTTGGATTTTTGCACTAAAGTTATATAATTTAATTAGAAAATAAAAAAATAGAGGATTAAATGTTCCTCTATTTTTTATTTACCTAGATAAGCGCTTTTAATTATAGAATCATTAAGAAGAGTCCTAGAATCACCAGTTAACACGATTCTAGCGGTTTTTAAAACATAAGCTCTATGAGCTATAGATAAAGCAATATTTATATTTTATTCTACTAATAAAATTGTGGTTACTGCTTTGTTTATTTGTACTATAGTATTAAAGATTTCTTTAACAACTATAGGGGCCAGTACTATTGAAGGCTCATCATAATACAAGTCAATGTTATCTATTTTAAGCATAGTTTAAGACCATTCTCCGGGGCATGTTTCAATAGCTTTAGGGTTATTTCTTATTTAATCAGGAGTCCCTTCAGCTATTTTTTACAATAATCTAATACTATTATTTTTTCGCAAATTCCCATTACTAGTTTCATATCATGTTCTGTAAGTAAAACAGAAATTTGAAATTCATCTTTAATCCAATTAATCATTTAAGAGCATAAACACTACCTAAGTCTAAACCATTTATAAGTTGTTGTAAAAATTACATTAGAATAAAGTTCTTCAGATCTTCATCCATCTCCACCTAAGAATTAAGAAGTTATTCCTGTTGCTCGGGCTTGGTTAGCAATAATGAAAACTAAATTATAATAATAAGGAAGAACTAATACATTGGGATTAGTTGATTTTATCTTTGTAAGTTGCGCATTAAAATCAGTATCGCCATCATTATAACTTAAACATTCAGTTACCTGTCCACCTTTAGATTTAAAGTCTTTTTTTATGTCTCATATATACCATTTGAATAATCCGAGCCAGCATGTATAAAATAGCTGCTGTTGTAGCTCCAGAAGTTACAAGACCAAGTATAGCAACAACTTTATCATTATCAACAAGTTTATTAAAGGCTTATATTGAAGATATATGATCTTCTTGATTATCTTCTGCATTACTAGAGCAGCCGCTTAAAAGTGATAAACCTAATGTTAATGAAATAACACCAAAAAAGTTTTTTATTCATAAATACCCCCATTTTTCTGAAAAAATATTAATAATAAAATATTAATAAAGAACTAATAAAGTTATTAAAATTATATTTTATATTGAAATAATTTAAAAGTATATTAATAAATTGGGTTAAAAAATACAATATAGCTATTTAATATATTTTGTTGGAATATTTAAATATTAAAATAAATGTACGGTAAGTATTAAAAATGATTTTATTAACAGTATATAAAAGTTGATTTTTATTAGAGAATTATTAAATTTAATATTTTTATTTGTACCTTTATATGATATATTGGACAGAGAAATTATAATTATTAATAAAATATTGTACAAAGAGGTGAAATAATGAAAAAAAATGAATATGGTTTATTTACTGCCATAGGAATGATAGTAGGAATTGTAATAGGATCAGGAATATTTTTTAAAAGTGATAATATATTAGTAGCCACTAATGGAAGTATAAGTTTAGGCGTTCTTGTATTTAGTATTGCTGCAATGGGAATTATTTTTGGAAGCCTAACTATTTCAGAATTAGCATCAAGAGATTCAAAAGCAGGGGGAATAATAACATATGCTGAATATTCATATAATGAATCAGTTGCTTGTGCTTTTGGATGGTTTCATACATTCTTATATTATCCTACACTTGTAGCTGTAATTTCGTGGGTATCTGGTATATATATATGTATGTTATTTGGAATAGATGGTGGATTAACTACTCAAACAACGATAGGATTTATAATAATGATTTTATTTTACTTTATGAATGTATTGTCTGCTAAATTAGGCGGATACTTTCAAAATGCATCAACGATAATTAAAATTATTCCTTTATTAGTAATAGCAATAGCAGGACTTTTTTTCGGAAATCCTACTGAAATAATAATAAGTGATATTGTACATATGGAACCTGCTACATGGATAGCAGCAATAGCACCTATAGCATTTTCTTTTGATGGTTGGATAATATCAACATCTATAGGTCATGAAATAAAAAACTCTAAAAGAAATTTACCAAGAGCTTTGGTAGTTGCTCCATTATTTATATTAGCAATATATGTATTATATTTTATTGGAATAAGTATGTATGTTGGACCAGAAACAATAATGAATATGGGAGATGAACATGTTAATTTAGCAGCTACTAGACTATTTGGACCTTGGGGAGCTAAAATAATATTAACATTTGTTGTTATATCTATATTAGGAACTGTAAATGGATTGATAATAGGCCACACTAGAATGCCATATTCTCTAGCAATAAGGGGAATGTTTCCCAATTCTAAGAAAATAAAAGTCGTCAATGAAAGCGTAGGGATGCCTATTAGATCTTCAGTTGTAGCTTTTTGTATATCATCTATTTGTTTAGTTATACATTATATAACACAAAGATATAATTATTTACCTAATAGTGATATATCAGAAATATCAATAACTGTTAATTATTTATTATATATAATGTTGTACTTTAAAGTATTTAAAATGGGTTTAAACAATGAAATTAAGGGCTTATGGAGGGGAAAAATTAATCCTATTTTTGCAAGCTTAGGATCTTTAATTATTTTATTTGGAAGTATTAAAAATCCATTATTTTTTGTATATATCATAATATGTGGAATAATATTAGTATCATCAGTACTGTTTTGGAAATACAATAAGCAAAAAATATAATTATAGTAAAAAAAAGATAGAAAAAATTTCTATCTTTTTTTATTTTGTAGAAAATATAAAAAGAGTAAGGAAATTTGAAAGATTAAAATCGTTTCCAAAAAATTACAAATGATGTATAATTATTAACATATTCTTACATATGTAATTTTATTATGTAAATATATATTAATTGGGGGAGATTATATGAAAGGTTTAATTTTATACTTCAGTGGCACTGGAAATACAAAATTTATTGCCAATAAGATGGGAGAAGAATTTATAAAAAATGAATGTGAAATAGAAATACATTCGATAGAAGAAGAATTTAATATAGAAAAGATATCATTTGATTATTTAATTCTTGGATTTCCTAAGTATTTTGAATATATCCCTCAAATATTTATGGAATTTATAGAAGATAATCTACATTATTCTAAAAGCGAAATAAAAACAATGATATTTTCAACAGGAAAAGATAAACTTCAAACTTACTTTGATGAATTAGAGAAAATATTAATAGAAAAAAATTTTAAAGTCATATTAACTACAAATTTTAAAATGCCAAATAGCAATATATTAAGTAGAGAATATTTAGATACTAAAAATATAGATTTAGAAGAAGTATATAATAAATCCTTACAAAAAATAAAAAATGAAATAGCAAATTTTTTGATTGAAAATTATAATAAAAAAGAAATTAATAATTTTAAATCAATAATTATGAAAAAACTATACAAATTCAGAACAAAAGATTTATATAAAAATTCATATAAATTTTCAGTAAGCTCGCAATGTGATAAGTGCAATTTATGTGTTAAAATTTGTCCAACTAGAAATATAGAGAATATAGGAGATTATATAAAGTTTAGGGATAATTGTATATTGTGCTGTAGATGCATGAGTTGTTGTCCTAAAAATGCAATATTATATAAAAACAAACAATATTCTCAGTATAAGGATAATATTGATTTGATAGTAGGTTAGTTAAGAAGTTAAGGGGGGGGGGAAACCCTTCTTTTTATATTCAAAATAAGGACTATTATGTTATTATATATATAAGTTATTATAAGAGTTTAAAATTTAATTAAAAATATAAGTAGTAATAGTCTTTAAATCAATTTAGTATATAAGGATTATATAAAATGCTAAATATTAGAAAGAGGTAGAAAATGAAGAAATGGATTAATTGCATATTTAAAGTTTTACAAGGAATAAGTGTAGCTTTATTTACTATTGGAATAAGTGTTATTGCATCTTTAAATTTGAGAAGTATATATAAGTATTCAATTCAAAAGTATGACTTGGATAAAATAGGACAACTTTCAAAGGAAAAATTAATGGAAGATTATAATATATTATTAAATTATTTACAAAATCCATTTGCAAAAAAGTTGAAGTTTAATAATTTTATA
Source organism: Clostridium sartagoforme (assembly GCF_039521405.1). Lineage (NCBI taxonomy): Bacteria > Bacillati > Bacillota > Clostridia > Eubacteriales > Clostridiaceae > Clostridium > Clostridium sartagoforme. The sequence continues at coordinate 209,615 of NZ_BAAACH010000038.1, forward strand.
ATGAGTAGCAACGGAGAATTTCATTTTTATGAAGTTAAGAAGATATTTTTAAGCATATATTTAATAGTTTTAATTTTTGTATTGATATTTATTGTTATATATCTAATAAAAAAATATAACAACAAAAAAATAAAGCTAATTAAATCACTTAATTATGGAGCAAATACTCTTATAAGTATAATTACAGTTTTATTAACCTCAATTTTTATAGATTTCTCAAAAGCTTTTATAATTTTCCATAAAATATTTTTTAATAATGAATATTGGATTTTTGATTCAAAAACAGATCCTATTATAAATGTGTTACCAGAAGAAGTTTTTAAGTTGTATGCATTAGTGGTAATAATATTTACCCTTATTGCAATAATTGTTTATAAGACAATTTACATAAGTTATAATAAACATTCTAAACTTAACTAATTATCAATGAATTTTATATTATTTGAGGAAAGCTATTATTTTAGTGTGTTAGGAATGCATGTTTGTGTTGATAATCTTAATAAGTAAATAGAAGGATAATTTTAGGAGTGTTTAATTTGCAAGATATAAGTTTAGAAGTTTTAGAGAAATATTATGGATATAAAAGCTTTAGAAAGGGCCAAGAAGATATAATTAAAAATATTTTAAGTAAAGAAGATATTCTAGCAATAATGCCAACCGGCGGAGGTAAATCTTTATGTTATCAAATACCAGCATTAATTTTAGATGGCTTAACTATAGTAATTTCACCATTAATATCCTTAATGAAGGATCAAGTTGATAATATAAGATCTATGGGGATTGAAGCCGCATATATAAATAGTTCATTAAGTACTAGTGAATTTAATGAAGCTATAAATAATCTAAAGAATAACAAATATAAAATAGTTTATGTTGCGCCAGAAAGACTTGAGTCGTATGACTTCATAATGGAAATGTCAAGATGTAGTATAAGTCAAATTGCTATCGATGAAGCACATTGTGTATCTCAGTGGGGGCATGATTTTAGGGTAAGTTACAGAAAAATAAAATCATTTATAGATATATTGAAAGAACGACCTATAATTACAGCTTTTACAGCAACAGCAACAGAAGAAGTAAAAAGAGATATTATAAGCCTTCTTGGACTTAAAAATCCTAAGGTATATGTAACAGGTTTTGATAGAGAAAATTTATTTATTAATATTGTAAAAGGAAGTAATAAAAAAGACTATGTAATTAAATATATAGAAGCTAATAAAGATGCTTCAGGAATAGTTTATGCTGCTACTAGAAAAGAAGTAGATAAATTATATGAGGTCTTATGTGAAAAAAAATATAAGGTATCTAAATATCATGCAGGGCTTAGGGATGATATAAGAAAAGAAAATCAAGAAGATTTTATAAAGGATAAAATTAATATAATGATAGCTACAAATGCTTTTGGAATGGGAATTGATAAGCCTAATATAAGATATGTAATTCACTTTAATATGCCTCAGAACATTGAAAGTTATTATCAAGAAATTGGTAGAGCAGGAAGAGATGGAGGAAAAAGTGAGTGTATATTATTATTTTCACCAGGAGATATTCAAACTCAAAAGTTCTTAATAGAATCTAGTTCAGAAAATTTAAATAGAAAACAAAGTCAATATTTGAAGCTAAAACAAATGACTGATTTTATTTATAATAATGATTGTTATAGAAAATATATACTAAATTACTTTGGTGAATCTAATTTAGAAAACTGTAATAATTGTAGTAACTGTTTAAATGAAGGAGAAGTAGTAGATAAAACTATTGATGCTCAAAAAGTATTATCATGTGTATATAGAATGAAAAAAAACTTTGGTATTTCAATGATAGTAGATGTTCTAAGGGGATCTAAAAACATTAGACTAGTAAATTTAGGATTCAATAATTTATCTACTTATGGAATTATGAAAGATTATAAGGCGGAAGATCTGAAAAGTTTTATAAATACGTTAATAGCTCATGGATATTTAGATTATATTGAAGGAACTTATCCTGTAGTAAGTCTAAATAAGAAATCAATAGAAATAATAAAAGGTGAGCATAAAGTACTATTTAAAGAAAATAATATTAATACTATTGAAAATGTAGATAATAAATTATTAGAATTACTAAAAGATTTGAGAAGAGAAATAGCACTGGAAGAAAGAGTTCCTCCTTATATAATTTTTGGTGATGTTACATTAAAAGAAATGAGTAGCAAAATGCCATTAATTAAGGAAAATATGAGATTAATTAGTGGAGTAGGAGAAATTAAATTTAATAAATATGGTGAAAGATTTATTAATTTAATTAAAAGTTATATTGAAGAAAATAATATTATTGTAAATCATATAATTGAGGATAATGAAGAAAATTCTTATATTGATATAAAAGTAGATGAAGAATTACTAGAATTATTAAAGAATAGAAGAGAAGAAATTTCAAGAAAAGAAGGTATGTATCCACCAAAAGTAATATCTTTAAGAAGCTTGAAAGAAATAAGTGGAAGATATCCTAAAAACTTAGATGAATTAATGGATATAACTTTAGTTGGAAAAAAGAAAGTAGAAATTATAGGAAAAGATATAATTATTATAGTTAACGATTATATTAATAACAAAGATATTAAAGTTAATTTCATAAAGAAGGAAAAAAGAAAAATTGCTTTAGATGGAGACGTTAGGACAGATGAAGAAATAACTATTGATGAATTAAAAAAAGGAGAGGTTCCAGAAGAATTATCAGATAAATTAGAAATATCTATATCTACAATTTTAGGATATTTGACAACAGCCCTTGAAAATAATGAGAATATAGAAATTAAGTTTGATATATCAAAATATTATTTAAAAGAAGATAGAGAAGAGATTCTTAGAGAAGTAAGGTCTAAAGACTACAGAAAAATTGGAGAAATTAAAAAGACTCTTAGAAGTGATATAAAATATGAGGCTATAAGAGCAGTAATAATAGAAGAAATATTTTTAAAAAATAAGAAATTGATAACTGATAATTAAAGTTAACTAGTGTTATAAATTGCTTTGTAAAATATATAAGAAGTACAAAAATAGAGAATAAGGAGAATGAAATGAGTAATTACGGTAATTTACAAAAGGTTATAGATGGCAAGAGAAAGTTTGGGATAACACCTCATATACCTGGAGGTTTTATAACACCAGAGAACCTTGAAAAAATAGCTATAGTAGCAAAAAGATATAATGGAGTTATAAAAATTACTTCAGGACAAAGAATATTAATTACTAATTTGGAGGAAAGTGATTTACCATTAATTTGGGAAGAACTTGGAATGATGCCAGCTGTCAAAACACAAAATTCTGTTAAAAATGTAGAGATGTGTCCAGCAGGTTTTTGTAAGAGAGCAAAACATAATACTATTGGAATAGGAATGAGACTTTCAAAAAGGTACCATTGGGCAGAAATGCCATGTAGAACCAAAATAGGTGTTGCTGGATGTAGAAATGCATGTGGGAGTGTTTATAGTAAGGATGTAGGTATAATAGCTGATAAAACCGGATTTATGGTAACCGTAGGAGGATCAGGAGGCTATAATCCAAGAATGTCGGATATTATTGCAATTGATTTGACTGAAAAGGCTGCAGAAAATTTAGTTGATATAATTTTTGAATACTACAAAGAAAATGCAGAAGCTGGTGAAAAATTAGGATTTTTTATAGATAGAATAGGTATAGAAAAATTTAAATCTGATGTATTTAAAATAATTGATTAGATAATAATATCTTTTAGGGAAAGAGTATTATAAAAAATAATAAACATGTAAAATATTTATATCAAAAGAAAAAAGTTTATTAAGTGCTAAATGTAAAGTATTCAAGGAGGGTATTAATTGAAAGAAGATAAGAAGCCCACAATTGTAGTAAGCAGATGTTTAGGATTTTGTAATTGTAGATATAATGGAGATATGATATCAGATAAGTTTGTTGAAAAATTAAAAAAGTATGTCAATTATATAACTGTTTGTCCGGAGGTAGATATCGGTTTAGAGACACCTAGAAAGCCTATAAGATTAATATTAGAAAAAGAAAAAATAGAACTTTATGAGCCGCATAGTGGAAATGTATATACAAAGGAAATGGATGAATATTCAAATGAATTTTTTAAATCTTTAGAAGAAGTGCATGGATTTATATTAAAGGGAAGGTCACCATCTTGTGGAACCAAAAATGTAAAGTTATATTTAGGTAAAGAAAAGACAATAGGATCAAAAAAGAGTATAGGATTATTTGCTTCTTATGCTATTAAAAACTATCCATATCTTCCTATTGAAGAAGAAGGACGTCTTACTAATCATGCCATAAGAGAGCATTTTTTAATTAAGGTGTATATATTTTTTAAATTTAAGGAAGTAGAAAAATCTAATTCTATTAAAGAGTTAATTAAATTTCATTCAAATAATAAATATCTTCTTATGGCATATAATAGAAGTCAGTTAAAGCATTTAGGGCAAATAGTTGCTAATGATGAAAAAAAACATTTTAATGAAATTATAAATGACTATGAGCATCATTTAGGTTTAGCATTTTCTAAAATTCCTAGAAAAGGTAATTACATAAATACATTTATGCATATATTTGGATACTTTTCAGATTATCTTTCAAAGGATGAAAAGGAATTTGTATTAGATATATTTAATAAATATAAGGAAGATAAGATTCACATGGATGTACCTTTAAATATTTTAAAAACTTATGCTATAAAATATAATGAAGAATATCTTTTGAATCAAACTATATGGTCTGCATACCCAGAAGAATTACTTGATATAAGTGATTCTGGAAAAGAGGGAATATAAAATAATAAATAAAAAAAGGGGCTGTCATAGATAGCCCCTTTTTTATGTAAAACGTAAAATACCTAATTAGAAAATAAAAACAATTATCATTTTAATGTGTAAATATTACTTAATATAAATCTATTAAGCTATTTCTTTAGATAGAGATTTAAATTACTTTCTTTACGTCTCTTATAAAACTCTGCAGTTGCTGTAAATAAAACGTCAGATGATGAGTTAAGTGCTGTTTCACAAGAATCTTGTATTACACCTATAATAAATCCAACTCCAATTACTTGCATAGAAACATCGGTCGGTATTCCAAATAAGCTACAAGCTAAAGGTATTAATAGTAAAGAGCCTCCAGATACACCTGATGTTCCACAAGCACTTATAGTTGCTAGTATACTAAGTATAAGTGCAGTCGGAATATCAACAGGAATATTTAAAGTATGTGCAGCTGCTAATGTTAAAACAGAAATCGTAACAGAAGCACCAGACATATTTACAGTTGCACCTAAAGGAATAGATACTGAATAAGTATCTTTATCTAAACCTAATCTTTTACATAAATCCATATTTACAGGAATATTCGCAGCTGAACTACGAGTAAAAAATGCTGTAATACCACTTTCTTTTAAACATTTTAGAACAAGAGGATATGGATTTTGACGAATATTTATAAATACTATAATTGGATTGGCGATAAGTGCTACAAATAGCATACATCCAACTAAAACTAAAAGTAGTTTTCCATAGCTTATAAATGTTTGAATTCCATTAGTTGCAATTGCATCAAAGACAAGTCCCATAATTCCAATTGGTGCAAAATTAATTATCCATCCAACCATTTTAGATAAAGCATCAGAAATATTAGCTAGCATTGTTTTAGTTGAATCATTTGCTCCTTTTAAGGCAAATCCAAGAATTACAGCCCATGATAATATACCTATATAATTGGCAGTAACTAATGCATTTACTGGATTATCTACAATATTCATTAAAAGTGATCTTAAGACTTCAGTAATTCCACCAGGAGGCGAAAGATTTTCTACTCCTGCTACCAGAGTTAATTTTACTGGAAAAATAAAACTTGCTAAAACTCCAACAAATCCACCTGTGAAAGTTCCAAGTAAATAAAGAATAATTATAGACTTCATATTAGTTTTTTGTCCGCTTTTATGTTGACATATTGCAGATGTAACAAGAAAAAATACAAGCATAGGAGCAATTGCTTTTAAAGCACCTACAAATAAGGAACCTAAAATTACAATTGACTTTGCTTTTTCTGGAATAGTTAATGCTAAAATAATTCCAATAGATAAACCTAAGATAATTCTTTTAACTAAACTTATTTTATTCCATTTTTTCATTAAGTTTTTCATAATATCTCCTCCTAATTAATGTTTTGAATATACTTTTTATAGTTTATCATAAATTTCTCGGCAAATAAATTATATTTAAGCTTATATAGTCAATTTTTAAAAGTATATAATGAAAAAACAAATAAAAGAATAGATTATAATATTGGATATACAATGAGAGAAATAATAAAAATAGCTAGAAGATTAGAGTAATCTAATCTTCTAGCTTTAAATATTGGTAATAGAAGCAATAATTAGGAATAATGTAATTTAAATTTATAATTATTATATTTTGTGAAATAAGATGATAAAGAGTAACAAAAGTACTTTATAATTTTTTTAAAGTGCTAATTTTAATATTTCTAATGCTTCTTTTGCTCTTATTTGCACAAAATTTCCAACATGATCTGTGTGAGCAACTAGCTTATTAGACATTCCTTCTAAATTAGAATCATCAATATCCACATGACTTAAACGAGTTGGTAGTTCTATAGCTGTAAAGAAATCTTCTAAAGCTTTGATTCCTTTTAAAGCTGTTTCTTCAAGGTTATTTAAATTTATATCTATATCGAATACTCTATTTGCAAATTGAGCAAATCTATTAATATCATGTTTATAAACAAATTTCATCCAAGCAGGGAATATAATAGCTAATCCAGCTCCATGAGCAATATCGTATACACCACTAAGTTCATGTTCAATATCATGACTAGCCCAATCTCCAAGTCTACCCATATCTAAAGATCCATTATGAGCAACCATACCTGATAGCATAATCTCTGCTCTAGCATTATAATCATTAGGATTTATGTTAAGTCTCAATGCATTATCTATTATTGCTTTCATTGTTCCTTCACACAACCTATCTGTTAAATCTACATTAGGCTCATTTGTAAAATATCTTTCAAGTATATGAGCAAACATATCAGCAATTCCACAAGAAGTTTGATATTTAGGTAAAGTATAAGTAAGTTCAGGATTCATTATTGAAAACACAGGTCTTAAAGTTGGATGTCCTGTACTTCTTTTATATAATCCATCTTCGTTAGTTATAACACAGCCAGAACTTGTTTCACTACCAGCAGCAGGAATTGTTAAAATAGTTGCAAGTTGTATACATTTATGATTAATAGGTGTATCTATAAATAAATCCCAAACATCTCCGTTATAATTAACTCCAGCAGCAATAGCTTTAGAAGAATCTATAACACTCCCGCCACCTACAGCTAGAATAAAGTCAATATTATTATCTCTACAAATTTTAATTCCCTCACGAACTAGGGAAACTCTAGGATTTGGTTTAACTCCTGAAAGTTCAACAAATTCTATATTTGAATCTTTTAAAGATTTAATAACTTTATCATACAATCCAGTTTTCTTTATACTTCCTCCACCATAATGAAGTAAAATTTTATTTGTATATTTCTTTATTAAAGTCCCAACTTGTGATTCAGAATCTTTTCCAAAGATAATCTCAGTCCCATTTTTAAAATTAAAGTTTCTCATAAAGGCCCTCCTTATATTTTATAATATAAATATATAATACTTCAATAATAGAAGTATTTCAATAAATAGAAAATAGAGTTATTATTTCATAATCTTTTTTAATAAGTTTATTTTATTATTATATGGTGCAAATCTAAGAGGAAACTCTGCAAAAGTACCACGTTTAATAACAGATTTCTTATGTGTAAATATATCAAAACTAGCTTTACCATGATATGATCCCATACCACTTGAGCCAACACCGCCAAAAGGCAAATATGAAGAAGCAACATGTATTATAGTATCATTTATTGTAACTCCACCAGAAGTTGTTAAATTTAGAATTCTTTCTATAGAAGAAGAATTTTCAGAAAAGTAATATAAAGCAAGGGGTTTATCTTTTTTTGTAACATAAGAAATAACTTCATCTAAATTTGAGTATTCTAAAATTGGAAGAATAGGTCCGAAGATTTCTTCTTCCATAATCAAACTATTTTGTTTGATATTTATCAAAAGTGTTGGATCTAAATATAAATCATTTTCATCTGAATTTCCACCAAAGTAGATATCTCCATCTTTTAAATAATTTTTTAATCTTGAAAAAGACTGAAGATTAACTATTCTAGGAAAATCAGGACTTGATTTTAAATTATTTCCAAATTGAATAAGTATTTCTTTTTTTAACTCTTCCAATAATTTATCTTTAATATCTTTTTGAACAAATATATAGTCTGGAGCAACACAAGTTTGACCAGCATTTAAAAATTTTCCCCAAACAATTCTTTTAGCAGCTAGAGTTAACTTAGCAGAATTATCTATTATACAAGGGCTTTTTCCACCAAGCTCTAAAGTTAGAGGAATAAGGTTTTTTGATGCTTTTTCCATAACTATTTTTCCTACTTTTACACTTCCAGTAAAGAATATATAATCAAAATTTAAATTTAATAAATAAGAAACAACATCTTTTCCACCTAAAGGATTAACAACTTTTATAAAATTTTCATTAAAATTTTCATTAATTATCTTTTCAAGTAATAATGCTGTGTTTTTAGTATTTTCAGAAGGTTTTATAATTGCACAATTCCCAGCAGATATCGCCCCAATCAAAGGGGAGATAACTAATTGAAAAGGATAATTAAAAGGACCAATTATTAATACAACTCCATAAGGATCTTTATATACATAACTTTTAGAAGGAAAATTAATTATAGAGTTTTTAACTTTTTCTGTCTTTGACCATTTTCTTAAATTTTTAATATGAAGATTTAATTCGCTATAAATTATTCCTATTTCTGTAGCAAATCCTTCAAAATTAGATTTTCTTAAATCTTTATATAAAGCATCTAATATTTTATCTTCATTTTCTTTTATAACTTTTTTCAGCTTTTTTAAATTATTTATTCGGAAATTTATATCCTTTGTTTTAGCTGAATAAAAAAGCTCTTTTTGGTTATTAAATGTATCTAAAATATCTTTCATAATATTCCTCCAGTATAATTGAATTACTAACTAACATAAATAGTATATATAAGTTGCAATAAATGTTCTACACTTAACTAAAGTATCTTTTAAATTAATAGCATTTAAGCAAAGGTAGTATTTCAGCAACTTATATAAAAAAATAAAAAATATATATGTTTTCAATTTTGCTATTTTACTTAAATAAGTCTATTAACTTTTAATTTTATAAGACTATAATGATGCAGATTATTAATTAAAAAATATATATTATCAGCACATAAATTTTTTATGGTTAATTTTATTATAACACTACAAAAGAAAAGTAAGAGATTTTAAAATAAAATTGAATAAGTATATATAAATATTAAAATAAATGATAAAATATAAATATACCCTATAGAGGTATAGTAACATGGAGGATTAAGATATGGAAGAAGAAAATGAAAAGTTAAGAAAAGATATAATAAATAGACTAAAAAGAATTGAAGGGCAAGTAAAAGGAATACAAGGAATGATGGAAAAAAACGTATGTTGTCCTGATATTTTAGTTCAAATATCAGCTATTAGATCAGCTATAAATAGAGTTGGTGGATTAACAATAGAATATTATGCAAATAATTGCTTAGGAGTTGAAGAAGGGTCATCAGAGCAAGAGACTTTGAAACAGCTTATAAAGACGATAAATACCTTTGTAAAGTAAAAAATTAAAAATATTACTTTACAAAATATCTATAAAGTGATAATATTTTCTCATAAATAATTGAACTAGAGGCTATGAAGAGAAGAAGTAGATTTAACATATCTTTTCAGAGAGTTCTACACTTGCTGTAAGTAGAATAAGAAAGTTAATTTGAATAACATCTCTGAGCCGTACTCCGAAAGATAACAACTAGTAGGCAGTAACCGGGTTGCGCCCGTTATAGTGCTAGAGTATCTAAGTATTTTATTTACTTATGTACTTGAAGAGTCTATTATTGTGAGATAATAGAGAATTAAGGTGGCAACGTGAAGTATAGCTTTCATCCTTTTATATATTTATATAGGGATGAGAGCTTTTTTTATGCAATAAAATTGTTAAATAGTGGAGATTTAATTATTTAATATTATTAAAAAGGGGAGCTTAAAAATGAAAGTAGAAGGAATAATTATACCAGAAGGTTACAAAAGTAACACAACATTAATAGAAACAGAGGTTCATATAAAAAGAATCAAAGATTTTTTTGAGAAAGCATTAGCAGAAAGCTTAAATTTAACAAGAGTCTCAGCACCGCTATTTGTAGAAGGAGAAAGTGGAGTAAATGACAGTTTAAATGGTATAGAAAGACCTGTTAAATTTGATATTTTAGCAACAGGAAAAGATGTAGAAATAGTTCATTCACTAGCTAAATGGAAAAGATTAGCTCTTCACAGATATGGATTTAAAGTATCAGAAGGACTATATACTGATATGAATGCTATAAGAAGAGACGAAGAATTAGATAATCTTCATTCTGTTTATGTAGATCAGTGGGATTGGGAAAAAGTCATAGATAAAAGTGATAGGACTGAAGAAAAATTAAAGGATATAGTAAGAAATATTTATAAAGTATTCAAGGAAACTGAGAAATATGTTCACAAAAATTTAGTATCGGGAGAGGAGAAATTACCGGAAGATATATTCTTCATAACCTCTCAAGAATTAGAAGATATGTACCCAAAATATACTTCTAAAGAAAGAGAAGATGCAATATGTAAGGAGTATAAAGCAGTATTTATAATGAAAATTGGAGGATTACTTAAATCAGGAGAAAAACATGATGGAAGAAGCCCCGATTATGATGATTGGAGTTTAAATGGGGATATATTATTCTGGTATCCTCTTTTAGATAGAGCAATAGAATTATCATCCATGGGTATAAGAGTAGATGAAAAAGCACTTGATTATCAGCTTAAAGTTTCAGGAAATGATTATAGAAGAAAATTAGACTTTCATAGAATGTTATTAAATGGAGAGTTACCATATACAGTAGGTGGAGGAATAGGACAGTCTAGAATTTGTATGTATTTTTTAAATAAAGCTCATATAGGAGAAGTTCAAGCAACAGTTTGGGATGAAAAGAACTTAAAAATATGTAGAGAATATAATATAAACTTACTATAATAAAGAATAATTAATATTAAATGCAAATAATTATCTCCTAATAATATTGACAAATAAAAATTTAAATATATAATTATATTATATATTGTAAAGACACATTAAATTTTATTGAATATAAAGTTTAAATGTAAAATAATTAGGAGGAAATTATATGAAAGCCTTTGTGGATGAAAATACATGTATATCTTGTGGACTTTGTGAAGGAGTCTGTCCGGAAATATTTTCTTTAGAAACAGGAGTTTCAGTTGCTAAAGAAGGTATTATTGAAAATGAATTAGAAGATGCTACAAGAGAAGCTTGTGAAGGTTGCCCAGTAAGTGCAATTTCAATAGAAGAATAATATTTAAAGCCATACACACAATGTGTATGGCTTTATTTTGCAAATTTTCTTTTTGCACGTTTTTCTAGTTCTTTAAATTCTTTTTTCTTTCTAGCAGACATTAAAAGTCTAGTAACTGTTGATACAAATATAACCCCAAGGGAAAGAGAACCAGCATTAGCAAGAGTATTAAGTCCAAGTTCAAGAGATTTTATTATATTACCATTTATTGCTTCGTACATTGTATAGTACATGCCTCCCCCAGGAACTAATGGAATTAATGCACATATTATTAAGGTGGTAACAGGAGTTTTTAATATTCTCGCGAGAATTTCAGAATATATACTAAAAATAATGGATGAAATAAAAAATGACGAAGTAGTAGTTAAACCTAAATTTTCACAAAATATACTTATGTACCAACTTAATCCTCCACCTAAAGCAGCATAAAATAATTTTTTGCCTTTTATATTGAATAGTATTCCAAATCCAAGGGTTGAAAAAAATGCAAATAGTGATTGTACCATCATACTATAGCCCTCCAAAAGTAGAAATCCAAAAGCTGAGTACTGCACCAGTACCTATAGCAATTGATATAGCTACTAAAAATGCCTCGGCAGCTCTTGTAAGACCAGCCAATAAATCGCCTGATATAGTATCTCTAATTGCATTAGTTATAGCAAGCCCAGGAACTAACAACATTATTGAACCAATTATGGTTTTATCTATATCATTTATAAATCCTATATTTAAGAAAAGTATAGCAATTATAGCAGTAATTCCAGCCAGAATACTATTAATGAAAAATTGATTTATCTCTAGGTTAGAAAATTTTATAGATAGTGATTTTATAATAAGGCCAATAAAAAAGGCAGCAATAGCTTCTCTTAATTTTCCACCAAAGAGGAATACAAAGCAAAAAGCACCCAAGGCAGAAATTAATATAGCAGTTTTATTACTGTATCTTTCTCCATTATTAATGATTTGAAGTTGAGATTTAAGTTCAGATACTGAAAGTCCCTTACTTATAATATTTCTAGATAAGTCATTTACTTTATCTACTTTATCTAAATCTATAGTTCTAGTCGAAACTCTTCTTATTAAAGAATAAGTCTTACCATCACTACACACAGAAACCATAATACCTGTTGTAGTAACAAAGCTTTCAGCTTCTTCTATACCATAGATTTTGCAAATTCTCCAAATAATTTCTTCAGCCCTATAAGTTTCACCGCCACATTCAAGCATAATTTTGCCGGCAAAAGTAGCAACATGAAGTATTTCATTCATATCCATAACTAAATCTCCTTAAATCTAAAGTTATTTAAAATATAAGTATTATAACATAAATATATTAATTATAGTATATACTACTTTACAGAATTAATAATATACTACTCCTAACTAAATTTATTAATTGAGAATTTCATTGATTTACAAAAAAATAAGAATAATTTAGAAATATTAATTGATTATTGTATAAAATATATTTATAATTTATTAAAAAGGATTTGGGGTGAAAATATGAATTTTGAAAATATTTCAAAAGAAGATAAAGTAATTTATAATTTAATCGAAAAAGAATTAAAAAGACAACAGGATGGAATAGAATTAATTGCATCAGAAAATTTTGCTTCAAAAGCAGTTATGGAAGCTATGGGATCATTCCTTACTAATAAATATGCCGAAGGATATCCAAACAAAAGATATTATGGTGGTTGCCATGTAGTAGATGAAATTGAAGCTATAGCTATAGAAAGAGCTAAAGAGCTATTTGGTGCAGAACATGCAAATGTTCAACCTCATTCAGGTTCACAAGCAAATATGGCAGTATATTTAGCAGTTCTTGAGCATGGTGATACTGTTCTAGGTATGAATTTAAGTCATGGAGGCCATTTAACACATGGTTCACCAGTGAATTTCTCAGGAAAGTTATTCAATTTTGTTTCTTATGGAGTAGATGCTGAAAGTGAAACTATTGATTATGATATAGTTAGAGAAATGGCTATTAAAAATAAGCCAAAGCTTATAGTTGCAGGAGCAAGCGCCTATGCAAGAACAATAGATTTTAAGGCTTTTAAAGAAATATGTGATGAAGTTGGGGCATTATTTATGGTTGATATGGCTCATATTGCAGGACTTGTTGCAGCAGGAGAGCATCCATCACCAGTTCCATATGCTGATTTTGTAACATCAACAACACATAAGACTTTAAGAGGACCAAGAGGTGGCTTGATTCTTTGTAAAGAAAAATATGCAAAGCAATTAGATAAGACTATATTCCCAGGAATACAAGGAGGACCACTTATACATACTATAGCAGCAAAAGCAGTATGTTTTAAAGAAGCATTAGATCCAAGTTATAAAGATTATATAAAAAATGTAATTAATAATTGTAATGTATTATCCAATGAGTTAATAAACTATGGTTTTAAGATTGTTTCAGGAGGAACAGACAATCACTTAATACTTGTAGATTTAACAAATAAGGAAGTTACAGGAAAAGATGCTGAAATACTTTTAGATAGTATTGGAATTACAGTAAATAAAAATACTGTACCTAATGAAACTAAAAGTCCATTTATAACATCTGGAATAAGAATAGGTACACCAGCAGTTACAACAAGGGGATTTAATGAAGAAGATATGAAGGAAGTAGCATCTATTATTAATGATGCAATTTCTAAAAAAGATCCTAATTTAGATTTGCTAAGAAGCAGAGTAAAATCTTTGTGTGAAAAGCATCCTCTATATATTTAATGTAGTATTACATAGATAAAATATCTAGTAAAAAATAGGTGTTAGAAAATTATAATATAATAGAAATGTACAAAAGTTTATTTTATTGTATATTTCTATTATTTTTTATATAAACTGAAATAATATATGAACTATTTAAATTATCAAAGAGCACTAATATATTTATACACAGAATTATATTAAATAAAGAAGTGTTATAATATAGATATATTAAGAAAAGGAGAACTATATCAATGAAACTTATATCATGGAATGTTAATGGAATAAGAGCTTGTGTTACAAAAGGCTTTTTAGAATATTTTAATGAGATGGATGCAGATATTTTTTGTATTCAAGAAAGTAAATTACAAGAAGGACAAATAAATTTAGAATTAGAAGGATACTATCAATATTGGAATTATGCCGAAAAGAAGGGATATTCGGGTACAGCTATTTTTACAAAAGAAAAACCATTAAATGTAACTTATGGTTTAGGAATAGAGGAACATGATAAAGAAGGAAGAGTTATAACATTAGAATTTGAAAATTTTTATATGATAACAGTTTACACTCCAAATTCAAAAAATGAACTTGCAAGATTAGATTATAGAATGGTTTGGGAAGATGCATTTAAGGAGTATTTAAAGGTATTAGATGAAAAGAAACCAGTCATAGTTTGTGGAGATTTAAATGTTGCTCATAAAGAAATAGATTTAAAGAATCCAAAAACTAATTTAAGGAATGCAGGATTTACAGAAGAAGAAAGAAGTAAATTTACTGAATTACTAAATTCAGGATTTGTAGATACATTTAGATATTTTTATCCTGATGAAGTAGGAGCATATTCATGGTGGTCATATAGATTTAATGCAAGAGCTAAAAATGCAGGATGGAGAATTGACTATTTCTTAGTATCAGATTCAATTAAAGATAAGTTAGAAGATGCTAAAATTCACTCAGAGGTCTTAGGCTCAGATCATTGTCCAGTTGAACTTAAAATTAATATTTAGAAAAAGGAAGTTGTCATTATGGCAGCTTCTATTTTTATATTAATTAAAAGCATAAATTAGATTATTGAAAAGTAAATATATATTATAGCTAAACTATAGGGGTGATGTAGTGTCAATTAAGGAAGTTAAAAATAGCTTACCAAACGAACTTATAGAAATTTTAGAAAATATATATACAGCTGGTCAACTAGATCTAATTTATAAAAGTTTTTATAGAGGAAGAAATACAACATTTAGAATTAATACTTTAAAAGGAAATATAAAAGAGGTGATGGATGAGTTTAATAAAAATAGAATTAAAGCTGTAAACCATCCACTTCTAAAGAATGCATTTATAGTTAAGGGGGTTAAGGAGAGCAGTTTAAGAAGATTAGATGTTTATAAAAATGGGGAAATATATCTACAAAACTTATCTTCAATGTTGCCTCCCTTATTTTTAGATTTAAAAGAAGAATTAATTGTGTTAGATATGTGTGCAGCTCCAGGAGGAAAGAGTCTTTATATGGCAGACTTGATCAACAACAAAGCGACTATTTTAGCTAATGATGTTAATGAAATAAGACGAGAAAGATTAAATTATAATATAGAAAAACAAGGAGCAAATTCTATTATTGTTTTAGGTGCAGATGGATGTAGCATAGGAAAAAGGTTAAATAAGTATTTCGATAGAATTTTATTAGATGTACCTTGTTCAGGAGAAGGTACTATTCATTTAAAAAATAATAAAGCATATAAAATATGGAATGAAAAAAAAGTTGCTTTATGCTCAAAACTACAAAAAAGATTATTTGACAGTGCATATAATGCATTAAAACCAGGAGGGATTATGGTATATTCTACATGTACATTAAATCCCTTTGAAAATGAAGAAGTATTAGATTATGCGTTAAATAAATATGAAGATTTAAAATTAGAAAAAATAAATTTACAACTATCTAATGTTATTAGTGGTATAAAACAGTATAAAGAAAGAATGTATAATCCAGAAGTAACAAAAGCAATAAGAATAATTCCAAATGAAAATATGGAAGGATTCTTTATAGCAAAAATAATTAAAAGAAAAGAATAAAAAATACAGCCATATAAATAAGTATAGTAAATCTTTTTATATGGCTAATTTTTAAAGTTTAAAATAATATATAATTTTGAGTTTTAATAGTGCACATGAATTAAATGGAATCTTATATTATCGTTGCTCCAACCTAAATCATAAGGAACTAGAAGTCTATCAGTATTATGACAAGTAACTAATGGATATCCTTTTGAATCAAATCCAGTAACAGTTGATATATGGGTTATTCTTCCCTTTTTCTCATAAGCTACAAAATCTCCTGGTTTCATATTAAAAGCAGCTTTATAAGTTTGTTGGTAAGTACCTTTAGCTATATAAGATGCTCTACCACTTCCAACCATGTAATTTTTAAAACCTTGCGCATTTAACCAGGCTTTTGTGCCTTCTTTTCCAGAGTAATTCCATAATTGATTCTTTTTAAAACCACCACCTTCATGTAAAATTTGAGAGGCAAAATTTGCACAGTCTCCACCATCTGGATTATGATTTTTATATTTTGAATTATATTTAAAAATAAAATTATCATCTTCAGATATTCCGCAATAGGTATGTGCATATTCTATTGCTTTTAATTGTCTTTCATTTGGAATAAATTCAGGAGGTTGATGTTCTAATATATACTTACTGATTTCTTCAGATTTTATATTTTTAATATCTAAAGAATCTGCAAAAGGATCTGTGTACCATTCTTTTGTAATAATATATTTATCATTTTCTTTTTTCAAATTAAGATAATGATTTGTTCCAAGTCTAAAATGATTAATAATATCAGGAGAATCTATATAATAATAATTGAAATCTGTTGCTACATCACAAATAACACCATAAAGCCCAGGTTCTTTTTCCGCAACTTTCCTTATTCTAACTATAGATTTTAAATCCCTAAATTTTACAGCTTGTTTTTCAGACCAATTAATTAAATATTGAGTCTTTTTTGCTTCACTTTCGTATGCCCATAAACTTACTTTTATATTTAGATCATAAAAACCTTTCAATAAATCACAATCACCAGAAACTATAGCATCATTTCTTTGAGAAAATAAATTTTCAAGTAAATCTTTAAATTCCTTCTTCATTTCTTCTGATAAAGAAGATTCATTATTTAAAAAGTTTAAAGTTTCTTTATCTTCATAAAATTCTTCAGCAAAGGAGATGGAAAAGGGTAGTATATTAAAAACATATATAACAATTAAAACTAAGATAATAAATTTATGTTTAAATTTCACAAATTTCGCCTCTTTTCTTTAAAATATATAAGTAGTTTGTACAAAAATAGTTAAATTTATATATAACATTTAATCATTTTATGTGGATGTTTTTAGCAAAAAAGTAACATAAATCATATAATAAAATGTTATAAATTATTAGGGAGAAATTAATGAAAAGGTTAGATTATCTTTATGATAATTCTATGGAGATTAAATTTGATGAAGGTACTAACATAGTTTTTATTTCAGATGTTCATAGAGGTGACGGAACATTTTATGACTCTATGCTTCCAAATATAAATATTTATAAAACTGCTTTATCTTATTATTATAGAAGAGAGTTTATTTATGTAGAAGTAGGAGATGGAGATGAGCTTTGGAAAAATAGAAATTATGATAATATTTCATATTGCTATAATGATATATTTAAATTGTTTAATAAATTTAAAGAAGAAAATAGAATTTATATGATTTATGGAAATCATGATATAATAAAAAACAGAGAAAGTTTTTATCATATACAATACAGAGCTTTAAGAAAAATAGGAACAGATTATGGCAAAAATTTTTTGGATTTTATCAAAGATATAGAATTCTATGAAGGAATAAATTTTAAATTTACACCAGTTAATGAAAAGTTTTTAGTTACTCATGGTCATCAAGTAGATTTAATAAATTCAGATTACTGGCTATTATCAAGATTTTTAGTGCGATATGTATGGAAATTTTTAAATGGTCTTGCAGGCTTTAAAGATCCTATAAGTCCTGCTAAGAATAATAAGAAAGGAAGTAAGGTAGACAGAAAACTTGAAAAATGGTCTGAAATTAATGGTAAGATGCTAATTTGTGGACATACTCATAATAGTAGAATGCCTGCTAAATTTGATCCTCCATATTTTAATGATGGGTGTTGTATTCTACCTTATGCCATGACCGCAATAGAAATTGAAAGTGGAAGTATATCGCTTGTGAAATGGAGTGTTGAATCCCAAGAATCAGGAGTACTTTGGGTAAGAAGGAAGGTTATAGTTGGACCAAATAGTATAAAAGATTATCTATTATTTGCGCGAGATAAAAGAATAAGAATTATAGAAGAATCTAAAAAACAAAAAATTAAACAAAAAAAGTAAAGGAGATTTTCTAATGAATTCAATAGATTTACATTGTGATACAGCAAGCAGGTTATTATATGAAAATTTAAAACTTAAGGAAAGTATTTGTAAAGTTGATATAAAGAAATTAAAAGAATCAAAAGCATTAGCACAAGTTTTTGCACACTTTATAGAATTAAATATAGTAGATAACCCATATTTAGAATTTAAAAAAATGAATGATGTTTTAATGAAGGAATTAAAGGAAAATCATAATGATATTGAAATAGTAACAGATTTAAAGGGCTTAGAGGATACTAATAATAAGGGAAAAATAGGAGCATTTTTATCAATAGAAGAAGGCGAAGTTTTAGAAGGAAAAATAGAAAGAGTAAAAGAAGTTCATGATATGGGAATAAGATTTATAACCTTAACATGGAATTTTCCTAATAGCATAGGCTATCCAAATGCAGGGTATAAATATAAAGATTATGGTTTAACAGATAAAGGAAAAGAAATAGTTAATGAAATGGAAAAATTTAAAATAATACCAGATTGTTCTCATTTATCAGATGGTGGATTTTATGATTTAATAGAAATATGCAAGAAACCTTTTATTGCAACTCATTCTAATGCTAGAGAAATAACTAATCATTCAAGAAATTTAACTGATGATATGATAGTTAAATTAGCTAATAAAGGTGGAGTTATGGGATTAAATTTTTGCGCACCATTTTTAGGAAATGAAAGAATTCCTACAATTGAATCTATGATAGCACATATTAAACATATAAAAAATATTGGAGGAATAGATGTACTTGCATTAGGAACAGATTTTGATGGTATAGAAAATGAAGTGGAAATTAGAAATATTGGAGAAATAGAGAAGCTTAGAGATGCTCTAATAAAAGAAAAATTTATAAGTTCAGAAATTGATAAGATATTCTTTAAAAATGTAAAAAGAGTAGTAAAAGAATGCTTATAATATAAATGAAATTAGG
Source organism: Clostridium sartagoforme (assembly GCF_039521405.1). Lineage (NCBI taxonomy): Bacteria > Bacillati > Bacillota > Clostridia > Eubacteriales > Clostridiaceae > Clostridium > Clostridium sartagoforme. Next base: position 229,285 of record NZ_BAAACH010000038.1, read on the forward strand.
AGAAAAGTATGGAAAACTTACAAGGAAAAATAGCTTTAGTTACAGGTGCATCACGTGGTATTGGAAAAGCTATAGCAATTGAATTAGCGAAAGAAGGAGCTTCTGTAATTATAAATTATTCTAAAGATGATAATGGAGCAGAAACTACATTAGCAGAAATAATTGCATTAGGTGGTTATGCTAAGTTATACAAGGGAAATATATCAGATTATAATACCTGTAAGAAAATGATAGACTATGTTATAGAATACTTTGGGAAAATAGATATACTAATAAATAACGCAGGAATATCTACTATAGGATTATTTATGGATTCCTCAAAAGAAGATATAGATAATGTTATGGGAGTAAATATTCGTGGAGCTATGTATTTAAGTAAACATGCACTTCCACATATGATATCTAAAGGTACTGGAAATATAATTAATATTTCTTCTATATGGGGTGATGTTGGTGCTTCTTGTGAAGTAATATACTCTACTTCAAAAGGAGGAATAAACTTATTCACTAAATCCCTTGCAAAAGAAGTTGCGCCAATGGGAGTAAGAGTTAATGCAGTTGCTCCAGGTGTAATTAATACAGAAATGAATTCATTTTTATGTGAAGATGAAAAGAATGAGTTAAAAGAAGAAATACCAATGGGGAGATTTGGAGAAGCCACTGAAATTGGGAAATTAGTAGCCTTTTTATGCAACGATAGCTGTAGTTACTTAACAGGACAAATTATAAAAGTCGATGGAGGAATGATATAAATTGTTAAACAATTTATTCAGTTGTTTATTTAAAGAAGGTTTACAGAATATTATAAATTAGATATAGTTTAATTAGTTAAAATAATATATGTAGTTTAAGAGATAAGAAGTGGATATCTCTTAAAAGAGAAAGGATTTAAAATATGGGAAAAGTATTAGTACTAGCAGAAAAGCCTTCTGTTGGTAGAGATATAGCAAAGGTTTTAAAATGTAATCAAAATAAAGGAGCATATATTGAAGGAAATAAATATATTATAACTTGGGCGTTAGGACATTTAGTTGGTCTACAAGATCCAGAAGGATATGATGAAAAATATAAAACTTGGAGCATGGAAACTCTTCCAATGCTACCTAAGTATATGAAACTAACAGTTTTAAAAAAGACATCTAAACAATTTTATGAAGTAAAAAAGCTTTTAAATAGAAGTGATATTGAAGAAATAGTAATAGCTACTGATGCTGGTAGAGAAGGAGAACTTGTAGCAAGATGGATTATAGAAAAGTCAGGTGTTAAGAAACCTATAAAAAGGCTTTGGATATCATCTCAAACTGATAAAGCAATTTTAGATGGTTTTAAAAATTTAAAACCTGGAAGTCAGTACGAAAATTTATATAAAGCAGCAGTATGTAGAGCAGAAGCAGATTGGATAGTTGGACTTAACGCAACAAGAGCACTAACATGTAAATATAATGCACAGCTTTCAGCAGGGAGAGTACAATCTCCAACTTTAGCTATGATAGTAAATAGAGAAGATGAAATAAAGAATTTTAGACCAAAAGACTTTTATACTATATCTGCAAAAGCAAATGGAATAGTACTTCAATGGATTAATAATGATAATAATACAAAAATTTTTAATGAAGAATGTGCAAATAAGATTTTAAATAATTCAAAAGGACATGATGCTAAAATAACATCAATAACAGAAATTCCTAAAAAGAAATTTTCTCCAGCTTTATATGATTTAACAGAGCTTCAAAGAGATGCCAATAAAATATGGGGATATTCAGCAAAGCAAACTTTATCAATAATGCAGAGGCTTTATGAAAATCATAAGATCTTAACATATCCAAGAACTGATTCAAGATATATATCTACAGATGTTGTTTCAACCATTCCAGATAGGTTGAAGGCAATATCTATTGGTGAATACAGAATGGCAGCTTCTGAAATACTAAAAGGTAAAATAAGTGGAAATAAGAGCTTTGTAGATAATAGCAAGGTTAGTGATCACCATGCAATTATACCTACTGAACAAAAGCCAAACTTAAGCAATTTAAGTTCAGAAGAAAAACATATATATGATCTTGTAGTTAAAAGATTTTTAAGCATTTTAATGCCACCATTTGAATATATCCAAACAAATATAAAGGCTGATATAAATGGAGAAAGTTTTATTGCAAAGGGGCAGGTTATAAAATCAAAAGGATGGAAATCTTTGTATGATAAAGAAATAATAGATGATAGTTCAAATGAAGATGATTTAAAGAACCAAGTACTTCCAGAGCTTAACAAGGGAGATTTATTAAAGATAAATTCAGTGGATTTAAATAAAGGCCAAACCAAGCCGCCAGCAAGATTTAATGAGGGAACACTTTTATCAGCTATGGAAAATCCTCAAAAGTATGTAAATGTAAATAAGGAAGCAGCGAAGACATTAAATGAAACAGGTGGACTTGGAACAGTTGCTACAAGAGCAGATATAATTGAAAAATTATTTAATTCCTTTGTTATTGAGAAAAAGGGAAAAGAAATAGTTCCAACTTCTAAAGGAAGGCAATTAATAGATTTAGTACCTAATGAACTTAAATCTCCATTATTAACTGCGAAGTGGGAAAGTAGACTTGATGGAATTAGTAAGGGAAAAGATAATCCAGATGCTTTTATTAAAGAAATGAGAAATTATGCAATAGCCTTAGTAGAAGCTGTTAAAACTGATAATAGCAAATTTGTTCACGATAATAAAACAGGCAAAAAATGTCCTAATTGCGGAAAATATCTTTTAGAAGTAAAAGGTAAAAATGGAGTTATGAATGTATGCCAAGATAGAGAATGTGGATATAGAGAAAGTGTAAGTAGAACTACTAATGCTAGATGCCCAGAATGTAAGAAAAAGTTAGAAGTTAGAGGTCAAGGAGACGGAAAGATATATGTTTGTACAGGTGCAAACTGTAACTTTAGGGAAAAGGCTTCACAATTTGAAAAGAGATTTGATAAAAAGGGCAAAGTAGATAAAAGAGAAGTAAATAATATGATGAAGAAAATGAAAAAAGAGGCAGAGGACTTTAATAATAATCCTTTTGCAGATCTTTTAGGAAAGATGAATTTAAAAAACTAATGTAATAAATAGATAGTAAAAGAAATATACAGAAATGTTTATTTCTTTTGCTTTTTTTCGAAGAAAATACAAGCTTTTTTGTCCAAAATGAATATCTATTTATTAACCAATATTTGGTATAATTACATTATTAAATATTGGAGGTGCAGTATGAATGAAATGATTTTACTTGGAATTAAAGTAGTATCTATAGTCCTTGGAGTAATAATATTATTATGGATTATAGGATTTAGAATAATTCCAAATGATAAGGTAGGGATTGTTGAAAAATGGTGGTCTACTAAAGGGTCTTTGAATGAACAAATAATTGCATTGAAGGGTGAAGCAGGATATCAACCTGCATTACTAAGAGGAGGAATTCATTTTAGAACACCATTTATTTATAAAGTTCATATAGTTCCTCTAGTTACAATACCCCAAGGGAAAATTGCCTATGTTTTTGCAAGAGATGGAAAACCTTTAGAAGCAACACAAACTTTAGGAAAAGTAGTCAGAGAGGGAAATAACTTTCAAGATGTAAGAAGCTTCTTAGAAAATGGAGGACAAAAAGGTCCACAAAGGGGAATAATAAGAGAAGGTACCTATGCATTTAATCTTGCGCAATTTGTAATTATTACAGAAAATAAAACTTATTATTTAAAGATGGGAAATAAACATGAGCTAGATACTATTTTAACTATGTCTAGATTAATTTCTGAAAGAAGAGGATTTGAGCCTATCATAATTGAGGGTAATAGTGATTTAGTAGGAATAGTGACAGTACATGATGGACAATCATTAGGATCAGAAAATATAATATGTCCTATAGTTGGAGATAATCATAACGATGAAAATTATCATAATAATTTTCAAAATATTGATGCATTTTTAAAAGCTGGTGGATATAGGGGTAGGCAATATCAAGTTTTAGCTGATGGTACTTACTTTATAAATAGATTATTTGCAACAGTAGAATATATTCCTAAAATTATTATCCCAGTTGGATTTGTAGGGGTTGTAGTTTCATATACAGGATCAAAGGGAGAAGATTTCTCAGGAACTGACTACAAGCATGGGGAATTAGTTAAAAAGGGTTATAGAGGAGTTTGGAATGAAGCCTTAATGCCAGGTAAATATGCATTTAACACTTATGCAGGTAATATAATTAAAGTTCCAACCACTAATGTAATATTGAAATGGATTAGTAATCAAAATGGTAGTCATAAATATGATGAAAATCTTAAAGAAGTAAATTTAATTACTAAAGATGCTTTTGAACCAACATTACCACTATCAGTAGTATTTCATATAGATTATAGAAAAGCACCTCTTGTAATTCAAAGATTCGGAGATATAAAGATGCTAGTGGATCAAACATTAGATCCTATGGTATCTGCATATTTTAAGAATATAGGACAAACTAAAACATTAATAGAATTAATACAACAAAGAAACGAAATTCAAGCACAAAGTTCATTAGAAATGAAAGGAAAGTTCGACCACTACAATTTAGAACTAGAAGAAGTATTAATAGGAACTCCTGGAAGCTCTAAGGCAGATACAAATATTGAAACAATATTAACTCAGTTAAGAAGTAGACAAATTGCAAAGGAACAGCTTGAAACTTATGAAACTCAACAAAAAGCAGCAGAAAAAGAAAAGGAACTTAGAGAAGCAGAAGCTATTGCAAAACAACAAACTACTTTAACAGAATCAGATATTAATATTAGAATTCAAGAAAATCAAGGTAAAGCAGAGCTTATGAAGGCTAAGCAAGATGCTGAAAAAATACAAAATCTTTCTGAAGCAGAAGCTTATAAGGTTAAAAAGCAATCTGAAGCAGAAGCCTTTAAGATAAAAATAACAGCAGAAGCTGATGCTGATAAGGAAGCAAGAGTAGGTATATCAAAGGCTATAGCTGCAAGGGAACAAGTAAATGCTTATGGCGGACCACAATATAAAGTTATAAATGATGTTATGACTTCCTTTACAAATGCAATTAAGGAAGGCAAGATTGATATAGTTCCAAGAACCCTTATAAATACAGGAGCTGAAGGAGAAGGCAAGGGAGCAAATGCATTTGAATCTTTAGTTATGTTATTATTAAGTGAAAAATTAACTGAAATAGGAGAAAATAAAACTATTGAGGAGTCAGAAGAAATATTAAAAATAAAAGAAGAAATAATGGATAATTTAAGAGAAAAGAAGCCTATAGAATCAGAAGGAAATTAGTAAAAGAAAGATAGATTATATTTTTATATAGTCTATTTTTATATAATAATTTTAGAATATTTATATAAACTATGAATATAAATGTATAGTCTAAAAATTTCTATCAAAAAGTTAAAATTATTTTTAGAAGAATAAGAGAAATAATATGTGGTAAGAATTAGTATTATAAGGAGGGTGAAGAAGATGGAGATAAATAAATCAGAATGTACATGTGATAAATGTGGGTATAATTTTGAGGGGTTAAAGAGTGAATGTTTAATTATTTGTCCTCAGTGCAAGAAAATAAAAAAGATACAAGATTTTAATTTAATTGAAGGTTAAATTTTTAAGTAGTAGGAATTTTAAATTTCTACTATTTTTTTATAATAATAATATATTTAGAAGCATATTATTACTATATAAGTTGCAAGAAATATTTTACACTTAACTAATTATATTTGAAATTTATAGTATTTAAATAAAGTCAGTATCTATAAGCTTATCTATAAGCATGACATAACTATTAAAGAGTAGATATTTAGATAGTGGGGTGAGGGATTATGGGTGAAGAAATGAAAAATAATAATTATTTAAGAGAAGACTATTTTATATATAAAGGCACAAAATTATTTTTACAAGATTATAAGGATAAATTTATAGACTATAATTTAGAAGGAAATACAAATGAAAATTTAATTATAAGAAGATTTTTAGAATCAAAAAAATATGAAATTAAGTTTATAAACAGGAAAAGAAATGAACTAAAAAGCAAAATATGTAATACAGAAAATACAATTAAAAATTTGGAAAATAGCTTTGTAGAATTAGATAAAGAAAGAGAAGCAAGATTAGTTTCAATTCTAAAGGAAAGGAATAAAAACACTGACTTTGAAAGCTTAGAGGATATTGAAGAAGCAGTTAGTGAAATTAAAAAAATAAAAGATTATGAACTTAAAAAACTTAAAAAATTAAAAAAACAAATTAAGGATTTTGATGAATCTTCTAAAGAAGAAGAAAAGTTAATTAGCACATTGTTGAATTATATAAAAAAAGAATTTTTAGAAGAAAAAGATTATATAGTTAAATTAATAAACTCTGGAACTTTAAAAGATGTAGAGTTGATTTTAAATTATGAATATCTTTCAATTATTATTGATGGAATGTTAAATATAGAGGAGGAGATATTAGGTGGATAATTATTTAAGAGAAGATATTATAAAAGATAATATAAAGGAAAAACTTAAATGTCTATATAAGGATATAGTAATTGATGATATAAGAGAAGAGGTTGAGAAAAGCAAAAAAGAAGTTTTACAAAATATAAGTGAAATTGGAGAAAATAAAAAATTAAATAAAGAAGTTTTAAACAAACTTGACCAAATATTAATTATGGTAGATATGCTAGAAAGTAAAGAAGAAAAAGGAATTAGCACAATTTCTACTAATAGTAAAATTGTACTGATATCAAATATTATTTTATCAATATTATTAATTATAAGTTTTTTTATGTAATAAAAACTGGCTGTCGTATAGACAGCCTTATATCATTTCTAAGTCATCAGCTTTTTTCAAAGTAAATTCAAATTTAACACCATCAATTGTATTTGTTAGCGAATATGAACTTTCATGAAGATTTAGAATTCTTTTTACTATTGCGAGTCCTAGGCCATTACTTTCTTTAGAAGTATTTCTTGCTTTATCAATTCTATAAAATTTAGTATATAAATTTTGTATTTCATTCTCAGGGATATAAGCACCTTTATTTTCTATGGAAATATTCACAATATTATTATTTGTACTAACTTCTATTATAACTTTTTCTTTACTTGGAGTATATTTGAGAGCATTACTAATAAGATTAGTAAGGACTTGTTCTAATTGAAATATATCTCCAATAACATAGCAGTACTCTAATTCAGATATTAAATTTAATTCTATATCTTTAGAAGAAAATTCTAAAGAAAAACTTTTAATAAGCTTTCTAATTAGTCGAAGTATATTAAACTTTTCTATAACTAATTCTATGTTTCCAGATTCAAGTTTTGAAATTTCCAACATATTAGTTACTAATCTGTTCATTTTATGTGATTCATCTATAATAGTATTAATATAAATTAATGCATCCTCACCAGTGGCAATTCCATCTTTAAGACCTTCTGCATATCCTTCTATTATACCAATAGGAGTTTTTAAGTCATGTGAAACACTAGCAACGAAATCTTTTCTCATTTCTTCTAGCTTACGTTCTTTTTCAATGTCTTCTTCTAACTTTTTATTTTTTTGTTTTAAGTCATCTAATGCGTTTTTTAATGTAGATGATAGAAAATTCAATGTTATGGCAAGATTTCCAATTTCATCATCAGACCTGACTTCACATTTAGCTGTAAAATCCATTGAAGACATCTTTTTAGCAACCTTATTTATATTTACCAGTGGTTTAGAAATTAAATTTGCATAAACAGAGGAGAGTAAGATCGCAATTAAACTAATTCCTAAAAAGAGATATTCATAGAATTCTTTAATAACACCAGCAGCTTCATTAATAGGTTGCATAGATGAAACTGTTACAATAATAGAATCATTTTTAGAATTTAATGACATTGGTGATAAAATACCAATTTTTTTTGAGTTACTTGATTTATTCTCAAAAACGTTAGCTTGTGGTTTACCAGAAGTCAAAACTTCATTAATAAGAGCTTTATCATTAATAATTTCAGCACAAAATGCTGTTAGAACCTGAAAATCATCTGTACTTTTATCGTAATTCGGTAGAACTTTAAATTTACCATCTAATGAAAAAATAGCAACCTTAGAGTCATTTTCTTGCTCGAATCTATATAATGCATCAGTTAAAAGATTTTCGTTAGTATAAGAGTTTAATGTGCTAAACTTATTAGCATCTTTTATCATATCTTTTACTTTTCTACTTAAATAGAAATCTTCAAAAAACAAAATTTGAAATAACATACTAAAAATTAACATGCTAAAAATTAAACCGAAGGTTATTAAAAATAATTTTTTTGATATACTAAATTTATTTTTTTGCTTCAAATCTATAACCACTTCCTCTAACCGTAACTATGCAACTAGATTTATCACCAAGCTTTTCCCTAAGCCTTTTAATATTTGTATCTACTGTTCTTAAATCTCCGTAATAATCTAATCCCCATACATTATCTAGTATAGTGTCTCTAGATAGTGCTATTCCTTCATTATCAGATAGATAAGATAGAAGTTCAAATTCTTTAGGAGAAAGATTAATAATTTCTTTATTTACCTTTACTTCATGAGATAACTTATTTATAGTTAAACCATCATATTCTTTTGAACTAGAAAAACTTTCTTCAGAAGTTCTCTTAAGTAAAGCTTTTACTTTAGCTATCAATACTTTAGGGGAAAAAGGTTTAGTTATATAATCATCTGCTCCCATTTCATAGCCAAACAATTTATCTTCTTCTTGTCCTTTAGCGGTTAATAGTATGACAGGTATAGTTGAAGCTTTTCTTATCATCTCTAAAACTGTGATTCCATCTACTTTAGGCATCATAATATCTAATATAACTAAATCTACTTTAGTGCTTATAAAATAATTAAGTCCTTCATCACCATCAGATGCTTCTATAATATTAAACCCTTCTTTTAAAAAGTAATCTCTCAGAAGAAATCTAATACGAGTTTCATCTTCAATTAATAGTATATTTTTTTTCATAAAAGCCCCCCTATTCTAAATGCTTTATTTTAATTATAAATGTCAATATTAATATGGTAAAGATTAATTATGTAGATTATTAAGTAAAACATATATATAATTATATTATTATATTTAATTTTAAGTCAAAAAATAATTTTTAATAAAAAAGTATAAAGAATGGGTGGAATATATGTTCAAATTGAATTTTAATGTTGAAAGACATATTTTAGATAATGGATTAGAAGTTATAACAATAAAAAAAGATACCAAAATAACATCTATAAATATTGGAATAAAAGTTGGTTCTCTATATGAAAATATAAATGAAAAAGGAATCTCTCACTTTATAGAACATATGTTATTTAAAGGAACAAAAAATAGAAGTTATGAAACTTTAAATGATGAATTAGAATTTTTAGGGGGAGAATATAACGCTTATACAGATTATACATCAACGGTTTATACAATTAGTTGTTTAGACGAAGAACTTAAAAATGCTATAGATATCTTAGGAGATATGATTATAAATCCTAAATTTGATAAGGAAGAATTGGAAAAGGAAAGAGGCGTAATTCTTGCAGAGATGAGGACTAGTAAGGATGATATCGAAGATTTAAGTTTTAAAAGAATTAATGAAGTAGCATTTAAAGATAGTCCTTTAAAATATGATGTTGCAGGACTTGAAGGTAATATAAAAAAATATACAAGGGATGATTTAATTAGTTTTTATAATAGATATTATATACCTAATAATGCATTGGTGACAGTAGTATCACCATATGATCATGATGAAGCATTAAATGAAGTGAAAAATAAATTTGCTAAGTGGGAAAAGGGTGAAAAACAAGAAAAAAATATTATTGAAGAAAAGAATATTTGTAAATCTATAACAACTACAAAGTCTAATATAGAGCAAAATACAATAGTTTATTTATATACATTTTATAATTTGGATAGAAATTTAGAACTTCCACTTAGAATTTTAAATCATAGATTAGGAGAAAGTTCAAATTCTCTTTTATTTAGGGAAGTAAGAGAAAAAAGAGGACTTGCATATGATATTTATACAAGTATAGATATGACAAATAATGTTAAGACTTTATATATCTATACTGCAGTTGGAGAAGAAGATGTGAAAGCAGCTATAAAATCAATAGATGAAACAATATCTGGTGTTAAAAATGGAGCTTTAGAAATTGGAGAAAGAGATTTAGATCTTATGAAAAAAGTTCATAAAACAGCAGTTATATCAACTTTAGAAGATCCTTCAGAACTATGTAATTATATGCTTCACCAAGGGTTAGATAATGAAAATCTATATGAATTTGTTTCAGATATGGAAAAGCTTCATAGTTTGGATGTAAATAAAATTCAACAAGTAGCAAGAGAAGTTTTAAACAATCCAACTATTCACATATTAAAATCTTAAAATTATGGAGAAAATCATGAATATTATTACTAAAATAGAAGTACAAAAGAAAAATAAAGAAAGAGTAAATATATATATTGATAACGAGTATTCATTTTCATTAAGTGCTGAATTAGTTTATAAAGAAAATTTAAAAATAAATGAGAAAGTTGATATAGAAAAAATAATCTTTATTTCTAAGGAAGATAATTATATAAAATGCAAGAATGCTGCCCTTAGAATCATAGAGAGATCTTATAAAAGTGAAAAAGAACTTAAGGATAAGCTTTTATTAAAAGGATATGATAATTTAACTATTGATAAAACTGTAGACTTTTTAAGGGAATATAATTTGTTAAATGATATAAGTTATGTAAAAATGTATGTAAAAGATAAGAGTAAATTACAAGGCAAGAAGAAGATAAAGTATGATTTAATAAAAAAAGGGATTAGCGATAATCTTATAGAAAAAGAAATTTCCAACATAGATGAAGAAAATGAAAAAGAAATAGCATATAATATGGTATTGAAAAAATACAATATACTATCGAAGCGAGAAACTGATAAATATAAATTATCTCAAAAGCTATATAGGTTTTTATTATCAAAAGGATATGATCATGATGTAGTTTCAAATGTTGTAAAGAGAGTAATGAATACAGAAGAAATATATTAATAAAAGGAGAGACATTAATGATTACATATTTGCCATATATTTTATGTGCTTTATTAATGCTTTTTTCAATAAAAGGCAGTTTACAAGGTTCATTAGAAGAAGAAACTGCTGAGTATTCTTTAAAGAGGTTACTTTATTATTTTTCTATTTTCATAACATTTTTAATAATGATTATTAATTTAGAAGATATATATTTAGCTATATTGAAGTTTGCAAATAATTATTCAGCAGATACTTTAATTAGTAGTAATTTATTTAAAGCATTAATGCTTGCAGTAGTTTTTCTATTTATACAAACAATAATTTATTTTGTTTTAAAATGCCTAAATAATCCTTTAACAAGAACTTATAAAGGTTTATTAAATAAAGGGAAAATAAGAATAGTATTATTTTCATCACTTTTTGGATTTTTAAAAGGATTAGTTATTATTTTAATTATGTTTATGGGAATTGTGACTTATAATACAACCTTTGGAAGAGGTATGAAAATTAACCTATTTAATGATATAAAAGGATATGGAACATTAGAACGTATAATATCAATAAACAAACCTGTAATATCTTATAATGATTTTAAGGAGTATATTCCAGCAAATTCAAATGTAATAGTGTATTATAATGGTGTAACTTTAGAAGAGGGGATAATGTCATCAAATGAAATTGATCAAAAAGCAATTGAAATAGTTGGAAGTAGCAAAAGTGATAGAGAAAAGGCAAAAAAATTATATTCATGGATTGGATCAAATATAAAATATGATTTTTCAAAGGCTGAAAAAGCATTAGGTCCAGAGGGGGTAAGCAATAGTGGAGCAATAGAAGCATGGAATACAAGAAGTGGAATTTGCTTTGATTATTCTTGTCTTTATGTTGCTATGGCAAAATCAGTAGGATTGGGAACACGAATAGTTACAGGAGATGCTTTCGATGGTGAAAATTATGGTCCACATGCATGGAATCAAGTGTATCTTAAAGAAGAAGGAATTTGGATTAACGTAGATTCAACATTTTATTTAGCAGGAGATTACTTTGATAATGAAGATTTTTATGAAGACCATTTAAATCCACAAATAGCAGGAGAATGGAATTGATTAATTAATAATTAACAATGCGTAATAGTTTTAAATTGCGAATATAAAGGCTACGATAAATAGATATGTTTCATAAGCTAAATAGCTACGCAAAGAAGTACTAGGCTCGGAGAACTACTATGCCAAGAGTTTTGGTTAAACTCGCTGCGCTCAGACAAACCAACAACACTAAGAGGCATAGTAGTTCTTCCTTCACGAAGTACTTCTAGTTTCTCGCTATATGCTTATTTCACATATCCTATTTACCTTCGCCAACTTATATTAAGAATTTAAATTAATAATGAATTAAGTTATTGGTAAAAAATAATTGGTGAGGTAAATTAAAAACTTAGTCAAGTGTAGCGGACTATAATTGAGCTTGTTCCCTGTTACCTATAAAATAAAAATAACTGTGCACTGTGCCTTGTGAACTGTGAACTGAAAAATGCTTCGCAATTTAAAACTATTGAGCTTTTTTATTTTTAGATATTATTAAATTAATAGCTTTTTCGCAATCATCATCAGAATTATCTAAAGACCAAGCCAGATTGAAATAAATCAAGGCTTTTTTTATTTCTTCTTTCATTGCATAACAATAAGCTAGGTTAAAAAAGTACTTACTTTCTTGTTGCATAGCAAGTGCTCTTTTTATCATTTTTATAGCAGAGTCAAAATTTTTAAGTTTTATATAACAAACACCAGCATTATAGTAGGAACATGTTGTATTTTCATTATTTTCAATTGACATATTATAAAAATCTATTGCTTTCTTAAAATCTTTAAGGTTGTAGTATTTATTGCCTTCATTAAAGTAATTCATTTTTACCTCCAAGGATTACAAGTAATATGTGTCTAAATTATTGACAGATGTATAAGTTAATATTCAATATATGAAAACTAACTTAATAATGTACAAAAATTAAAAAAATGAAAAATAATAGCAATTTTAAATTGTAATATAAAATAAAATTCGACAAACTTTGTAAAATTATCTTTATTTTTTTATGGTTCTCTAATATAATATATTTATGTTTTTTAGGAACGGATTTAAAAGAGCAGGAGAGATGATATGTGTAATAATAATCCATATATATTAGTATTAGGAGCATCAATAGTAGATATAATAGGCTTTAGTAGAAAAAAATATCATGGAAAGGACTCCATACCTGGAAATATTAAAATATCTTTAGGCGGAGTTTGTAGAAATATTGCAGAAAATTTAGCAAGAGTTAATGTTAATACTGAATTTATTTCTATTTTAGGTGGAGATGATCAAGGTAGAAACATTTTGGAGAATTCAAAAAAAATAGGATATAGTATGAAGCATTCATTGATTTTAGAAAATGAATATACACCAACATACATGGCTATTTTAAATGAAGACGGTGAAATGGAATCTGCAATAGTAGATATGGACAGCCTTAATAATATGAGAGCTAGTTTTATAGATTCAAAGGCACATATAATTGAAAATGCAGAATATACAATATTAGATTCAGACAATCCTAAATTATTAGAATATATTTTGACAAATTTTCAAGGAAAAACTAAATTTATTTTAGATCCTGTTTCAGCTACTAAAGCAGAAAAAATCAAACATTTGGTTAAATATTTTCATACTATTAAACCAAACAGATTAGAAGCTGAGGTTTTATGTGGATTCAAAATAGAGAATAATGAAGATTTAAAAAAAGCTGCAGAATACTTTTTATCTTTAGGAGTAAAAAATGTATTTATAAGTCTTGATGCAGATGGCATATATTATAAGAATTGTAAAGAAGTGGGTAAGATTTCAACTAATAATATAGAAGTGAAAAATGTTACTGGTGCGGGAGATTCTTTTGTTGCAGGAGTTGGATATGGATATATGAATAATATGTCTATTAAAGACACTGTTAAATATGCTATTGCAATGTCAACAATAACAATAACTCACGAAGACACTATAAATCCATCTATGAGTGAAAAGTTTGTTAATGAATATATAAAAAAGCTAGAATGGTTAGAAGATTAATAGTTACATAATTTCACCTTTATTTCTTAAGATTAAATAAAATAAAATAGTTTCTTTTGCATAAGATAAGTATATAAACTTGGAGGTGAAAGAAATGAGTAACAAACCAAAGAATAGTCATAAAAAGCATATAAATCATAATCCACAAGTTGAAAGTGTAAAAGCAGTTTATGGAGAACCAAAAGCAAAAGAGCATGATCGTAGAGATTTTAAAATTTAATAAAGTTTTAATATGTTAAGTTAAGAGGCTATTATTAATAGCCTCTTAACTTATTATGATTTGAAAGATATAAATAAAATAAAAATAAATTATTGATTACAATATGCATTTTCATTATGGAAATATTGACAAAACTGATAATCTGATATAATATAGTTTTAAAAATCATATATAAAAGCAATGATAAAGAGGAGTAAGGAATACAATATATAAAGAGAATGAAGGTCATAGGCTGTAAGCCTTCTATATTAGAGTATCCTGAAGGTAGCTTTTGAGCATCTTTACTGAAACTAAGTAAGTAAGGACGGCTGTCTTAGTCGTTATAAAATAAAGAGCTTATCATATAAATTATGGTAAGAAAAAAGGTGGTACCGCGAGTCTTCGTCCTTTTGTGATGAAGGCTCTTTTTTTATTTTTAAAATAAAAAATAGGCTTAATAGTATTTTTATGATTTTAATCATAAAACATTAAAAACTGTTAGCTTTTAAATAAGAAGGAAATAAAGGAGGAAAATATATGTTAGAAAATAATAATTTAGCTACTACATATAATCCAAAAGAATTTGAGGAAAGAATTTATAAAACTTGGGAAGAAAAAAAATATTTTACACCAATAATTGATAAAAATAAGAAGCCATTTTCAATAGTTATGCCGCCACCGAATATAACAGGAAAGCTTCATTTAGGTCATGCTCTTGATAATACACTTCAAGATATGCTAATAAGATTTAAAAGAATGCAAGGTTATTGTACTTTATGGCTTCCAGGACAAGATCATGCTTCTATTGCAACTGAGGTTAAGGTTGAAAATGAACTTTTAAAGCAAGGATTAGTTAAAAAGGAAATGGGAAGAGAAGCATTTTTAAAAAAAGTTTGGGAATGGTCTGATGAATATAGAGGTACTATAAGAAATCAGCTTAAAAAGATGGGCGTTTCTTGTGATTTTTCAAGAGAAGCTTTTACAATGGATGAAAACTTAAATAAAGCTGTTAGAACTGTTTTTGTTAAGCTATATAATGAGGGCTTAATTTATCAAGGAAACAGAATAACTAACTGGTGTCCTAAATGTACTACAGCTCTTTCAGATGCTGAAATAGAATATGAAGAAAAAGAAGGAAGTTTTTGGCATATAAATTATCCATTATCTGATGGAAGTGGTTATCTAGAAATTGCAACTACAAGACCTGAAACATTACTTGGAGATACTGCTGTAGCTGTAAATCCAAATGATGATAGATTCAAGAATTTAATAGGAAAAACATTAAAACTACCACTAACAGATAGAGAAATTCCAATAGTTGGAGATGACTATGTAGATATAGAATTTGGAACTGGTGCGGTTAAAATAACTCCAGCTCATGATCCAAATGATTTCCAAGTAGGACTTAGACATAACCTACCACAAATAAGAGTTATGGATGATAAGGGTGTTATTAATGAGTTAGGTGGAAAATATCAAGGTTTAGATAGATATGAAGCTAGAAAACAAATGGTTAAAGATTTAGAGGGGTTAGGTTTATTAGTAAAAGTTAAACCTCACAATCATAATGTTGGAACTCATGATAGATGTGGAACTACAGTTGAACCTATAATTTCAAAGCAATGGTATGTTAAAATGGAATCTTTAGCAAAACCAGCAATTGAAGCAGTTAAAACTAATAAGACTAAGTTTGTTCCAGAAAGATTTGATAAAATATACTTCAACTGGATGGAAAACATTCAAGATTGGTGTATATCAAGACAATTATGGTGGGGACATAGAATCCCAGTTTGGTACTGTAATGATTGTAGAGAAATGATAGTTCAAGAAAATGCACCAGAAATTTGTCCTAAGTGTGGATCTAAGCACTTACATCAAGATGAAGATGTATTAGATACTTGGTTCTCATCAGCACTATGGCCTTTTTCAACTTTAGGTTGGCCAAATAAAACAGAGGATTTAGAATATTTCTATCCAACAAATGTATTAGTTACTGGATATGATATTATCTTCTTCTGGGTCGCAAGAATGATATTCTCTGGAATACACAATATGGATGAAACTCCATTTGATACAGTTTTAATTCATGGTATTATAAGAGATGCTCAAGGAAGAAAAATGAGTAAATCTTTGGGCAATGGAGTAGATCCGCTTGAAGTTATAGATGAATATGGAGCAGACGCCTTAAGATTTATGCTTGTTACAGGAAATTCTCCAGGAAATGATATAAGGTATATTCCAGAAAGAGTTGAAGCGGCTAGAAACTTTGCAAATAAGATGTGGAATGCTTCAAGATTTGTTATGATGAATCTTGACAAAGAAATAATGGATAAATATGCAGATTGCAAGGAATATAGCTTAGCAGATAAATACATTCTTTCAAAGATGAATTCTTTAGTTAAAGAAGTAACTGAAAACATGGAAAAATATGAGCTTGGAATTGCGCTTCAAAAGGTTTATGACTTCATGTGGACAGAGTTCTGTGATTGGTATATAGAATTAGTTAAAGGTGTATTATACGGTGAAGATGAAAAGCAAAAAGGAATAGTTTATAATGTTCTAAATGAAGTTCTTAAAACAGGACTTAAGCTTCTACACCCAGTAATGCCATTTATAACTGAAGAAATATACACTACTTTAACTGATGGTGAATCAATAGTAATTTCAAATTGGCCAGAATATAATGAAGACTTAAATAACGAAAAAGCTGAAAAGGATATGGACTTTATAATTGAAGCTATTAAGGGATTAAGAAATGTTAGAGCTGAAATGAATGTACCACCATCAAGAAAAGCTAAAGTTATAGCTTATACTACAAATGAAGCAAAAGATGCATTTACAGCAGGAGTTCATTATATTGAAAAATTAGCATCTGCATCAGAAGTTGCATTTATAGAAGATAAAGCACAAGTTCCAGAAAATGCTGTGTCACTAGTAGTTAAAGGTGGAGAGTTATTTATGCCACTTCTAGACTTAGTAGATAAAGAAAAAGAACTTGAAAGATTAAATAAAGAAAAGAAAAAGCTAGAAGGCGAAGTGGAAAGAATAGATAAAAAATTATCTAACCAAGGTTTTGTAGCTAAAGCACCACAAGCTGTAATAGATGGAGAAAAAGAAAAAAGAGAAAAATATAATGAAATGCTAGAGGCAGTTTTAGTTAGAATAGATGCATTAAAATAAAATTAATAAAAGAATTATTGTCGTAATTTATTTTAAATTACTTAAAATATTTTGAATTAAAAAGCTCCCTTATGGGAGTTTTTTATTGTACATCTTTTATTATTAATGCTACAATTATGGTATATATTACCTGTAATTTATTTGAAAATTTTTATTATGTAGTGGTTAAATGAAAGCTAAGTATTTATTATAAAGGAGTGGTTGAATTGGAAAAATGGGAGTATAGAAGCATTAAGTTTGAAACAAAAGGCTTTATGGGTGGTATATTGGAGATTGAAGAATTCAATCATCAACTTAACAATTTTGGTGAAGAAGGTTGGGAATTAGTATCTTGTGTTGCTACGAGCCAAGGACAAGGAACAACAAGGGAAGTAATAGCTATTTTTAAAAGAAAAAAATTTTGATTATAATAAAATATTTGAGATAAACTAAAGGAGATAAATCATCATGATAATTTGATTAAGCAAAAAATTGAGAAGAAAAAGAAATTGTTGATGATAGAATAAAGAGAATTATACAATGGAGGAAGTAGTATGGCAAGACGAGATGTTCGTAAAATGATTTTTGCAAGTGTTTATCCGCTTTATATTGAAAAGGCGGAGAAAAAAGGACGCACAAAAGAAGAGGTTGATGAAATTATTCGTTGGTTAACATCATATAGTCAAGAAGCTTTAGAAGAAAAGATAGAAAATAATATAGACTTTGAAACCTTTTTTACAGATGCGCCAGAGCTAAATCCAGATAGAGCTTTAATTAAAGGCAGCATTTGTGGTGTTAAATTGGAAGAAATCGAAGATCCAATTATGAAGGAAATTAGATATTTAGATAAGCTAATTGACGAGTTAGCAAAGGGAAAAGTTATGAATAAGATTTTACGTAAAAATATTTAAAAATAAAAACACTGATTTTATAAAGAAGATAAAATCGGTGTTTTTAACTTAAGAGAAGTTTTAAAATAATTGCAAAATAGTATTTGCAATGCTGCTATCTGGATTTTCCTTAAGTACCTCTTCTGATTTTTTTATAGCTTCATAAGGCTTTAAAAAGCTATTTTGCAGGGTAGAAAATATAAGTAACCATTCTTTATATTTAATATTATTTGAATAGTTTAAGCACTTTTTTATATGAGTAAAAGCTAAGGATTCATAGTTTAAAGGCGTTAAAACTACAAATATGTAATAAGACATTAAATAATGTGTATAAGCTAACTCATCACAATTATTACTATCTTCAAGTGAATATATTTTATTTATAAGCCAAAAATAAAAATTATTTTTCATATAATAATCATGATTCTTCAATTCTATTAGATGTTCTTCATTTATTTCATAAATAGATACTTCATCTAAATTCAATTTAAAAATTTCATTTAAATCGTTCATAATAGGCTCCTTCTTTAGGTTTTATATTTATTATTTTAAAACACATTAATATAAAATTCAATTAATAAAAAGCAATAAACTAAGAAGTAATATTGACAAAAAAAATTAAAAGTGATAAAAGTAGGGTAATTAATAGTTGAATTATTTATCATTATTAAAAAATAGGAGATATAAAAATGAAAGATTTTAATATATGGTGGCAGCCATTTAAATCATTAGGTGAAAAGAGCTTTATAAGAAATTTAATTGTAAGTTTATTAGTATTATTTTATTTAATATTTATACCATTAGTAATGATAAATAAAATAAATATAGTAAATAGATTTTTAATAATTATTACAATTATAATAAATATTTTACTTATTATAATTGGGTACTTTTTAGGTAAGAAGTTATGGAAAAAAGGCGAAAGCATTAAATAAATATTAAGCATAGAAAGAGTGGATAACTTATGACAGGATGGATAATTTATAATGGAACATTAAATATTCCTAAAATAAATAAGCTTGTAGATTCTTTAATAATTGAAGGAGAAAAACTGGATATAGAATTAAAGAAGGTAAAAAATACGGAAATAATTCCTACATATAATAATGAAGGGAAAGCTGATCTTTTATATTTAAAAGATCTTGAAAGCCCAAAATTTATTATATTTTGGGACAAAGATGTATTATTAGCAAGGCATTTAGAAAAGATGGGATTTAAAGTCTTCAATTCAAGTAAAGCTATTGAATACTGTGATCATAAGGGATTAATGCATTTAGAGCTTTCTAATAGCAATATACAAATGCCGAGAACAATTTTATCACCAATGATATTTGATTACTTATTAAATAGTGAAGGTTATTTAGTAAAATGTTTTGATGAACTTGGAAAAGATGTAATAATAAAAGAATCAAAGGGTTCCTTTGGAATGCAGGTATATTCAATAAAAAATAAAGAAGATTTTATTAAAAAGGTTATGGATTTAAATAAAAGAAATATAGATTTTATTATGCAAGAAAATATAAAAAGTAGTTATGGAAAAGATATAAGAGTAAATATCATAGGAGATAAAGTGATAGGGGCTATGCTTAGAGAATCTGATAAAGACTTTAGAGCTAATATATCTCAAGGTGGAAAAGGTAAATTAATAAACTTAACAATAGAACAAGAAGAACTTGCACTTAAGGCGCATAAGGTATTAGGATTAGATTTTTCGGGGGTAGATCTATTATTTGGAGAAAATAATAAACCTATATTATGTGAAGTAAACTCAAATTTAAATTTCTTAAGTTTTGAAGAGCTTTGGGGAAAAAGCTTTGGAGCGGAAATACTAAAATATATATTAGAGGAATGTTTATGATAAAAGGTTTAGTTATTTATGATGAAGTAGATGTAGAAAAAAATAAAAGTTATATAAATTGGTTAATAGAAGATGGAATAAAATATAATTTGGATTTAGAATTGATATTAGCAAAAGATATAAATTATAGAGTTTTAGATTCAAAATTTAAATTTGTTATAAATAGGTCTAGAGATTTTAGAATAACTTATAATTTAGAATTAGTAGGACTAAGAGTTTTTAATAAATTTAATTTTTGCAGGCTTGGAAATGATAAGTTAGAAGCATATAATTTTATGGAAACTTTAGATATTAAATATCCCAAGGTTTATAGAAGCATTGAAGAGTTAAATAGTAATAAAAAGATAATAGAAAAACCTAAAAATGGACATGGTGGAATAGGAGTTAATATATTAAAGGGTTTTAAATCTCTAGATTTTAATAAAAATGTTTATCAAGAGTTTATTGGAGATTATGTTGGAGATATAAGGTTTTATATAATAAATAATAATATAGTTAATTCAGTAATTAGGCTTCCTAAAGAAGATGAAACCTTATCTAATTTTTCAAGGGGTGGCAATGTTGAATTATATAAATATTCATATTTGCAAAAAGAGATAATAGATAAAATACTAAGTAATATAGACATAGATTTTGGTGGAATTGATTTCTTACTTTTAGAAAATGGTGAAATATTATTTAATGAATTTGAAGATGCAGTTGGAAGTAGAATGTTAAGTTATTTAGGTGTAAATAACACTATGGAATTATTTTTAGAGCATATAAGAAAAAGTGTTAAAGGAATGAAATAGATATGAAAGATTTAAAGGCATTAAAATATTTAGAGGAGCTAAGGGTTTTAGGATCAAATTATGGATTAGAACGTACAGAGAGATTATTAGAGTTGCTCGGAAATCCACATAAAAAACTAAAGCTTATACATATAGCTGGAACAAATGGAAAGGGATCAACATCTTCTATATTAGGTAAAGTTTTAATAGAACATGGTTATAAAGTAGGATTTTTTAATTCACCACATTTAGAAGAAATAGAAGAAACGATAAGAATAAATGATGATAATATAGCTGAAGAGGAGTTAGTAAATTTATTAGAGGAAATAAAGCCATATGTTAATAAAATAGTAGAAGAAGGATACAAGCATCCAACTGAATTTGAAGTATTAACTTGTGTTATGTTTTTATATTTATATAGACAAAAGATTGATTTTGGAGTAATAGAAGTAGGTCTAGGAGGAAGGCTAGATTCAACAAATGTAATTACACCAATTTTATCGATAATAACTTCTATAAGCTTAGATCACACAAATATTTTAGGAAACACAGTAGAAGAAATAACTAGTGAAAAGGTAGGGATAATAAAAGAAAATGTTCCAGTTATAACTTGCAAGCAAAAAGATAAGGTTATTAATATTATAAAAAGTAAAGCATTATTAACAAATTCTAAATTAACTATTGTAGATTCAAATAATTTTAATCTATTAGAAATAGTGAATGATGATATTCCTTATCAGAGAGTATCAATTAATTTTAATAATAATAAATATACTTTAGATTTATCTTTGCTTGGTAAACATCAAATAATTAATTTATCTTTAGCAATTAAAGCACTAGAAGAGCTTCAAAGGTTAAATTATATAAATATTGAAATTAATAAATTATATAAAGGTGTAAAAAGTATTAAATGGAAAGGAAGACTTGAAGTATTAAAGAAAAATCCATATATAGTAATTGATGGAGCTCATAATATCGCAGGAATAGAATTTCTTAAAAGAAATATAGAGGAATATTTTAAATATCAAAAATTATACTTAATACTTGGAATTTTAAATGATAAAAATGTTGAAGAAATGGTAAAAGTAATAGCACCTTTAGCCACTGAAGTTTATACTGTGACGCCTAATTCAATAAGAGCAGCTAGTGCAAATGAACTAAAGGAAGTAGTATTGAAGTATAAGAATAATTGTATTGCTTTTGATGATTATGACAAGGCAATAAAACTATCATTAAGTAAAGCAAGTAAAGATGATTTAATAATTGCATCTGGTTCACTTTATATGATAGGAGAAATAAGAAAGATATTAACTAATACATAGAGAAATTTGTGTGCTTTTAATGTCAGATAACATAATTAATGCATATTTTATATTGAGGTGATTAATATGAAAATAGTGCTTGATTATGGACACTGTTTGTCGGGGGCTGATACTGGAGCAGTAGGAAATGGATATAGAGAAGAAGTTTGTACAAGAGAAATAGGCAAAAGAATAAAAACAAAATTAGAAAATTTAGGTCATAATATTATAGTTGTATCACCAGATTATGCATCTAGTGTATCTGAAAGCTTAAGAATTAGAGTTTCATCTGCTAATTCAGCAGGTGCAGATATTTCAATATCAATTCATTTAAATGCAGGTGGAGGACGAGGAACCGAGATTTATACTAAAAATGGTTCTATTCTTAGTGAAGCATCTAATATTTTAAAGGAAATGAATGCTATAGGATATATAAATAGGGGAGTTAAAGACGGAAGTGAGTTAGCCTTGGTTGGAGGAATAAGAATTAAATCGATGCTAGTAGAATGCTGTTTTATTGATTCTAGTGATATGAGTATATATGATCCGGAAAAAATAGCAACAGCAATAGTAAAGGGACTAGTTGGAAAAGACACATCTTCCCCAAGTACTCCAAGTGAACCTGTAAATCCATCAACTCCTTCACAAAATGGTGATAGATATTTAAATTTAAATAAATTAGTAAGTAGTTGGAGAGTATATCCTTTAAATAAGGCACCTATAATAGGTAACGAAGTAGGAACTTTAGCACCATTAAGATATGGAGGATTATCTTACAAGATATTAGGAAACCCACAAAGTAACGTTTATACAATAGAAACTGTATCTTTTGGAAGAGTAAATATATATGCGCCAAGAGATAATGATAGTAGTATAAGTGATACAGCTTTATATGGTGAAGTTTCTTCTGGATCTTCCTCTGGGAGTACTTCAGGGAATTCTTCAACATCAAAAAGATATTTAAACTTGAATAGTAATGTAACTAGTTGGAGAGTATATCCATTAAGTAAACGTCCTATAATAGGAAATGAAGTTGGTTTTTTAGCACCATCAAGATATGGAGGATTATCATATGAGATTTTAGGAAATCCTCAAAGTAATGTTTATACTATTAATACTGAAACTTTTGGTAAAGTAAATATTTACGCACCAAGAGATAATGATAGTAGTATTACTAATAGTCCAATATATTAAATTAAAATTTTAGGTGTGATTGATAAAGTTATTTTATTAATTGCACCTTTGTTTTAAATTGCGAAGCATTTTTCAGTTCACAGTTCACAAGGCACAGTTTACAGTTTTTTTGATTTTATAGGTAACAGGTAACAGGTATCAGGGAACAAGCTCAATTATAGTCTGCTACACTTGACTAAGTTTTTAATTTTCCTCACCAATTATTTTTTACCAATAACTTAATTCATTATTAATTTAAATTCTTAATATAAGTTGGCGAAGGTAAATAGGATATGTGAAATAAGCATATAGCGAGAAACTAGAAGTACTTCATGAAGGAAGAACTACTATGCCTCTTAGTGTTGTTGGTTTGTCTGAGCGCAGCGAGTTTAACCAAAACTCTTGGCATAGTAGTTCTCCGAGCCTAGTACTTCTTTGCGTAGCTATTTAGCTTATGAAACATATCTATTTATCGTAGCCTTTATATTCGCAATTTAAAACTATTTATTTTATTTTTTTGATAATAAATATAACAATAATGATAATTTAAAATGAAAAGGTTTATTTAACTTTATAAGTATGATAGTATTTTATTAATTATAAATTAAGGAGGCTTTTAAAATATGGCAAAGCATTTACACATAATGGCTAATGAAGGAGATATAGCAGAAACAGTACTATTACCAGGAGACCCATTAAGAGCTAAGTTTATAGCTGAAAATTATTTGGAAAACCCTGTTTGTTATAATGAAGTTAGAGGAATGTATGGTTATACTGGTACATACAAAGGAAAAAGAATATCTGTACAAGGAACAGGAATGGGCTTACCATCACATTCTATATATGTAAATGAATTAATTCAATTTTATGGAGCAAAAAGACTTATTAGAATTGGATCAGCAGGATCAATTAATGAAGATGTTAATGTAAGAGATGTAGTATTAGCACAAAGTGCCTCAACAAACTCAGCAATAAATAAAAGAAGATTTCAAGGTATGGACTATGCTCCAACTGCAAACTTTAATCTTTTATTAGAAGCTTATAATAAAGGAAAAGAAAAAGGTTTAAACATTAAGGTTGGTAATGTTTTATCTTCAGATTTATTTTATGATGATACTAATGTAGGAATAAAGCTATGGGCTGATTATGGTTGTTTAGCTGTAGAAATGGAATCAGCAGAACTTTATACACTAGCTGCAAAGTTTGGAATAGAAGCATTATCTATACTAACAATTTCTGATCATATATTTAAAGGAATAGAAACTACTCCTGAAGAAAGGCAAAAAAGTTTTACTGATATGATGGAGATAGCCTTAGAATTAGCAAAATAATATTTGCATAATGAAGACAGTAGATAAAAATTTCTACTGTCTTCATTACATTTAAATTATAAATCTATATATTAAAATTAGTAGTAATTAAATAGCTAATATATTTAGTTAAGTAAAATGCTAAAAATAAAAGTATACATATTGTAATTTTGCAAAAAATAATTTAGAAAGAAGGTGTTTAATTTGATTGATATATCACTATTAGGTTGTGGTGGAGGAATGCCTATGCCAAATAGAAATTTATCATCTTTATTTATAAATTATAGAGGAAGAAAAATATTAATAGATTGTGGCGAAGGAACACAAGTAACAATAAGAAAAATGGGGCTTGGATTTAAAGCAATAGATTTAATTTTAATAACACACTTTCATGGAGATCATATTGTAGGACTTCCTGGGCTTCTTTCAACAATAGGAAATAGTGGAAGAGAACATCCTTTAACTATAGTTGGGCCTATAGGAATTACTAATGTAGTAAATAGTCTTAGGGTTATTGCTCCTTATTTACCTTATGATTTAAATATAATAGAAAATCCTACAAAATTATATTTAAATCTAAAAAAAGATATACTTCAAATAGACACAAGTGAAAAAAGTGATTTGGTTTTAAAAACTATAGAACTTGAACATTCAGCTATTTGTTTAGGATATAGTCTTTATTTTAAAAGGAAGAAAAAGTTTGATATAAATAAAGCTACCAATATGAATGTACCAAAAATTTTATGGAATAAATTACAAAAGGAAGAAAAGATAGTTTATGAAGGGATAAGATATGACTACACTATGGTTTTAGGAGAAGAAAGAAAAGGAATTAAATTAAGTTTTATAACTGATACAAGACCTCTAAGTAATATATGTAACTTTATAAAAGATAGTGATTTATTTATCTGTGAAGGTACTTATGGAGATGATAATGACATAGATAAAGCTATAAAAAATAAGCATATGACCTTTAGAGAAGCAGCAACTTTAGCCAAGGATGGTGAAGTGAAAGAAATGCTTTTAACTCACTTTAGTCCTGCTATGATTAATCCAAATGAATATTTAGAAAATGCAACAGAAGTTTTCAATAATGTAACAATAGGAGAAGATGAAATAATAAAAACCTTAAAGTTTACATAGTAATCTTTAAGGCTTTTATAAAAATTAACTACTAGAAGAAGCTGCTATAGCAGCAGAAGAAGCCGCAGTTGCTGCTGCTATTTGCATTATAAGAACAATATTTAAAGATATATTATTAGTTGTCTCAATTAACTTCTCTTTAGTTAAGGAATCACTATTTTCTATAAATTCTAATGAAAGTAAGGATGCTATTATCATATTTCTTACAGTTGATCCTAAAGAGAAACTTCCGAATCCATGTTGCTTTTTTAGATAATTATTTGCTGAATTTAAATCAGTAGCAAATTTCTCGTAATCTATATTGGTGAGAGCAGCAACTCCTAAAATTGGAAGAGAATAGCTTTTTAAAGGAACAGAATGATTTCTTAAAATTTTATCTAACAAAAGTACTTTATTACATTTTTCTTGTGGGAATCCTTCGAAGAGAGATAGTATATGAGATAAAGCTTGAAGATTATTTCCACTATAAAAACCATTATTTTTTAGAATATTATAACATTCTTCCATATCTATAAATGTTTGTTCTACGTTATTTGAAGTTGTTGCAATAAGAGCTGCAGCACAAATATCTTCCTGACCAGTTAAAAATAAATGATTTTTTTTCATAGTATCATAAGCTTTTCTAGTATTTACAACTATTAAATCGACATCATTTATATTTCTATAATTATAGATTATTTGAGCTGCTAAAACTAAAAATTGATTATTGAAGAAATGATTTTTTAATTTATTATATATTATTATAATATCATTAAAACTTTCTTCAGGATTATTTTGTATAGACAAATTGACAGCAGTAGTTAAAAGATTATTACCTCTAAAGTTAGAAAAAATAGAAGAGTTATTCCTTATTATATCTATACAATTGTTAATTTTTTCTACATCTGCATTTCTATTTCTTAATGTTAAGTTTAAAGCGTTACATTTTTTAAAAGTACCCATACCAAGGGTTGATTTTACATTATCTAATAGCTTACTATTTTTAATAAGTAGTTCAATTTTATCATCTACCATAAACTCTCATCTCCTTAAAATTTATAATAATATTATAACTATAAATTAAAATTAATTCAATATAAAAAAACTCTTTATAAGATAAAAAATAACTCATAATACCATATAAGTTTATAAGTATTTAAATTTGAGTATATTAACATTAGTGATATAATGGTAATATGTAGTAAAATATGGAGGTTAGATAAAATGAAAAAAAGTAATAAAGTGAAAGTAATTATTTTATTTATGATTACAATGCTATTGACGTTGACAAGCTGTAAAGGAGAAGTAGAAGAAACTATAATAGACGATAAAGAAGTAAAAGAAGTATCAGTAGTTGTACCAAATGGGGTTCCAGCTACAGCAATTTCAAAGCTTATAAAAGAAAATATACAGGTTGATAATAAGCACATTATTAATTATTCTATAGAAAATACAGCAGATACATTAGCAACTGCAGTTATGAAAGGAGAACCAGATATAGCTATAGTACCATCTAACCTTGCAGCACAAGCTTATAATAAAGGCCTTGGATATAAGTTAGTTGGAACAACTGGCTTCGGAGCTTTATATTTGATTTCAACTGAAGGTGAAATAAATTTTAATGACATTAAAGGAAAAGAGATATATAACATAGCTAATGGATTAACTCCTGATATAGTTTTTAAAGCTTTATTAAAGCAAAATGGAATTTTAAATGATGTTACTTTAAGTTATGTTGGAGGTGCTACAGAATTAGCACCAGCTATATTAAGTGGAAAAGCTAAATATGCAGTTGTTCCTGAACCAGCTTTAACAACTATATTAAGTAAAAAACCTAATATAAGTATAGTGGCTAGTTTAAATGACTTATGGAAGGAACAATTTAATAGTGAAAAAGGTTTTCCACAGGCAAGTATAATAGTTAAGGAAGAAATAATAGCCAATGATAAAGATTTTCTTGAAAAGTTTATAACTAAAGTAGATGAATCAGTTAAATGGGTAAATGATAATAATAAAGAAGCAGCACAATATTCGGTTGAAAATGGTTCACAAGTAGAAACCTCTATAACAGAAAAGTCAATAAAAAATAGTAATATAAGCTTTTCAAAGGCAAAAGATAATAAAGAGGATTATATAGATTACTTTAAAGTTTTAGAAAGTGAAAATTCAAAATCAATAGGAGAAAAGGTACCAGATGAAAAATTCTTCTATGAAGGATAAAAGAATAATATTCATATCACTACTTATAATAGTAGTGATATGGATAATTTTATCCAATAAAATTAACAATTCTATTTATTTGCCTAAGATAAGTGAAATATTAATAGAAATAATAAGTATAGTAAAAGAAAAGCAATTTTTATTAAATATAATAAATTCATTATTAAGAGGCTTCATAAGTTTTTTTATAGCACTAATAATAGCTGTGTTCCTAGGGATAGTATCAAGCTTCAATAAATTTATCTACAATTTTTTATATCCAGTAAACTCAATATTAAAATCAATACCAACAATAGCTTTTATACTAATTGCACTAATTTGGTTAAATAAAAATTATGCACCTTATTTAATTGGAATTGTAATAGCTTTTCCAATATTATATGAAACAACAATTAATTCACTTATAAATGGAAATAGTTATTTAAATGAAATGGTTGAAGCTTTTAGGGTTAGTTTTTTTGATAAACTTTTTAATATACATATTCAATCAATAATAATAAGTATATCATCTATAGCAACATCGACTTTTTCCTTAGTTTTGAAAGTAGTAATTGCAGGAGAAGTTTATGGACAACCGTCTTATGGAATAGGAAGTGCTATACAAGGTGAAAAAATTAACTTTAATACATCAGGTATATTTGCATGGATAATTATAGTAGCAATGCTATGCTATGTAACTGATAAATTTATTATATGTTTTTTAAATATTCTTATTAAAGATAGGAGATATATGATTGATTAAATTTAATAATATTAATATTAGCTTTGGAGATAAAGTGTTATATGATAATTTTTCTATAGAATTTCAGGAAAATGCTATAAATTATATAATGGGTGAATCTGGAATAGGAAAAACTACTTTAATAAAATATATAAAAGATGATTTATTTTTGAAAAATGTTGATATTAGTGTTGTTTTTCAAGAAAGTAGATTAATACCCTGGAAGAATATTTATAAGAATTTAGAAATAGTAATAAAAAATAAAGTTATGAAAGAAGATAGAAAAATAAAAA
This sequence comes from Clostridium sartagoforme, assembly GCF_039521405.1. Taxonomy (NCBI): domain Bacteria; kingdom Bacillati; phylum Bacillota; class Clostridia; order Eubacteriales; family Clostridiaceae; genus Clostridium; species Clostridium sartagoforme. Next base: position 258,438 of record NZ_BAAACH010000038.1, read on the forward strand.
TTAAAACGATATTACAAAATATGAATTTAATAAATTGCGAAAAGTTGTATCCTCACGAGCTAAGCGGTGGAATGCAACAAAGAGTAAGTATAGCTAGAGCACTACTCTATAATGGAGAAGTTTTTATTATGGATGAACCATTTAAGGGATTAGATAAAGAAAATAAAGAAAATGTCATTAGATTTATAAAGAAATATATATATGAAAATTCTAAAACGGCAATAGTAATAAGTCATGATATAGAAGAAGCAAAGAGGTTTGCTGATAAAATAATATTACTTAAAAATGAGCCTGTTACTAAAGAGATAATTAAATAGTTATGTTTAAGCGTAGAATTGCTAAAACTTTTACAAGGGAAATGCTTAAAGAATATTAAATGCAATAAATTTGAATTAATAGAAGTAATAAAGGAAAAACTAATATTGAGGATAAAATTTAATTAATGATATAGTTTACAGAAGGATTATTATAGAAAATCTAGAATATAATAAGTATAAGTTTAAGGATAATAATTTAAAATACTTAAAGGATGGAAATTATGCCAAAGGTTATTAATATAATCGGAGAAAAATCAAATGTGGGAAAAACATTTGTAATTGAAGGTTTAATAAGAGAATTAAGAAGTAGAAATTTAAGTGTAGCAACAATTAAACATGATATTCATGAATTTGATATTGATAAAAAAGGAAAAGATACATATAAACATAGAGAAGCAGGTTCAGAAACTATAATAATATCCTCTAGTTCTAGACTTGCGATAATAAAAGAATTAAAAGAAGAAACTAAATTTTATGATCTAATAAATATAGCTATAGATAAAGATATAATTTTAGTAGAAGGATATAAGAAAAGTAATTTAAGAAAGATAGAAGTATATAGAAATGGTGTTAGTAGTAAAATAATAACGCCCAAGAATAATCTTATAGCAATAGCAAGTGATGTAAACTTAAGATTAGATAATATTTTAGTTGTAGATAAAAATGATTTTAAAGAACTTGCTAATTTAATAGAGAAAGAAGAAGATTTTAAATTTGAAAATTATCAATAATATTTTCTAGAGCATAGTATTACCTAAGGATACAATCTATGGATTCTATGCCTGAATTATAAATTCACAGGGTGTTTATTTGAAAAAATAGCATCTCCACGATTTGGGAAGGAAAATAAGTTGACTTAAGTATATAATTACTTATAAAATATAAATTTTAAAATAATATTAAGGTTAATTTTAAGATTTATACATTAAGTAGATTTTAGCACTATAAAAGGTGTTTATTTATATTTAAATTAAAGGCTTATTACTCACCCAATTTATGAGTAATAAGCTTTTTGTATAGAAAATACAAAGCAATATTATTTTAAAAGAATTATTATATAAATTTTAGAGGAGGAAGAATGTGAGATCCTTTATATCATTAAATGAAGCACTGGAAATATTAAACGAAAATGTAGATAATTTAGATATTGAAGAAGTAGATTTAATTAATGGATTAAATAGAGTAGTATCTGAAAATATATATGCACAAATAAACAATCCACCTTTTAATAAATCTGCCATGGATGGATATGCATTTATTTGTAATAATAAAGAATTAATTAATAAAAGATTAAAGATAATTGATAAGGTTTATGCAGGAGGAGTCTGTAATAACATTGTAAGTGAAGAAACAGCAATTAAAATAATGACAGGAGCACCAATTCCAAAAGGAGCAAATGCTGTTATAAAACAAGAAGATGTAGTTATAGAAGAAGATTATATTATTTTAAGAAAAAATATAAATGAAAATGAGAATATTTGTATAAAGGGAGAAGATATATTACAAGGAAGCTTACTTTTAAAGTCAAATAAAAAACTTAATTATGCTGACATTGGAATTTTAGCTAGTTCAGGAATAAATAAAATAAAAGTATATAAAAAGCCTAAAGTGGCATTTATAAGTACCGGTGATGAAGTTATTGATATTGGTTTTGAGCTTAAAGAAGGAAAAATTTATAACAGTAATAAATATTCTATATTATCTAGATTAGGTGAACTTGGATATGATGTTAAATATATTAGTCATATAAATGATGATTCTAAGGAAATAGGTAATTGTATTGAACAATTGTCTAAGAAGGTAGATTTAATAATTACAACCGGAGGAGTTTCGGTAGGAGAAAAGGATTTACTTAAAGAAGCCATAGATATAACAAGTGGAGAAAAGCTTTTTTGGAAAATTAATATCAAACCAGGTTCAGCAGTTTTATGTAGTAAGATAAATAAGTCAATTATACTAAGTTTATCAGGTAATCCAACAGCTGCACTAACAACTTTCGAACTATTAGTTAAGCCAACTCTTGAGAAATTATCTGGATATAAAGAAATCAAAATAAATAGAGAAAAAGCAATATTATTACAAGACATCAAAAAGAAAAGTCCTCAAAGAAGATTCATAAGAGGATATGTAGAAATTGATAATTATAGACAATATGTACATATAACACAAACTAAATCAGGAAATGGAATACTTAGTTCTGCAATAAATTCAAATTGTATAATTGAAATAGAAGTTAATAATGATGGAAAAAGTAAAGGTGATTTAGTAGATATTATAAAACTTTAGGAGAAAAGATGATAAATAAAACATTAGCTATTTTAGCAGGTGGAAAAAGCAGTAGGATGAATTATAATAACAAAGCATTATTACTTTTTAAAGAAAAAACATTTATAGAAAGTATAATATATGAAGGAAAGGATTTTGATGAAGTAATAATTATATCTAATAATAAAGAAGATTATACACAGTTTGGTTTGAAAGTTTTTAATGATATTTATTTAGGAAATGGGCCTTTATCCGGAATACATTCAGCACTTAAAAATTCGAGAAATGAGAAGGTTTTTTGTATTGCTTGTGACATGCCTTTAATTACAAAAGATATCTTAAAGTTTATAAGTGATATAAATGAAGAATATGAAGTTTTAGTACCTAAAATAAATGAAAAACTTCAACCATTATGTGCCATATATTCTAAAGGACTAATTCCTAGAGCTGAAGAAGCTTTAATAAATAATGAAAATAAATTAAAAAAGTTTATAATGTCAACAAAATATAAAGTGTTAGAAGATAAAAAATATAAAGTGCTAAGTGAAAAAGAGTTTTCAAATATAAATACAATTAATGAATATAATGATTTGGAGGAAATTTAATGTACACTGTTGGAATAATAACAAGTAGTGATAAAGGGTATATAGGAGAGAGAGAAGACAAAAGTGGAGCAGTTATTAAAGAAATAGTAGAAAATGCAGGTTTTAAAGTAGAAAAAATGATAATTGTACCTGATGAAAATGAGATGTTAAAAAAAGAATTTATATATATGAGTGATGAACTAAAGGTTAATTTAATATTAAGTACAGGTGGTACTGGATTCTCCCAAAGAGATATAACTCCAGAGGCAACCAAAGAAATAATTGATAGAGAAGCACCAGGAATTTGTGAAGCTATAAGAATGTATAGTCTCCAAATAACTAAAAGAGCAATGCTTTCAAGAGCCGTATCAGGTATAAGAAAAGATACATTAATAGTAAATTTGCCAGGAAGTCCAAAAGCATGTAAAGAAGCTTTAGATTTTATATTAGATGAGTTAAAGCATGGAATTGATATTTTGATTGGGGAATCAAAGGAATGTGCGAGAAAGTAAACATAATTATATTTAAAAAAATTATTAGAAATATTATTAATTTTATAGGAGATTAAGTAAAATGAAAATGATAAGTGTATATGATTCTGTTGGGTGTATATTATCTCATGATGTTACTCAAATAATACCAGGAGAATTCAAAGGAAGACTTTTTAAAAAGGGTCATGTTATAAAAGAGGAAGATATTGAAAAATTATTATCCATAGGCAAAGAGCATATTTATGTATGGGAACCTAGTGAAGGAGAATTACATGAAAATGATGCTGCAATTAGGATTTCAAACCTTGTACTTGGAGAGGGTGTCTGTAAATCAAAAGAAATCAAAGAAGGAAAAGTGGACTTTTTTGCAGATATAGATGGAGTTTTAAAAATAAATAAAGATGAATTATTTAAACTTAATAGTCTTGGAGAAATAATAGTATCAACACTACATAATAATACTCCAATAAGAAAAGGTGAGAAAATAGGTGCAACAAGAGTTATTCCATTAATAATTGATGAAGATAAGATAATTAATGCAGAAAAATTAATAAAAAATAAAATTATTTATGTGGAAAAAATAAAGTCTAAGAAGTGTTTACTTATAACAACAGGTAATGAAGTCTATAATGGAAGAATAAAAGATGCCTTTTTACCAGTTATAAAATCAAAGCTTGGATATTATGGCAGTGAAGTAATAAAGCAAGTTATTTTACCAGATTCTAAAGAAAAAATAATAGAAGAAATAAAAAATGGATTAAGTGAAAATGTAGATATGATTGTATGCACAGGGGGAATGTCAGTAGACCCAGATGATGTAACACCAACTGCTATAAAAGAATGTGGCGGAGAACTTGTTACTTATGGATCACCAGTATTACCAGGAGCTATGTTCTTATTAGCTTATTATAAAGATACACCTATACTTGGAGTGCCAAGTTGTGCAATGTATTCAAAAAGAACAGTATTAGATTTAGTACTACCAAGAGTACTATCAGATGAAAAATTAACTTTAGAGGATATAGCAGCTTATGGACATGGAGGATTGTGCTTAGATTGTAAGATTTGTACTTTTCCACATTGTTCTTTTGGAAAGTAGGAGGATATAATGAATAGTAAATTTACTCATTTTGATAATAATGGCAATGCAAAGATGGTAGATGTATCAGAAAAGAAGAAAACTGAAAGAGTTGCAATTGCAATTTCTAAAATAAAAGTAAGCAAAGAAACATTAGAACTTATAAAAAAAGGGGAAATAGGTAAAGGGGATGTTTTAGGAGTGGCTAGAGTTGCGGGAATAATGGCTAGTAAGCAAACATCTAATTTAATACCTATGTGTCACCCTTTAATGATATCGAGTTGTAATATAGATTTTGAAATAAATGATGAAGATAGTAGTATTGAAATTAAAGCAACTGTAAAAATAGTAGATAAAACAGGAGTTGAAATGGAGGCTTTAACTGCAGCTACGATTTCAGCATTAACAATATATGATATGTGTAAAGCTGTAGATAAAAGAATGGTTATAGAGTACACTCATTTACTAAAAAAAACAGGGGGGAAGAGTGGAGAGTTTGATTTTTATGATAGCTCTTTAAAATAATATGAAAGATAAATATGGCAGAGAAATAGACTATTTAAGAATTTCATTAACTGATAACTGTAATTTAAGATGCATATATTGTATGGAAGAAAAAGATAATAATTTTCTTAAAAATGAAGATAAACTAACTAATGATGAAATATGTAAAATAGTATGTGAAAGTGCAAAGCTTGGTATAAAAAAAGTTCGATTTACTGGCGGAGAGCCTTTAGTTAGAAAAGATATATTAGAACTTATGCAAAGAATAAATAATATACCATCTATAAAAGAAATATATTTAACTACAAATGGAATATTACTAGAAGAAAATCTAGAGATTTTTTCGAAGTCCGGATTAAAAGGTGTTAATATAAGTTTAGATTCCTTAAATGAAGAGAACTTTAAGAAATTAACTAGATTAGGAGATTTGAAAAAGGTACTATCAGCAATAGATAAATGTATATCACTTGGAATTAAAGTAAAATTAAATACTGTTATAATAAAAGGAATTAATGACAAGGAGATAATAGATTTTGTTAATTTAACTTTAAAGAATCCAATAGATGTAAGGTTTATAGAACTTATGCCAATTGGGATAGGAAGCAAATATAAAGGAATTAATAATGAAGATATTATAGAAACTATTAAAAATAATTATAAGAGATTTGAAGAAGTTAAAAAAAATAAAAGTGGGGGTCCAGCAACTTATATAAAATTAAATGGTGCTAAAGGTAAAATTGGATTTATAAGTGCAATAAGCAATTGCTTTTGCGAAGAATGTAATAGAATTAGATTAACTCCAGAAGGATTTTTGAAACAATGTTTACATTTCAATTATGGTATTGATTTAAAGAAATTAATTAGAAGTGGAGTTTCTGATAAAGATTTGTCACTTGCAATATACAATAGCATTTTTGATAAACCAGAAAAACATTTATTTATGCAGAAAAGTAAAGACAAAGAATTAAAATTTATGAATCAAATTGGAGGATAGAAATATGAGCAAAGTTTTAGCTATATGTACAAGTAAGCATAAAGGAACATTAAAAAATGAAATAGAAGAAGCAACCTTTATAGAAGAGTTTGGGATAGAAGGTGATGCTCATGCAGGTAAATGGCATAGGCAAGTAAGTTTATTAGCATTTGAAAAAATTGATGAATTTAGAAATAAAGGTGGAGACGTAGATTTTGGTGCATTTGGAGAAAATTTAGTAATAGATGAAATTGAGCTAAATAAACTTCCAGTTGGACAAAGATTAACAGTAGGAGAAGTACTTTTAGAAGTAACTCAAATTGGTAAGGAATGTCATGATAAGTGTGCTATATATTATCAAGTTGGAGAATGTATAATGCCGAAAAATGGTATATTTACTAGGGTATTAAGGGGCGGAAAAGTAAGAGTTGGAGATGAGTGCAATTTAACAAATATGGAAAAGAAAGTATTTTCCTTGTAACGAAAACATCTTAGCATTTAGTTATGAAATAATTGAATGCTAAGATTTTTTTACTTTTTAGAGTAGCAAAAAAAATTAATTTTATGGATATTTTTATGATATCTTCATTTTACATAGGTTATGTATTTTTATTAAATGAATACAAGAAGTAAATATTAGAAATAATATTTATAAAATGGATAGATTTAAAGGAGAAATTATATGAGAATTGTTAGATCTACTTGCAATTATTGTTCTATAGCATGCAATTTTGATTTCCATGTTAACGAAAATGATTTTATAGAAAGGGTAGTACCAGCAAAGAATTATCCTGTGAATAAAGGTTTTTGTTGTATTAAAGGTCTTAATTTAGATAAACAAAATACTATTTATGAGAACCCAGTACTGCCACTTTTAAAAAATAAAAAAGGACAGTTTGAACATATATCTTGGGGAGAAGCATTTAATATATTTGCGAATAAGATTAAAGATATACAAAATCGGTATGGAAAAGAAAGTTTTGCATTTTTAAGTACAGGGCAGTTATGTACTGAAGAAATGGCACTAGCTGGGCATATAGGAAGAAATTTTTTAGGTGGTAATGGAGATGGAAATACTAGACTTTGTATGGCAACTGCAGTTGTAGCATATAAACAAAGTTTTGGCTTTGATTCACCGCCATACACCTTTGAAGATTTAGAACTATCCGATGTAGCAATATTTATTGGCTGTAATCCGGTAGTAGCTCATCCAATTCTTTGGAGAAGACTTGTTGATGGCAGAGGTGAAGATTCAAAACTTATAGTAATTGACCCAAGAAAAAGTGAGACAGTTAGTAATGCAGATATTTGGATTGATTTAAAACCAAAGAGTGATTTAAGACTTTTATATACATTAGCAAATGTGCTAATTGAAAAAGAATGGATAGATAAAGAGTTTATAAAAAATAGCACCGAAGACTTTGAAGGCTTTAAAAGCCATGTTAAAAAATATGATATAAATGATATTGAAGAGCATACAGGAATATCCAAAGGAAGAATATTAGATCTTGCAAAAATAATTCATGAAGGAAAAAGAGTATCGTTTTGGTGGACTATGGGGGTAAATCAAGGATATCAAGCAGTTAGAACTGCACAGGCTATAATAAATTTGGCGCTTATGACTGGAAATATAGGAAAACCTGGAACAGGAGCAAATTCAATAACAGGGCAATGCAATGCTATGGGATCAAGATTATTTAGTAATACAACAGGACTTTACGGAGGCGGAGAATATAGTAATAAGGATAGAAGAAAAGTTGTAGCAGAAGCCTTAGATATTGATGAAGATATGTTACCTAAAAAATCAAGTATTCCATATGATCAAATAATTGAAGGCATTAATAAAGGAGAAATAAAAGCTCTTTGGGTGATAGCTACAAATCCAGCAGCATCTTTTATAAATAATTTAGAATTTAAGAAAGCTGCTGAAAAACTAGAATTCTTAGCTCTTCAAGATATTTATAGCGATACAGAAACTGCTAAATATGCGCATCTTATACTTCCATCAACAAATGGATTAAAAAAGGAAGGGGTTCTCATAAATACAGAAAGAAGAATATCTAAAATTCAACCAGTAATTCCTAAAAAGGAAAATGAATTATCAGACTATGATATAATGCTAGGAATTGGCGAAGCTATTGGAATGGGAAAACTTTTGGAGAAATGGAGAACTCCAAAGGATGCTTTTGAAACAATAAGAGAATGTACTAAGGATATGCCTTGTGATATTACAGGAGTAGAATATGATGATTTAATAGTATCGCAAGGAATACAATGGCCATTTAGAAAAGGAGAGAAATTAGATAGTAAAGAGAGAAGACTCTTTGAAGATAAAAAGTTTTATACTCCTAGTAAAAAAGCAAAATTTATTTATGAGGATATAAGTGAAATGCCATATGAGCAAAATAAGGAATACCCCTATATTTTAAGTACAGGAAGGGCCACTGCAGGTCAATGGCATACACAAACAAGAACAAGGGAAATTCCAGCAGTAGAAGCAATAATTGTTAAAGAAGGATATATAAATATTAATACAGATACGGCAGAAAAGCTTGGCATTAGAGAAAATGAAAAAGTTAAGGTAACTGCACCTAATGGATTAAGCAATAATTTTCTAGTTAAGTTAACTAGAACTGTAAAGAAAGATCATGTTTTTGTACCAATGCATTATATAGAGTCAAACTCTGTATTACCATCAGTGTTTGACACTTATTCAAGAGAGCCTAATTATAAGTATGTACCAGTAAAAATAGAAAAAATAAATTAGGAGATTAATATGAAAAGAATAAAAATAAATAGAAAAAAATGTATAGGATGCTTAACTTGTGTTACGGCCTGTACGGTAGCTCACGGATCAAGAGATACTAGAGGTAGAATAGTTATTGATAGTGAGGGAAAGTATGCGCCTATATACTGTAGGCATTGTACTAGACCAGAATGTGTATATGCATGCCCTACTGGAGCAATGAGAAGAGATGATGAAAGTGGCTATGTAATTTATGATAAAAGTCGTTGTGCAAGTTGCTTTATGTGTATAATGGCTTGTCCTTATGGAGTATTAAAGATGGATTATCAAACTAATAGAGAAGTTATGAAATGTGATATGTGCTTATCTACTGAAAGTGAGTATCCACAATGTGTAGCTAAATGTCCTATGGGAGCTTTAACCTTAGAGGAGGTATATAGATAATGGTATATGTTATAGTTGGTGCATCAGCATCAGGAATTAATGCAGCTAAAACAATTAGAGAATATGATAAAGATGCAGAAGTTATTTTAGTATCAAAAGATGATAGAGTATATTCAAGATGTATACTTCATCATTTTTTAGATAGTAGAAGAGATATTAAGGATTTAGATTTTACTCCCAAAGATTTTTTTGATATGTATAATATAAAATGGTTAAGAGGAATTGAAGTTATAGGAATAGATATTAAAGAAAAAGTTTTATCTTTATCAAATAAGGAAAGTTTAAAATATGATAAAGTTTTACTTGCAGCTGGAGCTTCTTCTTTTTTACCACCAATAGAAAATTTAAGAACTTCTAATAATATAATTGGGCTTAGAAATTTAGATGATGCAATAAAAATTAAAGAGCTTACTAAGAAAGTCAAAAATGTTGCTATTTTAGGAGCAGGATTAGTTGGAGTTGATGCTTTAGCAGGACTTTTAGATTATGATGTGAATTTAACAATGATTGAAATGGGAGATAGAATGCTTCCCCTTCAATTAGACAAATATTCTGCAAATGTATATGAAGAAAGGTTAAGAAAAGAAGGAGTTAATTTTAAGTTTGGTGTAAGAGCAGAAAAGGTGATTGTAGATAATGATAATAATCCAGTTTCAATAAAGCTTAATACAGGAGAAGAAGTACCTTGTGAACTCATTATAGCTTGTGCTGGTGTTAGAGCAAATGTAGGATTCTTAAAAGATACTGGAATTGAATGTGATAAATTTGGACTTATAATAAATGCAAAAGGTGAAACAAATGCTAAAGATGTATATGGAGCAGGAGATATAACAGGAAGAAATCCTATTTGGCCAACGGCTGTTAAAGAAGGAATAATAGCGGCAAATAATATGGTTGGAAAAGAAACATTTATGGAAGATTACTTCGCTAGTAAAAATACGATGAATTTTTGCGGTGTGGCTACTATGTCATTAGGTATAGTTACAAAGCCTGACGATGATTATGAAGAAATAGTAGATATTGATGGTAAGGATTATAGAAAAATAATTTATAAAGATGGAGCAATTTATGGAGCTATAGTTCAAGGAGATTTATCTTATGTAGGAGTATTGACACAACTTATAAAACAAAAAATAAATGTTGATAAAGTTAAAAAACCTTTATTTGACATTGATTATTCTGACTTCTTTAATGAAACAGAAAATTTAGAATTTGTATATTGATTTAAATGAGAAATTAATAATTATAATAATGTGATAGTCATAAATATTTTATAACTATATAAGTAAAAGATTAATTAGTTTTATCAAAACCTCATTATTATCAATGCTTAATAAATGGCTTAGGAGGGAACCATGAAAGAAAATCTATTTTTGAAAAAAGTTGAGAATTTACCTATTGCGGTAGTGCCAGCTATGGTAGGTGCAGCTACATTATCTAATATTTATTATTTATTAGGATACATATGGATAAGGCACTTAACTATGTGGATTGCAACAGTTATTTTATTAACTTATATAGTTAAAATTTTATTATTTTATCCTACTTGCAAAAAAGAGTATTTTAACACGGTTCCATCTAGTCTTTATGCAGGAATAACTATGATAACTATGATTCTAGGGTCATATTATTTTGATTATAATAATAAATTTGGGAAAGGTCTATGGATTTTAGGGGTAGGGGTGCATGCAGTGCATATAGTAGTATTTACATATAATAATGTAATAAAGGGATTAAACAAAGATACTTTTCTTCCAAGTTGGTATGTGACATATAATGGAATAATGGTTTCTGTAGTTGTAGGAGCTTCTATGAAAGAGCCTTTAATAAATAAAATAGTTTTATATTATGGTATTGTGGCTCTACTAATTATATTACCATTTATGATTTTAAGATTAATAAAAGTTCCTGTAAAGGATGCAGTATTTCATACTCAAGCTATTTTGCTTGCTCCTTCAAGTCTTTGTGTGGTTTGTTATATAAATATTGAAGATAACGCTAACAATCTAGTATTATATTTATTATATCTTTTAGTTTTTGGTACGCTTTTATTCGTATTGTTAAAGCTTCCTAAATTTTTTTCCTATAAATTTACGCCATCTTTTTCAGCATTAACCTTCCCTATGGCAATAGCAACATTAGCTTCAATAAAAATGTCATCATTTCTAAATTATAAAGGATATAAATTATTAAGTAATATATTAAAAGAAATATCAGGGATACAAATATATGTTACAACAGGTATAATAGTATTTGTACTATTTAATTTTTTTATGATATTTATAAAAGACATTAAGAGAAAATAAGAGTAATTTTAAAGAAGGCATACAATAATAATGATATAAATTTTTTCTTCAAATTTATAAAAAGGTATTCACAAATGATAAAAAAAAGAGTAATATATAAGTATAAATAAACATATCGGAATAGTAGGATATAAAGGAGAGATAAAAATGAAAATAGCAAAAAGTTTAGTAGAATTAATAGGAAATACACCATTATTAGAATTATCTAATTACAATTCAGAAAAGGATCTTTTAGCAACAGTAATTGCAAAGTTAGAATATTTTAATCCAGGTGGTAGCGTAAAAGATAGAATTGGATATGGAATGATAGTAGATGCAGAGAAAAATGGAATTTTAAATAAAGATTCAGTAATAATAGAGCCAACAAGTGGAAATACGGGTATAGCGTTAGCTTTTGTTTCAGCAGCAAAGGGATACAGACTTATTTTAACAATGCCAGAAACTATGAGTTTAGAAAGAAGAAATCTTCTAAAAGCTCTAGGGGCAGAATTAGTGCTTACACCTGGAACAGAAGGTATGAAAGGTGCAATAGCTAAAGCAAATGAACTTAAGGATACAATTGAAAATTCAGTTATTTTACAACAATTTGAAAATCCATCTAATCCAGAAATTCATAGAAATACAACTGCAGAAGAAATCTGGAGAGATACGGATGGAAAAGTTGATATATTTGTAGGTGGAGTTGGTACAGGAGGTACTATTACAGGAGTTGGAGAAGTTTTAAAAGCTAAAAATCCTAATGTTAAGATAGTTGCAGTTGAACCAAAAAATTCTCCAGTTATATCTGGTGGAAATCCAGGGCCTCATAAAATTCAAGGTATAGGAGCAGGATTTATACCTAAAAATTTAAATGTTTCAATTATAGATGAAGTTATTACTGTTGACAATGAAGATGCATTTAATGCTTCAAAAGATCTTTCAAGAACAGAGGGATTATTAGTAGGGATATCAGCAGGAGCAGCAATAGTTGCAGCACAAGAATTAGCAAAAAGGGAAGAAAATAAAGGGAAGAATATCGTAGTACTTTTACCAGATACAGGTGAAAGATATCTTTCAACAGATTTATATAAATAATTTAAAATAAAGTCATTGCTATTTGTAGTAATGACTTTTATTATTAATGTATAAGGTATATAAGTTAAAATAAATAGTTCATACTAAAATAAACAACTTTAAACTTATAGTGCTATAAAAATATAGATTATTAATTTAAATATATATATAATAAAGGTTAATTAGATATTTAATTTTTATAATGATAGTAGAATAAAAGGAAAAAAGGTGATTATGTGAAAATTTCGACTAAAGGAAGATATGGCTTAAGAGCCTTAGTAGACTTAGCTATAAATATGGAATCTGAAAATGTAAGTATAAAAACAATATCAGAAAGACAGAATATATCAGAAAGATATTTAGAGCAAATATTTTCTTTGCTAAGAAAAGGTGGAATTATAGTAGGAAGAAAAGGAGCTCAAGGAGGGTATTCTTTAAGTAAAAATGCAAGTGAATTATCTATAAGTGAGATATTAAAAGTATTAGAAGGTGAAAATATTTTTATAGATATAAATGATGATGAAGAAAATGAAATAGAAGATTTTATAAACAAGAATTTATGGAGAGAAATTAATGATAAGATAAATGGTTATTTTTCAGCTATAACATTAGAAGATTTAGTTAATGACTATAAAAAATCAAAAGATACAATAATATATTATATATAAAAAGAAGTGGAAATTGCCACTTCTTTTTATATTATCTAATATAATAATATGATAAAAATATTTATATGATAACATAGAATAATATCTTTTAAATTAATAAAAATTATATACAAATTAATTAGTATTTTAATTAAAAATAAATATGAAATTTTAAAATAATGATAATTAGTCTATACCTTATAAGCAATAAGTAATATTGTACTAAAGCAGCTAAAATGCTATAATGTAATTGATTTCAAAGAGAGGTGGATGGTGATTCCTATGTATAAAAAAAATCTAAAAAATTTATCAAGATTCATAACTGTTTGTATTACTAGTTTTATAGTTTCTATTATTTTAGGTCAACTTATTTCTAGTTTTAATGGATATCATTTTAGAGATGTAATTTTTGTAGAAGGAATACTTATATTAATGATAGGCATATTTTCGGCTATAGGAGGAAATCCTATGAGCTTGTCTCTTCAAGATTTTGGACAAATCAATCCACAATGGTTAGCAAATATTAGTTTAGAAACAAATGAAATTGATAGAAAAAGAATAGTTGATTCATGTAAAGTAATTATAAATATAGATATAATCAATTTATCATTAATGATAGGTGGATTTATAGTTTTATTAATAAGTCGTATATTATAAAATATTAGAAATTTAAGGAGCTACCGTAAGGCAGCTCCTTAAATTTTAAAAATACAAAACTATATATTTTAAAATAAAATCTTTTTTATACCAATTTCTTATATTCGTCTAATGCTTTAGAAAGCTGGTCAGGACAAGATGTACCCTTAGTTCCACATTCGATTCCTTTTAACTTATCTATTGCTTCATCAATATTCATTCCATTAACTAGGGTTGACAAGGCAATAAGATTTCCAGCACAACCTCTAACAAAATTCACATTTTTAATAATGCTATTTTCTACATCTATATGTATTTCAGTAGCACAAACCCCTTTAGTTTTATAAACAAACATAATAAATACCTCCTAAATTATATACAGTATTCATTATATATGCATATTAAATAGAAATGAAGAGAAAATGTGGAAATTTGATATAAAAGATAAAAAAATGTCCCATTTTTGAGTGAAACCCATATATTATAATGTACATATTGTTATGCAATATAGTATGGACTAATTTTATCTTAGTAACTATTTTCTATTTGAGGGAGGTGCTATATGAATTCTTTGATTGTTTGTAATACAGGTAGTGATTCCATAAATAAGATATCACTAGAAAAATTATTAAGTGGGAAAAAAGTGATAAATGAGGAAGTGTTTTTAGAACTTGGAGAAAGACCTTTAGGACCTAGCAGCATCTGTTTAGAAAAAGATATAGCTTATACAACTAATAGTTATAGTAATTCTATATCAATAATAAATCTTAATATATTAAAGGAAGAAAGTAGTATATATGTAGGAGCACATCCAAATGATTTAGTTAACTATGATAATTATCTATATATATCATGTTCTGAATCTAATACTATTGTTCTTTATGATTTAAAAGAAAGAAAAGTAGTACTAGATATAGGAGTAAATAATTGGCCTAATAATATAGAAAAATGTAGAGAGAAAGGATTGATATTCGTATCTAATTTTCAAAGCAATAATGTATCAGTTATTGATGTAAATACTAATAAGGTAATTAAAAATATAAAAACATTAGAATATCCAACCAAAGTAAAAGTTTCTAATGATAGAACTTTATTGTATGTTTGCGAAAGTTATATTGGAGATGATAAAGATGGGTATATTGAGATATTCAAATTATCTAATTTAGAATCTGTATATAAAATAAAAGTTGGAAAAGTTCCTATGGATATTTTAGAAGATAATAAAAATATTTATATTTGTAATTTTGCTGATGGAAGTATTAGTATAATAGATAAAAAGAATTATAAAATACAGAGAAAAGTTACTTTGGGAGGTATGCCTAAATCAATAATCATATATAGAGAAATAGCCTTTGTATCTGATTATTTAAGAGGAAGAATTATGTGCATTGATTTAAATAAAAATGAAATAAAAGTCATAACAGTAGGAAAAGAACCTAATGCTATGACTTTATATTAGTTTTCATCATCAAATAATGAATTCATAATTTTAGTATAAATTTCAGAAGGATTGTTTTTCCAACGATTGCATAAAGATAGTGCTTGCTTCTTAGAAGGAACTGATACCTTAAGAGAAATTAAAAGGTTTTTATTTTCAGAAGCTTGTAAGTCTACTATAAATCCATTATCCTTAGCTAAAGTATAATCGCTATGAATAGTTAATTCCTTTTTTATAGAATCAAGCATTGTAAGGAGATAATCATCGATTATCTTCTTTTTTATTGTTGAAATTCTATCAGAAAAAAAGGATAATACATTTGCTCCTTTTTCAGTTATACATATTAAATTTCTATCATTTACTACTTCATATTTCAAAAAGTCTGATGAAACAAGCTCGCTAATATATTGTTGAAGTGTAAAATAGTTTATAAAGTTATTTTCTAGTATAATTTCGGTTAGCTGAGTATTAGTTATAGGGGATTTTAAAGATTCCATCACATATAAAACTAGCAATTTATTTTCTGCCAATTCAGCTGAATTTTCGTACATATTAAACCTCCTTTTTAGAAAGTATAAATTAATTATATCATAAATTTTACTAAGTTTATATTATAGTAATTAATATTATTTATAAAGAATATAAATAAATGATAGCAATTTAAAGGAGTTTCTTGTGAAAAGAAGATATAGAGTTTTAATTAGCGTATCACTATTAGTAATTACTATAGTTGTTTCTATTTTATTTGAGGGTGAACTAAAATATGTTTTTTCAAGCACTTTCAATGAAGGACCTATCTATAGGGTAAATAAAGATGAGAAAGTGATATCATTAAGTTTTGATATAAATTGGGCTGAAAAAGATGAAATTTATAACATATTAGAGGTACTAGATAAATATAATGTAAAGGCAACCTTTTTTATTATGGGAGGTTGGGTAAATTATAGTGAAGAAAATAGAGAAAAGCTTATTAAGATAAAGGAAGGAGGCCACGAAATAGGAAACCATAGCTATATACATCCTATGTTCACTAAAATTGATGAAAATAGGATGAAAGAAGAACTAGAAAAAACAGATAAAATAATAGAAGAAACAATTGGGATTAAGCCTAAATTATTTAGATTTCCTAGTGGGGATTATAATAAAAAAGCTTTTGATTATGTAAGTAGTAAAGGCTATAAATGCATTCAATGGGATGTTGATTCTGTTGATTGGAAAGAAAGGGGTGCTGATGAAGAGTATAATAGAGTTATTAAAAAAGTAGCCCCAGGATCAATTTTACTTTTCCATAATAATGCAAAATATACGCCGGGAAATTTAGATAGAATAATAAAAAGTCTTGAAGATAGTGGATATTCTTTTGCTACAGTAGGAGATATCATATATTATGAAAATTATTATGTTGATGATAAAGGCGAGCAAATAAAAAAATAAAATAAAAAATATTGAAAAATGATGATATAATGTATTATAATGGAAATATATCCAGTGGGGTTACAAAAATTACAATCGATTAAATTTATTACTAAGGGAGAGAGGGGTTAGTGATGGACAACTTGATGTTAAATAATAAGATTTATTTAGAGGGAAAAGTAATATCAGAATTGGAATTTAGCCATGAAATGTATGGGGAAGGGTTTTATACGTTTTCAATGGAGGTTATGAGGCTTAGTGATTCAGTTGATGTTTTAAACATAACAGTATCAGAACGACTAATTGCTAATATGGATTTATCTATTGATAAGGAAATAATAGTAGATGGTCAATTAAGATCATATAATAAGTTTGTTGATGGAGCTAATAAACTCATATTAACTGTATTTGCAAGAAATATTGAACCTTGTATTGAAAGAAGTAAAAATCCAAATGAAATATTCTTAGATGGATATATATGTAAGGAACCTGTTTATAGGACAACTCCCTTTGGGAGAGAAATTGCTGATGTACTATTAGCAGTAAATAGAGCATATAATAAATCAGATTATATTCCTACAATAGCATGGGGAAGAAATTCAAGATTCTGCCAAACTTTAGAGGTTGGAGATAATATTAGAGTTTGGGGAAGATTACAAAGTAGAGAATATCAAAAGAAGGTTAATGACACAGAAGTAATGAAAAAGATAGCATATGAAGTTTCTGTATCAAAGATGGAGAAGGTTCAAAATGATAATTTAGATTCAGAGCATGAAGTTACTGAACAAGAAGTAATGTAGTATAAAATAAAGGTGAAGAGTTAAACTTTTCACCTTTTATTATGTATTAATCATTTTCTTAAATCATCTAAAATTTTCACTTTATCCTTTGTCTGATCATCAACGATTTTAATTATTTTAGCTGGGCTACCAGCCACAACTACTCCAGAAGGAACATCTTTAACAACAACAGATCCAGCAGCTATAACAGCACCATCGCCTATTTTAACTCCTTCTAATATAACAGAGTTTGCACCTATTAGCACATTATCACCAATTTCACAAGGCGACTTACTTGGTGGTTCTAAAACTCCTGCAACTACAGCTCCAGCTCCAAGGTGAACATTTCTACCAAGTTTCCCCCTAGCACCAACTACTGCATTCATATCTACCATAGTGCCTTCACCAATTTCTGCGCCAATATTTATTACGGCCCCCATCATAATAACAGCATTTTTATCAATCTTCACTCTGTCCCTTATTATTGCACCAGGTTCTATTCTAGCATCTACATCTACAAGATTTAACATAGGAATAGCAGAGTTTCTTCTATCATTTTCAATTCTATAATAATTAATAAGTTTATTATTATTATTAATAAATTCATTTACCACATTATGTTCTCCAAAAAGAATATAAAAGTTATTATTTCCATACCATTCTATATCTTGTATATTAGCATTACTTAAATCTCCATTAACATATGCTTTAACAGGTGTTGTTTTTTTTGAGTCCTTTATAAATTTTGCAATTTCATAAGGATCTGTTAACTCATTATAGCTCATATTATACCCTCCTATACTATAAAGTTAGAATGAAAAAATTATATCAATATATTTCATGTATATCAATAGAAAGTAAGTAAAAAAGTGTTAAAATATATTATATTTACAATGTAGGGATATATAATGTACAATTTATAAAAAAGGAGTTGATAAAATGAAACTTGAAAAAGGTCTTGTTCAAGTGTACACAGGCGATGGCAAAGGAAAAACTACCGCTGCAATAGGGCAAGGTATGAGAGCCTATGGAAATGGATTAAAGATATATATGGTTCAATTTTTAAAAGGGGGACCAACAGGAGAATTAAAAACAATTGATGAGCTTAATGATAACTTTAAAATATTTAGATTTGAAAAGCCAAGAGATTTTGTTTGGAATTTAAATGAAGATGAAAAGGAAGAATTAAAAAGAGAAATTAAAGAGGGATATAAATTTATTATAAATACTATAAAAGAAAATAAATGTGATGTTTTAATAATAGATGAAATAATGGGAGTCTTATACAACAAATTTTTAACTGAAGAAGAAGTTATATACATTATTGATAATAAGCCACAAAGTATGGAACTTATATTAACGGGAAGAAATATACCAGAAGCAATTTTGAAGAAGAGTGATTTAGTTACAGAAATGAAATGTATTAAACATTATTTTGAAAAAGGTGTTGGGGCAAGAAAAGGAATTGAGTACTAGATTTATTTTGCGAAGCAAAATTCTAGGTAAAAGGTAACAAGTAATAGGAACAGTTATCAGTCCACAGTTCACAATTCACAGTTGTTTTAATTAGGGAAAAGAGAAGGTAACAAGGAACAAGTCATAGTTAATTTAAGCGTATAGGTAACATGTAAGAAGGAACAGGTATCAATTAGTAAGAATAGTTATGAGTGTATATTTCATAATTGAATTTAATTAAGGAATATGTAAAAGGTAAAAAGTGTCAGGGAAAAGGTAATAAGTATTAAGGAATAAGTATTAAATATAAAATTGATAAGAAAATATTAAATTTCTTTCTTTATTTTTTACTTTAAGATTTCTAATATATTATACCTGTTCCCTAAAAAATCCCTGTTACTTAAAGAATAACTGAAAACTGTGCCTTGTGAACTGTGAACTGAAATTTATAAAAGAGGGGGCTATAATAATGAATAAAAACTTAAATAATGTTGAAATATCAGGGATTAGAAGATTTTTCAATAAAGTAAAAGATGTAGAAGAAGCAATTTCTTTAACTTTAGGGCAACCAGATTTTAAAGCACCGAGAGAAATCAAGGAGGCCATGATAAAAGCAATTGAAGAAGATAGAATAACTTATACTGATAATTTTGGTCTTTTAGAGCTAAGAAATGAAATTTGTAATTATTTAAGTAATAGAAATATAAATTATGACTTAAAGGAAGTATGTGTAACTGTTGGGGGCAGCGAGGCATTATACTCAACTATATCTTCATTGATAAATAAAGGCGATAAGGTTTTAATACCTACTCCAAGTTATCCAGCATATGAAAACATAGTTAAGATTTTAGGAGGAGAAGTTGTTAACTATGAATTGGATGAAGATTTTTCTATAAATATCGGTAAATTAGTAAGTACAATAAAGAAGGATAAAATAAAATATATGATTTTATCTTACCCTTGCAATCCTACAGGGGCAATACTTAGTAAAGGTCAATATGAATCTCTAGTAGAAATTATAAAGAGTTTTGAAATTACTGTTATTACAGATGAACTTTATGAAGCTCTTTGTTATGATAAATATTATAGTATAGCAATGTGTGATAATATAAAAGATAAGGTTATATATATAGGAGGCTTTTCTAAAATGTTTTCTGTTACTGGTATAAGAGTTGGATTTATAGCAGCTACAGAGAAATACTTAAAAGAAATAGCTAAAGTTCATCAATATAATGTATCATGTACAAATTCTATAGGCCAATATGGAGTTTTAGAAGGTCTAAAAAATAGTTTACATACTGTAGAAAAAATGAAGGAAGAATTTATAAAAAGAAAAATTTATGTTGAAAATAGACTTAACTCAATGGGAATGGATCTTTATTCACCCAAAGGAGCATTTTATATATTTCCTTCTATAAAAAGATTTAATATATCCTCAGAGGAATTTTGCAATAAACTATTAAAAGAAGAAAAAGTAGCTTGTGTTCCTGGTGATGCCTTTGGATGTGGAGGGGAAGGATATATAAGAATATCATATTGTTATTCTATGGATGAGTTAAAAAATGCTTTAGATAAACTAGAAGATCATATTAGAAAAAATTACTAATTTGAAAAATAATAAGTAACTAATTAAAAACTAAGCAATATAAAAAGATATTTATATATTGCTTAATTTTTTTGAAATGAATAAATATTCTTGATATAATACATAATATTAGAAATAATAATGAATATATGTGTTTACATATGACGAACATATTATAATAAATGTCTATAAAAATGATGAAATGAATAAAAATATTTGATGAAATTAATAATAGATTAATAATAATTAGAAAAATGAAGGATTAATATTTATACTTGCATAAATGCTGAAAAAAAGTAAATGTAAGCGTTTTCCAAACACTTTAATACCCTTTGGTAGATTTAAAAAAAACAATAAGTATTATTGATATATTATTAAAATACTTAAGATAAATTTAAAATGTTAATTGACAAATTTCAATAATATAATATAATTATTAATATCTACAAAATGGAATGTGCGTAGAATGATGAATGGGGGTTGAAAACAAATGGTAAAGTATATAGGAAAGAGACTTTTAACTAGTATAGTTACTGTTTGGGCAGTTGTAACTATAGTATTCTTTCTAGTAAGAATGATGCCGGGTGGTCCATTTGATGGAGAAAAAATAACACCGGATATGAAAGCCCAACTAAACGAAAAATATGGTTTGGACAAACCTGTTGGAGAACAATATACGATTTATATGAAAAATCTATTAAAAGGTGATTTCGGTAAATCAATGAAGTATAAAGGAAGAGAAGTTTTAACAACAATAAAGAAAAGTTTCCCTAATTCAGCTAAAGTTGGAATGGTGTCAATAGGATTTTCTGTTGTAGCAGGAGTCTTACTTGGAATAATAGCTGCATTAAAAGCTGATAAATGGCCAGATAGAGTATGTATGGTTCTAGCAACATTAGGAATAACAATACCAAGTTTCGTTATGGGAACATTCTTAATATATATATTTACAGTTAAACTTAAGTTATTACCAGCCACAGGCTTAGGTAAGCCAACTAATTATATTATGCCTGTAATTGCATTATCAGGAAGTTCAATGGCATTTATAACTAGATTAACAAGAAGTAAGTTAATAGATGTATTAAAATCAGATTATATAAGAACAGCAAAGGCTAAAGGATTAAGTGGAAAAACAATAATATTTAAACATGCACTAAGAAATTCATTAATACCTGTAGTTACATACTTAGGACCTTTAGTAGCAGGAGTATTAACAGGATCTTTCGTAGTTGAAAAAATATTTGCAATACCTGGGCTTGGAAATGAATTTACATTATCAATTACTAATAGAGACTACACTTCATTATTAGGAGTTACAGCTTTTTATTGTACTCTAATAGTAACATGTAATTTATTAGTAGATATTATATATGTATTAATAGATCCAAGAATTAAACTAGAAGGATAAGAGGGGGTAAAGACGTGGAAGATTTAAAAATGGATTTAAATATAGATAAAGATTTATTTACTCCTTTAAGTGAAGAGGAAAAGAATTTTGAACAAATAGTTAGACCAAGTGTTGGATATTGGGCCGATGCATGGAGAAGACTTAAAAATAATAAAGTGGCATTATTTTCGCTAGTTATGATAGTAGTAGTGGTATTATTTGCATTTGTTGGTCCTGTAATAATGGAAAAGATAATGGGGTATACTTATTATGACACTAATTTACAAGCAACTGATTTAAGGCCAAGTGCACAACATTTATTTGGTACAGATAACTTAGGAAGAGATTTATTTGTAAGAGTAATGTATGGAGCAAGATATTCTCTTATAATAGCTATTTCAGCAGCAGCTATAAATTTAGTTATAGGTGTATTATATGGAGGGGTAGCTGGTTTCTTTGGTGGAAGAGTAGATAATATAATGATGAGAATAGTAGATGTTTTATATTCTATTCCAACACAAATATATGTAATAATATTAATGGCAACCTTCAAAAAGGAAGGATCAACTGGATTAACAACAATTATATTAGCAATGGCTATTTCTTATTGGGTAGGTATGGCAAGAATAGTAAGAGGAGATATACTTCAATTAAAGCAACAAGAATTTGTTCTTGCAGCTAAAGCTCTTGGAGCATCAAAAGCAAGAATTTTATTTAGACACTTAATTCCTAACTGTATGGGGTCTATATTAGTAACATTAACATTGTTTGTACCACAAGCAATTTTTACAGAAGCATTCTTAAGCTTTATAGGTCTAGGTATTAATGCACCACTTGCTTCTTTAGGTACATTAGCAAATGACGCTAGTGGATTATTAAGTACTGCTGCATATCAATTATTATTCCCAGCAGGAGCTATATGTATAATTATTTTAGCGTTTAACCTATTTGGTGATGGTTTAACAGAAGCTTTAGATCCTAAAAATAAGAAATAGGAGGAATGACAGATGAGTAGATTATTAGAAGTTAAAAATTTAAAAACCTCCTTTAGAACACATATAGGTGATGTGCAAGCCGTAAGAGGTGTATCATTACATTTAGATAAAGGAGAAGCTTTAGGAATAGTTGGAGAATCAGGTTGTGGGAAATCAGTGACAATGATGTCTATTATGAGATTATTGGCTGATAATGCAATTATAGATTCAGAGGAAATTACATTTAACGGGAAAAATATAACTAATCCAACTGAAAAAGAAATGCAAGAAATTAGAGGAAATGAGATGGCTATGATTTTCCAAGATCCTATGACATCATTAAATCCTTTATTTACAGTTGGACAACAATTAACTGAGCATTTAATTAAACATAAAAAAGTTTCAAAAGCAGAAGCTAATGATTTAGCAATAAAAATGTTGGATATGGTAGGAATACCAAGTCCAGAGAAAAGACTTAAGCAATATCCACATGAATTTTCAGGTGGTATGAGACAAAGAGTTATGATAGCAATGAGTCTTATTTGTGAACCAAAACTTATTATAGCAGATGAACCTACAACTGCTTTAGATGTTACAATTCAAGCACAAATATTGGATTTGATGAAAGACTTAAAAGAAAAGATTAATAGCTCTATTATACTTATAACACATGACTTAGGTGTAGTTGCAGATCTTTGTACAAGAATTAATGTTATGTATGGTGGAATAGTTGTAGAAGAGGGGACAGATGAAGACATATTCTACAATGCTAGACATCCATATACATGGGGGTTATTAAATAGTGTGCCGAATCCTAAAAGTGAGGTTAAAGAAAAATTAACTCCAATTGAAGGGCAGCCACCTGATTTATTAAAACCACCAACAGGATGTCCTTTTGCAGCAAGATGTAAATATGCTATGAAAGTTTGTATAGAAAAACAACCACCATTATTTGAAATATCAAAAGGTCATAAATCAGCATGCTGGTTATGTCATGAGAATGCACCAAAGATAGAATCACCAATAAGGAGGGAAGAATAATGGAAAAGAAAAATGATATTATTTTAGAGGTTAAAAACCTTTGTAAATACTTCCCTGTGAATAAAGGAATGTTCTCACAAAAAAGTTTTGTAAAAGCTGTTGATAATGTTTCATTTACAATAAAAAGAGGAGAAACATTAGGATTAGTTGGTGAGTCAGGTTGTGGTAAAACTACAACAGGAAGAACTATCTTAAAATTGTATGAGCCAACTTCTGGACAAATAATTTTTAATGGTGAAGACATAACTAATTTTAGTGAAAAGAAAATGGTTTCTTTAAGAAGAAATATGCAAATGATATTTCAAGATCCATATGCTTCTTTGAATCCAAGAATGACTGTAGGCGATATAATAGGTGAAGCTATAGATATTCATGGATTATATAAGGGTGAAGAAAGAACTAAAAGAATAAGATATCTTTTAGATAGAGTTGGATTAAATGGAAGCCACATAAATAGATATGCTCATGAATTTTCAGGTGGACAAAGACAAAGAATAGGTATTGCAAGAGCACTTGCAGTACAACCAGACTTTATTGTATGTGATGAGCCTATATCAGCACTTGATGTTTCAATTCAAGCTCAAGTAATTAATATGTTAGAAGAACTACAAGAAGAGTTTGGATTAACTTATCTTTTTATAGCTCATGACTTATCAATGGTTAAACATATATCAACTCATATTGGAGTTATGTACTTAGGAAAAATGGTTGAAAAAGGTCCTGCAGATGATGTGTATTTAAAGCCTAAACATCCTTATACACAAGCATTACTTTCAGCAGTACCGATTGCGGATCCTCAGGTGGCTAAAAATAATAAAAGAATAGTTTTAGAAGGTGATATTCCATCACCGATAGATCCACCGCCGGGATGTAGATTTAAGGGTAGATGTAAATATGCTAAACCAATTTGTGGAGAAGTAGATCCAGAACTTAAAGAAGTAGAACCAGGTCACTTCGTAGCATGTCATCTATTTAATGAATAGGTATCTATTGCATAATAAGCAATTAGTATAAATTTTATATATTAAGGGGGAAAAACAATGAAAAGCAATAAGCTTAGAAAGATTTGTGCAGTTGCACTAACACTTACACTTGGAATGTCTGTTTTTGTAGGTTGCGGAAACAAGGATTCAGCAGATAGTGGAAGAAAATTAATTTATAACTTAGGTGAAGACCCAGAAACTTTAGACCCAACATTAAACACTTCATCTGGAGCAGGATCAATTATTGATAATGCTTTTGAAGGATTAATGAGACTTGATGAAAATGAAAAGGCAATTCCTGGAGTTGCTGAAAAAATGGAAGTATCAGATGATCAATTAGTATATACTTTCACATTAAGAAAGGATGCTAAATGGTCTGATGGGGAAGCAGTTACAGCTAAAGACTTTGAATATTCATGGGTTAGAGCTTTAACTAAAGACACTGCAGCAGAATATAACTATCAATTATTCTATATTAAGAATGGTGAAAAATTCTATAATGGTGAAGCTAGTAGAGAAGATTTAGGAATAGAAGTAGTAGATGATCATACTTTAAAGGTAACTTTAGAAGCACCTACAGCTTATTTCCCAGAACTTACTGCATTTACAACTTACTTCCCTGAAAGAGAAGACATAGTTACAGCTAACCCAGAAGGATGGGCTACTGAACCAGAAACTTATGTTTCAAATGGACCTTTCAAATTAGTACAATGGGATATGAAAGATCAATTAATATTTGAAAAGAATGAAAACTACTGGAATAAAAAAGAAATCAAGCTTCCTGGAATAGTTTGGAAATTGGTTACTGATCAAAATACTGCATATGCTTCATTAAAATCTGGAGATTTTGATATGGTTGACACAGTTCCACCAGCTGAAATCGAAAATGGTAAAAATGAAGGTTTAGTTACTATTTATCCAAATCTTGCAACTTATATGTTAGTTTTAAATGTAGGAAAACAAGATGGATTATCAGAAGATGTTAAAAAAGTTTTAAGTAATGAAAAAGTAAGAAAAGCTTTAAATCTTGTAATTGATAGAAAAGCTATTGTTGAAAATGTTACAAAATCAGGTCAAGTACCAGCATATAGCTTTGTACCAAAAGGAATATTAAATGAAAAAGGCGAAGATTTTGCATCAAAGAAATATTATGATGCAGAAACACCTAATATAGAAGAAGCTAAAAAATTATTAGCTGAAGCTGGATATCCAGAAGGAAAAGGTCTTCCAACATTAGAATTCATGTATAATACTGAAGGAGATCACAAATTAATAGCTCAAGCAATTCAACAAGACTGGGCTAAGATTGGTGTTAATGTTGAGTTAGCTAACCAAGAATGGAAAGTATTCTTAAATTCAAGACAACAAGGTCAATATCAAATTGCTAGACATGGTTGGTCAGGAGACTATGTTGATCCAATGACATTCTTAGATTTATGGGTAACTGGCGGTGGAAACAATGACGCTGGATATTCAAATGCAGAATATGACAAGTTAGTTGCAGATGCTAAGAAAGAAGCAGATCCAGCTAAGAGATGGGAATTAATGAGAAAAGCAGAAGATATCATTATGGAAGAAATGCCAATAATCCCATTATATTACTACACTAAAGTTAAGGGTGCTAAACCAGAAGTTAAGGGTGTTAGAGTTTCAACTTTAGGACACGTATTCTTTGATAAGGCATATATCGAAGGTGAAAAGTAATAACTAAAAAAGAAGAGTCTATGACTCTTCTTTTTTAGTTTCCAGCTCTATTAAAATGTTGGCTAGAAAAGCCCTCCCTTTTAATAGATTTATGTTTAGCATTTGGATTATGGTTATGGCCTTCTTCTGTAATAGGAGTTTGATTATTACATTTTTCCATTCTAGCTTTTTTATTATCAGGTTGACTATCTTTTGGCATAATTAAACCTCCTTATTATTTAGTCATATTATAGTTTTACACTATAAGTAAATTTTAAACTAGAAAAACATTCCTAATAAGTTTAGAATTAAAATTAGGGCTGCCAAATATGACAGCCCTTTTTAAATAGTTAAATTCCTAAAACATCATCCATATTATATAACCTTGCTTCAGTAATTTTATTCATAAATTCACAAGCTTTTAATGCACCTACCGCAAATACTTCTCTTGATATTGCTTTATGAGACAACTCTATTATTTCTCCAGTACCAGCAAATATTATATCGTGATCTCCAACAATGGATCCACCTCTAACTGCATGAATTCCAATTTCTTTTTTATTTCTCTTACTTTCACCACTTCTACCATACACATATGAAGTTTCAGTGGGGATAGAATCTTTAATAGTATCAGCAAGTAAAAGAGCTGTTCCACTAGGAGAATCAACTTTTTGATTATGATGCTTCTCTATTATTTCAATATCATAATTTTGATATAAAGAAGGAACTACCTTCTTTAATAGGGAATTCAATAAATTCACACCTAAAGACATGTTAGCAGATCTAAATATTGGAATAATATCACTTGTTTTCGAAATAAGTGATAAATCTTCAGCAGTATAGCCTGTAGAACATAAAATAACTGGCTTATTATTTTTTAACGATAAACTTAATATATCCTTAAGTGCTTCAGGTCTAGAAAAATCTACTAAAACATCATAAGCTACATTTAAATCTTTAATATCTGTAAAAATGTTGAAGTCATATTTCATATTTGGGTATTTATCTATTCCGGCAACAATATTTATATTAGGAAAATTCTTAACAGTTTCTACAATTATTTTCCCCATTTTTCCACAGCAACCATTTAGTACAATTTTTATCATATTAAACTCCTTAAATTAAATTATAATTTTTTAAAGAACATTTTAGTATTTCAAGATTTTCATTATCCATATCACATAAAGGTAATCTAAATGGACCTACATTTTTACCCATCAAATTTAAAGCAGTCTTAACTGGGATTGGGTTAGTTTCTATAAACAATTTATTTGCTATATCCAAGGTATCTAATTGTACTTTTAAGGCCTTTTTTATATTACCAGATAAATATAAAGAAGTCATATCATGAACCTCCTTAGGCATTATATTTGCAAGTACAGATATAACTCCTAAACCTCCTAAAGACATTATTGGGATTGCTTGATCATCATTTCCAGAATATATATCAATATTATCTCCACATAATGCTTTCATTTGAGCAACTTGACTTATATTTCCGCTAGCTTCTTTAATAGCGATTATATTTTTTAATTTTGATAATTCTAATAATTGAGCAGGGGATATATTAACGCCTGTTCTACTTGGAACATTATACAAAATTATAGGAGTATCCACTGCATTGTTTATTGCTTCAAAATGTTTAATTAAACCTTTATTTGTTGTTTTGTTATAATATGGTGTTATAACTAAAAGAGCATCAACACCAACACTTTCAGCAAATTCACTCATTTCGATAGAAGCTTTAGTATCATTAGTTCCAGTACCAGCAATTACAGGTATTCTTTTATTAACAACATCAACAGTAAATTTTATACTTTTTCTTCTTTCCTCAATATTCATTGTACTGGCTTCACCAGTTGTACCACAAATTACAATTGCATCTGTTCCTTCTTGTATATGCCATTCTATTAAATCTTTTAATTTGTTGTAATTGACTCCAGTATCATTAAAAGGTGTAACTATTGCTACTGCAGAGCCTTTAAAAATTGACATTACTCATCACTCCTTTATTAATAGTTCGGCTATTTGCACTGCATTTAAAGCAGCCCCTTTTCTAATATTATCAGCAACTACCCATAAATTTAGTCCATTATCTATGCTAAAGTCTCTTCTTATACGTCCAATAAATACGTCATCTTTTCCTGATGCCATTAAAGCTGTAGGATATTTAAGTGTGTTTATATCATCATAAACTGTAAGCCCTTTTGTATTGGTAAATAGTTCTATTATATCTTCTAAGTTAAATGATTTTTCTAGTTCAACGTTTATACTTTCACTATGACTATTAAGAACAGGAACTCTAACAGCAGTTGCTGTAATTTTTAAGTTATTATTATGAAGAATTTTTTTTGTTTCTTCAATCATTTTAATTTCTTCTTTTGTGTAGCCATTATCTAAAAAAACATCTATATGAGGAAGGCAGTTACCTGCTATGGAATAAGGAAATTTCTTTGGCTTATTACCCTTTAAACCTTCTTCTAAATCAGCTATACCTTGCATACCAGCACCAGAAACAGCTTGGTATGTAGAATATACTATTCTTTTTACTCCGTAGTTGTCTAATAAAACCTTTAAAGGAACCATAGCTTGAATTGTAGAGCAATTAGGATTAGCTATAATACCGCTATGCCACTTTATATCTTCAGGATTAACTTCAGGAACTACTAAAGGAACATCTTTATTCATTCTAAATGCGCTTGAATTATCGATCACCACAGCTCCATATGAAGCAAATATAGGTGAGAATTTCAAACTTACATCTCCGCCGGCTGAGAAAAGTGCAAAATCTATTCTTTTATCTTTTATATTCTCAACTGAAGTTTCCTCCACTATTATTTCTTCTTCTTTAAAATTTAGTTTAGAACCTGCTGAACGTTTAGAAGCAAAAAGATACAAATCTTTAATAGGAAAGTTCCTTTCCTCTAAGATTTCTAAAAATTTTCTTCCCACATTACCAGTAGCCCCAACTATTGCAACATTGTACATAAATTTTTCCCCCTTTTCATTAATGTAAATAGTAAATATAAAAAATATAGTTACTATAACTATAGTTAAATATTCTTAAAAATTCAATACTTTATTATAATATATAAAATTTTAGAAGATATAGTGAATAATAAATTTTAATAGTATATTAGCAAAACTTTTGGAAAAACTATAAATATTATATTGATAGGGGGTATAAAATTGAGTAAAACACCATTAAAAAAAATAATAAAATCAAAAATAAAATCAAATAAAGAACTATCAGAGGCCGAAGTATTAAGGGAAAAAATTAAATATGAAATAGCAGACGAGTTAGGATTAAAAGATAAAGTAGATGAATTAGGCTGGGGGGGGCTAACAGCAGAAGAAACAGGAAGAATAGGGGGGATAATGACTAAAAGAAAAAGAATATTAAAGATACCTACAAATGATGAAATTCTAGGTAGAAAGTAAAATTATTTTTTATAGTGCATTTTTATTCTTTCTATAGATTGACTAAAGGAAATTTTACATTTAATATAGTTTTAGAAAACTCTATAAAGATGGGGAGGGATATCTTTGGCATATGGAGAGTTTGCTAAAATATATGATAATTTAATAAATGAAGATATTGACTATGAAGATATGTGTTCTAGAATTATTGAAATATGCAAAAAGGAAGATATAAGTTTTGATAATTATCTAGATATAGCATGTGGTACTGGAAACGTTACTGCAAAACTGGCAAAAAATTTTAAAGAATCCTTTGCTGTAGATTTATCAGATGATATGTTAAGGGAAGCTTTTAATAAGCTAAAAAAGGAAAAAATCAAATGTCAGCTAGTTTGTCAGGATATGAGTGAGCTTAGCCTAAATAGAAAATTTGATCTAATTACATCGGTATTGGATTCAACAAATTACATTATAGAAGAAGCAAGTTTTCTTAAATACTTAATGAGGGTAAAAGATCATTTAAAAGATAATGGAATATTTATATTTGATGTAAATTCATATTATAAGCTTTCGGAAATATTAGGTAATAATATTTATACATATAGTGAAGAAGAAGTTTTCTATACCTGGGAAAATACTTTTGAAAATGATATTTTGAATATGTTTTTAACTTTCTTCGTTAAAAAAGGAGAATTATATGAACGATTTGAAGAAGAACATTTAGAAAGAGCGTATACAGAAGAATTTATAGAAAATAAGCTTAAAGAGTTGGATTTGAAAATAATAGGTAAATTTGATGGATACTCTAAAAAATCTGTTGAAAATTTAACAGAAAGAATTATGTATGTAGTAAAAAAGTAATTTAGTTAATGGAGGAATAATGATGGATAAAATAATAAAAGCAACAGCAAAAGATGGTATGGTAAGGATTATTGCTGGTGAAACAACTGATTTAGTTAATACAGGTAAGGAAATACACGAATGTACACCAGTTGCAGCAGCAGCACTAGGAAGAATGCTTACAGCGGGTGCATTAATGGGATCAACCTTAAAATCAGACAAAGAGGTAATTACTTTAAAAATAAATGGTGGCGGAGAAGCTAAGGGGATAACAGTAACATCTTATGAAGGTGGAAAAGTAAAGGGATTTATTGGAAACCCATATGGAGATATACCGCTAAATTCAAAAAATAAATTGGATGTAGGTGGGTATGTAGGTGTAAATGGTGAATTTACAGTTATTAAAGATTTAGGAATGAAAGATCCATATGTAGGTCAAGTGCCTATTTATACAGGAGAAATAGGAGAAGATTTAGCTTATTATTTTACTGTATCAGAGCAAACTCCATCAGCTGTAGCATTAGGAGTTTTAGTGGATAGAGATTATTCTATAAAGGTGTCTGGAGGCTTTATAATTCAAATGATGCCAAATGCAGATGAATTACTTTCAGACTTAATTACATATAGATTAGAAGAAATACCATCAATTACACAAATGCTTTTAGAACATGGAAGTATAGATAAAGTATTAGAATACATATTCGAAGGTATGGACTTAAAGATTTTAGAGGAATTAAAACCAGAATATACATGTAATTGCTCAAGAGAAAAGGTTGAATCAGTATTATTATCAATTGGTGCAAAAGAACTTCAAGAAATATATGATGATGGTAAAGAAGAAGAAATTAAATGTAATTTCTGCAATACTGCTTATAATTTCACAAATGAAGAAATAGGTAAATTACTAGAAGCAGCAAAATAAAAACAATTAACAATTGAGAAAAACTTTTAGAATATATAAAAATTTTGTTTATTGTTATGGAGTACTATTAATTGTTAATTAAAAAGTGGACCCTTGTAAAACAAATGTTTTATAAGGGTCCACTTTTTTGGAGGCGCCACCCAGATTTGAACTGGGGAATAAAGGTTTTGCAGACCTCTGCCTTACCACTTGGCTATAGCGCCAAATCTTATAATTATAGCTTATGTAATTTAAATTTTTTTGATACTAAATTTTAAATAAAATTTTTATAAATACAAATAATAATATATATAATAAAATTACATAATAGTAGTTAAGAGGTGAATATAGGAATGTTCAATAAAATAAGTAATATATTAATTAATTATGAAAAACCATCTATAGAAATAGAAAAATTATTTAATAAAGAAGACTTTAAAAAAAGTAGTTTTAATATAATAAGTGAATTAGAAAAAATCCCTCAAGAAAAAAAATTTCATCCAGAAGGAAATGTATGGAATCACACTAAAATGGTAGTAGATGTAGCAGCAAAAATTAATAGTTTTTCTAGCAATGCTCAAATATTTATGTGGGCTGCTTTGTTACATGATATAGGAAAAATAACAACCACTAAATTTATTAAAGGACGATATAGATCGTATGATCATGATAAAGAAGGTGCAAATATAACTTATAGATTACTAGAATTATATGAGAATATGGATTTTACTAAAAGAGTTACAGAAATAGTAAGATTTCATATGCATCATATTTATATAATAAAAAAATTACCATTTTCAGATATAGAAGGATTATTAAACAGTGAAAACTTTAATGATATTATATTATTATTTATTTGCGATAAATTAGGAAGAGGAAATCAAAATTTAAGTGAAAATAAAAATAATATTAATGAAGTATATACTATATTAGATATATTAGATAAAAAATCTAATAAAAACTTTGAAGATTTAAGAAATCTAATAAACAAAATAGAATTTGATATTTTAAATTTAAAATAAAAAAAAAGCTTAAAGATATACAAATTTCTTTAAGCTTTTTTTTGATTAAAGATAGAAAATTAATTTTTTAAAATATATAAAATCATAAATAAATTATCAATCTATTATTAGAAACATTTATGTATATAAGACGTATTATATAAAAGACTATAAAATTAAAAGACTTCCTCTATCTTGAAGTTTTCCATCTTTTAAATAAATAGGTGAAACTCCGTATTTATTTAAAAAATTTAATACTTTTTCACCATACATATATGACTTTAAATTACCAAAGAAGGCCATTTTATCTTTAGATATAAGACCACCACTTCCACCGATAAAACCGTAATCTAATCCTTCTAATATTATGTCTCCAGGAGGAAGTAGTAATATATCAAAATCATAATTTATTAAAGTATTATATATTCCTAAATCACTAGTTATAAGAGATTTTTCACTTACAGGTAAACAAGAGCATTTAGTATAACCTTGTTTTACATTGATAAGTTTTTTAAAATTTTGAGAACTAATGAGATTTTCATCAGTATATTTTAAGTTATGAATAAAATAATTTTCTAATATTAGAGCATTTAAGAAAATATTATTAGGATAAGAATACTTTAAAGAACGATTACTTTCTATAAAGTTTACATTTAAATCAGAAAGTTTTTTCTTAAAGTTAGGAGATATATCTTTTTGAATTATTACTTTTTTCGACTTTTTATCTAATATATTTAATTGTATGTCTACATGGCCATCAATGGATTTATATAAAGAATTATTCGGTGGTACTTCTACTATTGATAAACCAAATGATTCAAGGGAAGTTCTTTCTATATTAGAAATTCTATAATCAACAAAGCAAACCATAAATAAACTCCTTTTAAATTTAAATTAATATAAATTAATTATAAATTAGTATATTAATCTTGTCGATTGATAAGAAATATTTTTTGAATATAGTTTAAATTTTTATACATACTATTACTAGGAAGGGAGTGGAATCCATGCTTGTACTAAAGCTTGTTTATAATGATGATCTAGATTTTGTAAGTGAAATTCAAGAATTGCGAACTATTCTAAAGAAAAAAGACATAAAAATTGGGATAGTAGAAAGTGTGGAACTAGATAGTCATATAGTTAAAGTACTATGTGATGATGATGGTTATAATGAGAGGGTAAAAGAAATCATAAATTTATATATAAGTAATGTATTGTATAAAGTAGTAATAGAACAGTATAAAGAAAAAGAAATGTTTGATTTTCTAACTGAAAATTATTTCTTTTTAAAACAAGAAGAAGTAATAGAAGTTGAAGAAGAAATTATGAAGATATTATTAGGTGAAGAATCATTAAAATGTGAAAATTTAATTTATTGCATGAATAAAATGAATAGTATAATTGAAAAAATAAAAAATTGTTTAGAAGAAAATTCAGAGATAAACATAAATGGATTTATAAGATTTAGAATGAGAGATTTAAGAGAAGATATAGAGAATATAATAGATAAAGTAATAGAAAGTTATATGGTTGAAAAGGAATATAGAGAATTTATAAAGTTATTAAAATATTTTGTAGATATACAAGAAAGTAAAATAGATGAAATAAACATATTCATCAATGAAGCAGGAAATTATTTTATAAAAGATAAAGATAAAAAAGATATATTTAATGAATTTATGAAAGAATTAGTTGAATGTAGGATAGATAATGATGCTAAGATGGAAGATATAATAATAAGTGGATTAATAACTAATGCACCTAAAAAGGTAGTAATACATGGTAAAAAGAATTGCTTGAATAAAGAGTTTATTGATACTATAGAAAATGTTTTTGAAAATAAAGTAAGCTTTTGTGATGGATGTTCTTTATGTATGGAAAAACAGGTTAAATTTTAAATTTATGTTGACAAGTTTTTTGACAAATAATATAATACTAGTGTTAAGAAGAAACACAGCCGTTTCTCACCTTACGGCATAGCTTAGTAAGGTATAATGTATTCTTATTTAATTTATTATGATTTAAATTAAAGAAATGAATATTTTGAGGACGGCATATGCTGTCTTTTTTATTTTGTCTTTTTATTGAGAAGTTATTTAATATTTCCCTTAAAAAGAATATAAGAAGATTAAGCATTATAAAAAACATATATGCTAATAAATTCCTTTTTGTGGAATTGATTTAGATTAAAATTCAATTTAAGGGACATTTAATAAAAGATATTATTCTAAAGTTTTATAGTTGTAAAGTTAGGATTCCCTTAATAAAGCATAATTTGAGAGGAGGATTTTATTATGCCAAAAATGAAGACGCACAGAGGTGCAGCAAAGAGATTTAAGAAAACAGGTACTGGAAAATTAAAAAGAGCAAAAGCTTTCAAGAGCCATATATTAACAAAGAAAAGCTCTAAGAGAAAGAGAAACTTAAGAAAAGCTGCTTATGTTTCAACTACTCAAGAAAAAGCAATGAAGAAATTATTACCATATCTATAAAATAAGAGGAGGATTGAAACATGGCAAGAGTTAAAAGAGCAGTAAATTCACGTAAAAATCATAAAAAAGTATTAAAGCTTGCAAAAGGTTATTATGGCGGAAAGAGCAGATTGTTTAAAACAGCTAATGAGTCTGTAATAAGAGCTTTAAGAAATGCTTATGTTGGAAGAAGATTAAAAAAGAGAGATTTTAGAAGATTGTGGATAGCAAGAATCAATGCAGCTACAAGAATGAATGGTCTTTCATATTCTAAATTTATAAATGGAATTAAATTAGCTGGAATTGATATGAATAGAAAAATGTTATCAGAAATAGCTATAAATGATCCTAAAGCATTTGCAGATTTAGTGGAAGCAGCAAAAAAACAATTAAATAAATAATATAAGCGACCGATTGGTCGCATTTTTTACTATATAGGAAATTATATCTTAAAAATATATTGATAAATAACTTATAGAATATAAGTTGTTAAAGTTATTCCTGCATAGTAAAAAATAGAATAAAGTGCGCGTGAAGGATTTTCCTAAGGCAGCTTCGGAAATGCACATGCACCAAAAAAAGTCGACAGCTTGGCAAATTTATCTTGACGACTTTTTTATAGGTAAATATAAATACTATAGAAAAAATAGTTAATAATATCTATTATTAGTAGTAAAATAAAGATAAAATTCTAGTTTATCTATGAGGTGAAGATATGCAATTTAGTTTAAAAAGAAAAATTAAATTGAAAGGAGTTCAAATATTAGCATTAGGATTTTTAATAGCAATTTTTATTGGAGGAATAATCTTATCACTTCCAATATCTTCTGCTTCTGGAGAAGCAACAAACTTTTTAGATGCTATTTTTACATCTACTTCAGCTGTTTGTGTTACAGGTTTAGTAACCTTAGATACTAGTACTTACTGGAGTACTTTTGGGCAAATGGTAATAATGATATTAATAGAAGTTGGTGGTCTTGGGTTTATGACATTTGGGGTTCTTATATCATTAGTACTTGGCAAGAAAATAACATTAAGAGAAAGACTTATAATGCAAGAAGCTATGAACACACATTCCATCCAAGGACTGGTGAAAATGGTTAAATATATATTAGTTTTTACAGTATCAGTACAAGTTTTTGGAGCAGTATTGTTGTCAACGCAATTTATACCTGAATATGGCATTTATAAAGGATTATTCTATAGTCTTTTTCACTCAATATCATCTTTTTGTAATGCTGGATTTGACTTATTTGGAACAAGTCTTATTAATTATTCTAGTAATACAACAGTTATTTTAGTAATTAGTACATTAATAATAATTGGAGGATTAGGATTTACAGTTCTCTTAGAGATATATGAGTTTAGATCAATAAAAAAGTTTTCAATTCACTCAAAATTAGTTCTAATATCAACACTTATATTGATACTTATAGGAACATTATTAATATTTGTATTTGAACGAAATAATGTAGAAACTATAGCAAATATGAACATGAAAGATAAGATGTTAAATTCATTTTTTGCATCAGTAAGTCCGAGAACAGCTGGATTTAATAGTGTTTCTACTACAGCTATGACATCAGTGAGTAAGTTTTTAACTATAATATTAATGTTTATTGGAGGATCACCAGGATCAACTGCTGGTGGACTAAAAACAGTGACTTTTGCTATACTAGTATTAACTGTTATTTCAGTTATAAGAGGAAGGGAAGATGCAGAAATATTTGGAAGACGATTTAGTAAAGGCGTTGTTTATAAGGCCTTCACTATATTATTCATTGCAGTATCATTAGTAATAATGTTCACAATGATTTTATTGTTCACTGAAGTTAGTGCATCATTTATGGATATACTTTACGAAGTAACATCAGCATTTGGTACTGTTGGACTTACTCTAGGATTTACTCCAAATTTAAGCTCTATAGGGAAAGTTCTAATTATACTTATGATGTATTTTGGCAGAGTAGGACCTCTTACAGTAATGCTTGCGTTAGCAAGAAAAAATAAAAAATCTGGATATAAATATCCAGAAGGAAAGATTTTAATTGGTTAGGAGATGAAGTTTATTGGCTAATAAGCAATTTGTAATTATAGGACTTGGAAGATTTGGATCTTCTATAGCAAAAACCTTATATTCTTTAGGGAGTGATGTATTAGCAATAGATAAAGATGAAGAGATAGTACAAGAAATAGCTGATAGTGTTACACATGCTGTACAATTAGATGCAACAGATGAAAATGCGCTAAAATCACTTGGAATAAGTAATTTTGATGTAGCAGTGGTTACTATAGGTGATGATATCCAATCAAGCATTATGGTTACTTTATTAGTAAAAGAACTTGGAGTTAAATATATTGTAGCTAAAGGGCATAATGATTTTCACGCAAAAGTTCTTTATAAAATTGGAGCAGATAGAGTTATACTTCCAGAAAAAGATATGGGGGTAAGAGTTGCGCATAATTTAGTCTCAAATAATATATTAGATTATATAGAGCTTTCAGAAGACTATAGTGTTATGGAAATTCAAGTATTAGAAGAATGGTCAGGGAAAACTTTAAATGAGTTAAAACTTAGAAGTAAATATGGAATAAATGTTATTGCAATTAAAAGAGGTCAGGAAATTAATTTATCACCATCAGCAGGAGATATAATTAAAAATACTGATGCAATTGTTGCTATAGGAGTAGCGGAAGATTTAAACAGGCTAGAAGGCATGATAGCTAAATCAAATTAACGAGGTGTAAATTTTGATTTATATAGAAAGTAAAGACAATAATTTTTTTAAGGCTACAAAGAAACTGAAAGATAAAAGATTTAGGAATAAAGAAGGTAAGTTTATTTTAGAAGGATTTAGATTAATAGAGGAAGCTACAAAAGCTAATATGGAAATAGAATATATAATTTTATCTCAAGAAAATGAAGAAAAATTACATAATAGTAGTTTAAAAGAAGTTATTGGTGATGATAAAATATATGTTTTTTCAAGCGCTTTATTTTCTCAGATATCTTCTACAGAACATCCTCAAGGAGTTATAGCAATAGTTAAAAATAAAAAAATGATTATTAATTTAGAAGGACAATTCTTTTTAATATGTGATAAAGTTCAAGATCCAGGTAATTTAGGAACTATAATAAGAACTGGTCATGCAGCTGGGGTTGATGGAATAATACTAACAAAGGGAACAGTAGATATTTATAATGATAAAACAATAAGATCTACTATGGGTTCTATATTTTACGTTCCTATTTTTTATGATGATGAAGATTTTAATATTATTAAAAGGCTTAAAAATAGTGGAGTTTCATTGGTAACAACCTCTCTTGAGAAATCTAAAAACTTTTTTGAAGAAGATTTAAAAGGGAAAATTATGTTAGCTGTAGGTAATGAAGGCAATGGAATAAGTAATGAACTTTTTGAACTTGCAAACAAAAAGGTTAAGATCCCAATGCCTGGAGGAGCTGAATCTTTAAATGTAGCGGTTGCAACATCAATAATTTTATTTGAAAAAGTTAGACAAAATCTAATATAGAAATAAATAGAAAATTTCTATTGAAATTAATTAAGTTTATTTGTATAATAGATTGTAAATTAAATATAAAAAGACAGTGAATGAGAAAGTAGATATAAAAGTCTTTTCAGGGAGAAATAGTCTAAGACTGGAAGCTATTTTAAAGAAGTTTATATTGAAGTTCCCTCAGGAGTCCTAGAAGTGAAATTAACAGTAGTTTCTAGCGGTTTTAATCGTTATTTAAATTTGAGTTGGGTTGTGAAATTATAAATTTTATAACCAATTAGGGTGGTAACGCGGCACTTCGTCCCTTTTATAGGGGACGAAGTTTTTTTATTCTTTAGGAAATTATAAAAAGTTTATTCTTAATATAACTTTTTATAATTTTCTTCCTTCAGTTTTCAAGTGGGCATATGTAAGTTTGCGTTGACTTGGAGCGAAGTAACGGAATAAGTAAATTTACATATGTCCATTTTTTATTTTAATCAAAAAGGAGGAACAAATATGCAAGAAAAGTTAATTGCTATTAAAGAAAATGCATTTAATGAATTAACAAATGTAAATGCTAGCTCAGAGTTAGAAGAAATAAGAGTAAAATATTTAGGTAAAAAAGGAGAGCTAACTACTATATTAAGAGGAATGGGATCATTATCTCAAGAAGAAAGACCAATAGTAGGAAAGCTCGTAAATGTAGTAAAAAAAGAAGTTGAAGATAAGATTGAAGAAATATCAAGAGAAATTAAGGAAAAAGAAAAAAATGCTAAATTGGCATCAGAAGTTATAGATATATCTCTTCCGGGAAAGAAAAATTTAATTGGTAAGAGACATCCTCTGGATTTAACTTTAGAAAGTATGAAAAATATATTTATATCAATGGGATTTACAGTAGAAGAAGGGCCAGAAGTAGAATTAGATCATTACAATTTTGAAGCTTTAAATATTCCAAAGGATCATCCAGCTAGGAGCGAGCAAGATACTTTTTATATAAATGATAATCTAGTATTAAGAACACAAACTTCACCAGTTCAAATTAGAGTTATGGAAAATCAAGCTCCACCAATAAAAATGATAGCTCCAGGTAAGGTATATAGATC
Organism: Clostridium sartagoforme; assembly: GCF_039521405.1. Lineage (NCBI taxonomy): Bacteria > Bacillati > Bacillota > Clostridia > Eubacteriales > Clostridiaceae > Clostridium > Clostridium sartagoforme. Next base: position 298,460 of record NZ_BAAACH010000038.1, read on the forward strand.
AGATGCAGTTGATGCAACTCACTCACCTATATTTTATCAAATGGAAGGACTTGTAATTGATAAAGGAGTTACATTTGCAGATTTAAAAGGAACTTTAGAGCTTTTTGCAAAAAAGATGTTTGGAGATAAGGTTAAAACTAAGTTTAGACCTCACCATTTCCCATTTACAGAACCTTCAGCAGAAATGGATGCAACTTGCTTTGTATGTGAAGGCAAAGGATGTAGGGTATGTAAAGGAAGTGGCTGGATAGAGCTTTTAGGTTGCGGTATGGTTCATCCACAAGTATTAAGAAATTGTGGTATAGACCCAGAAGTTTACAGTGGATTTGCCTTCGGATTTGGTGTTGATAGAATGGTTATGCTTAAGTATGGAATAGATGATATTAGACTATTATACGAAAGTGATATGAGATTTTTAAATCAATTTTAATTATAGGAGGTAAAAGAGATGAAAGTACCATTTAATTGGTTAAAAGATTATGTTGAAGTGAATATAGACGCAAAAGAACTTGGAGATAGATTAACATTATCAGGATCAGCAGTAGAAGAAGTTATTACTCAAGGTGATACAATTAAAAATGTAGTTACTGGAAAAATTGTTGAAATAACTGCACATCCAGATGCTGATAAATTAAATGTTTGTCAAGTTGATATAGGAGCAGCCGAAAAAATTCAAATTGTTACAGCTGCAACAAATATGAAAGAAGATGATGTAGTACCAGTTGCTCTTCATAAATCAATTTTAGCGGATGGAACAGAAATTAAAAAAGGTAAGCTTAGAGGAGTAGTATCTAATGGTATGTTCTGTTCAGAAGAAGAACTTGGAATAGCTGGAGATGAACCAGTTCATGGTTTAATGATCTTACCTAAAGATGCACCACTAGGGATAGACATAAAAGAGTATTTAGGTCTTAATAAATCAATATTAGATTTTGAAATAACTTCAAATAGACCAGATTGTTTAAGTATTGTTGGTATGGCTAGAGAAACAGCAGCAACTCTTAATACATCTTATAAAATGCCAAGTTTTAATTATGAAGTAAAGAATTCTGAAAATATTAATAATAAATTAAATGTTGAAGTTAAAGATTCTTTATGTAGAAGATATATGGCAAGAGGCGTTAAGAATGTTAAGGTTATGCCTTCACCAGGTTGGATGCAAGAAAGATTATTAGAAGCTGGTGTTAGACCTATAAATTGCATAGTTGATATAACTAACTTTGTAATGCTAGAACTTGGAGAACCAATGCATGCTTTTGATGCAAGAGAAATTAAAAGCGGGAAAATAGTTGTAGAAAGAGCTAAAGATGCAGAAACTTTCGTTACTTTAGATGAAACTGAAAGAAAGTTAGATCCTAGTTTCTTATGCATAAAAGATGGAGATAAAACTATAGCTTTAGCAGGAATAATGGGTGGATTAAATTCAGAAATTAAAGAAGATACAAATGAAGTTATATTTGAATGTGCAAACTTTGATGGAACTAATATAAGAGTTAACTCTAAAAAGCTTAATTTAAGAACTGAAAGTTCATCAAGATTTGAAAAAGACATAGATCCAAACCTTGCAAGTCTTGCAATAGATAGAGCTTGTGCTTTAATTTGTGAACTTGGATGTGGTGAAGTAATGGAAGGAACTATTGATGTATACACTCAAAAGAAAGAAGAGGGAAGTATTACAGTAGATTCTAATTGGATAAATAAATTCTTAGGAACAGAGATATCAAAAGAAGATATGAAAAGATATCTTGATTCTTTAGATTTAAAGACTGAAATTGCAAATGATGATTTGGTTATAAAGATACCAACATTTAGAATAGATATAGCAATTAAAGAAGATATAGCTGAAGAAGTTGCAAGAATATATGGATATGATAAAATTCCAACAACAATATTTAAGGTATCTACTGAAAGAGAGCCTAAATATAAAAATGAAATATTAACTGAAGAAGTTATAGATACTATGATAGGAAGTGGATTAAATCAATCCATCAGCTATTCTTTTGTATCACCTAAAGTTTTTGATAAAATCAATTTACCAGAAAATAGTGATTTAAGAAATGTTGTAAAGATTAAAAATCCACTTGGCGAAGATTATTCTGTAATGAGAACAACTACTATTCATTCAATGATGGAATCCTTAGGAAGAAATTATTCAAGAAATAATGAATATGCCAGATTATTTGAGGTTGGTAAGATATATATACCAAACGAAGATGAAACTGTTCTTCCAACTGAAAAGAATATTTTAACAATTGGTATGTATGGAGATTGCGATTATTTAGATTTAAAGGGAGTTGTAGAAAATATTGTTGAATCTTTAGGTTTAAATAAAGTAACATTTGCTCGTGAAGCTGAAAATCCTAGCTATCACCCAGGTAAAACTGCTGCTTTAATGATTGGCAAATCAAGAGTAGGGGTATTAGGTGAAGTTCACCCTGATGTTTCGGAAAACTATGGCGTTGATGTTAATTGCTATTTAGCTGAGTTAGATTTAGATTTATTATTTAATGGTGCTGAAACAACTAAGAAGTATAAGCCACTTCCAAAGTTCCCAGCAGTTACAAGAGATATAGCTCTATTGGTAAATGATGAAGTGTTAGTACAAGAAATTGAAGACACTATTAAAAAAGCTGGTGGAAACTTAGTTGAAAAAGTAAAATTATTTGATATTTATAAAGGTGCTCAAATACCAGAGGGTAAAAAAAGTATAGCTTATGCAATTGCATATAGAGATGAAAAAAAGACACTTACTGATAATGATGTAAATAAAGTTCACGATAAGATATTAAGAAGCCTTGAATATAAATTAGGTGCAACTTTAAGATAATAGATAGTAAATAAAAGATACTTTAGAGTTAATATTATTAGTCTAAAGTATCTTTTATTATTTTATTTATAATTAGATTATAACTATATTATAATTATATATACATTCTTTGGAATATTTATGTTAGAATTATATTAGTTATAATTATTATGTTAATGAGGTGTGTTATGAATACTATAACTATTAAGATAAATGGGATTGAATATAATCTAAAAGGAAGAGAAAATGAAGAGTATTTATTACAAGTTGTAAAATATGTAGATGGAAAAGTTAGAGATATTATGGCAAATAATAGGAAGTTGAGTTCTACAGCATCAGCTACACTTGTTTCATTAAATATAGCAGATGAATTATTTAAAGCAGATATAGAAATAGAAGAATTAATGAAAAAAAATACTTCTCTAGAAGAAAGAAACATAACATTAAAAGAAAGAATAAAAGAAATTAGAGAAGAAGCAGAAATCCTTGAGTTTAATAGTAATAAAGAGATAGACAAATTAAACAAATTAATAAATGAATTGAACAAAAGGATTTTAGAGGATGAAGAATTAAAAAATAAAGTTAAGCTTCTTGAAAAAGAAGAGAAGGAAAATAAACTTTTAAAAGAAAAGATATTAAGTTTAGAAACAGAAATATCTTCTAAGGAAATAAAAATTAATGAGCAATTATCATTAGAGTCAGAAATAAATTCTTTAAGAAATGAAAATTCAATACTAAGAGAAGAATTAGAAAATTATTATAAAGAATTAGAAAATTTAAAAGAAAGTAATTACTTGTTGAAAAATAATGAAATGGGGTACAAAGAAAAATTCATTAAACTTAATGAGGAATGTAAGATAATAGAAGAGGATTTTAAAAAGACAAAGGCAGAAAAGGAATCATTAAAGCAAAGAAACAAAGAAATAAAATTCCAATTACAAAATTCAAAATATAAGGTATTAGATTTAGAAAAGAAATTAATTGATACACAAGTAAAGCTAGCAATAGAAAAAAGACATAGAAATGCTTTACTAAAAGATGTTTAGTCAGTATATTATTTCTATAAAGGCAGCTTGATTTTGTTAATTAAGCTGTTTTTATATTAAATAAAACAACTTAATTTCTAGCAATAGAAAAAAATTATAAATTGTGATATATATAATTAGTGAAGATAAAAGCATAATAAACTAAAGTTTAGGAGAAGTATTTATGAATAAAGTAGAAATTTTAGCTCCAGCTGGGAGCATGGAAAGTCTTGTAGCGGCAATGAATAAGGGAGCAGATGCGGTTTATTTAGGTGGAAATAAGTTTTCAGCTAGAGCATATGCATCTAATTTTGATAATGATAATATGATAAAAGCTGTTGATTATGTACATAGCTATGGAGCTAAGGTTTACGTAACATTAAATACTATATTAAAAGAAAATGAAATTGAAGAAGCAGTTAGATATGTAGGTTTTTTATATGAAATAGGAGTAGATGCAATAATACTGCAAGATTTAGGATTATTTAAAAGAATAAAAGAAGATTATCCCGATTTTGAAATACATGCATCTACACAAATGACTATACATAATGGAGAAGGTGCACTATTTTTTAAAGAAAGAGGTTTTCATAGAATAGTTTTATCTAGGGAACTATCTGTAGATGAAGTTAAATATATTTCTAAAGATTTAGGAATAGAAACAGAAATATTTGTTCATGGTGCATTATGTATTTCATACTCAGGTCAATGCCTTATGAGTTCCATGATAGGTGGTAGAAGTGGAAATAGAGGTAGATGCGCTCAGCCTTGCAGAATGGAATATACATTAAAGGGAAATACATCTGGAGAAAGAAAGGCTTATCTTTTAAGTCCTAAGGATACATGCACAATAGAAGACATGAAAGATATTATAGATTCAGGAACATATTCACTGAAAATAGAAGGAAGAATGAAAAGACCAGAATATGTTGCAGGAGTAGTAGAAAATTATAAAAATGCAGTAGAAAAGGAATTATACAATACAGAATATAATGTTAGCAAAGGAAAAAGAGAATTATTACAGCTATTTAATAGGGGTGGATTCTCTAAGGCTTATTTACATAAAAATGTTGGAATGGATATGATGAGTTTTAAACATCCAAGAAATACGGGAGTACCTCTAGGAAAAATAGAGAAAAATGGAGAAATAGTTTTAAAAGAAGATATTGCTTTAGGTGATGGATTTAGGTTTAGGGAAAGTGGATATTCAATAAATAAAATTATAACTAATGGAAAAGAAGTAAAAGAAGCAAAAAGAGGAGAAAGAGTTAAAATATTTCCAATTGCTTATAAGGTAGGGGATGAGATATTTAAATCATTAGATAGAAAACTGTTTGATTCTTTAGAGGATTCTATAAAACCATATAATAGAAAAATTTCCTTAAAAGCAAATGTTACTTTTAAAGTTGCAGAACCATTAAGAATAAGCATAGAATATAATGATAAGAATTATGAATTTTTAGGCGAAGTTGTTGAAAAGGCAGAAAAAAGACCTTTAGAAAAAGATAGAGTTATAGATTCACTATGTAAATCTGGAGAGAGCGCTTTCAAAATAGATGAAATTAATTTTGAAGCTTTTGAGGATGGATTTATAAGAGTTAGTGATTTGAATAACCTGAGAAGAGATGCTTTAGAAGGAGTTCAAAAATCTATTACAAAATCTTTTAGAAGAAAGAGACCTAAAAAATTAGATAAAATTGATAATATTAAGAGCAATGATATAAGTTTAGATATAATATATCAATGTATTACGAGAGAACAGCTTGATACTTTAATAGAAGAAGGTGTTAAGGATATAATAGTTGATGTGTTTAATAGGGATAAAGATGCTATTAATGTTAAAGATTTAATAGAAGTATCTCAAAATAAGGAACTTAATATATATTTAAAGGTTCCAAATATAATTAAGAGTGAATTTAATAATGTAATAAATATAATAGAAAAGGTAAAAGAATATATTAAAGGGATAGTGACTGTTAATGTTGGGATAATTCGTAATTATCAAGATGAAATGATGATAATAGGTGATTATAAACTTAATATAATAAATTCAGAAGCTTTAAAGTTTTATCAAAATGAAATTGATATTCCTACACTAAGTTTAGAGCTTAATAGGAAAGAAATTAAAAATATGCTAAAAGGAAATAGGGGGAATGTACAAGGAATAATATATGGCAAAACTGAGCTTATGATAAGTGAATATTGTCCTATTGGAAGTACTTTTGGTGAAAAATCATCGTGTAAGGATTGTAATTTAGCATGTACAAGAGATGAGTTTACACTAATAGATAGAATGAATGAAAAATTTAGAGTAATGACTGATATTTTCTGCAGAAGCTATATTTTAAATCCTTATCCATTGAATCTTATTGAAGAAAAAGATGATTTAAAAAATCTTGGAATAAATTCCTTTAGAGTTGAATTTAGAGATGAAAATTCAAATGAGGTAAAAAAAGTATTAAGAATGATAAGAGGAGAGGAAAAAGTTAATACTAATACTTATACAAAAGGTCATTATAGAAGAGGGATAGAGTAGGAGAGAAAACATGAGCATTATATTACATAGGTATTTACTTTTAGGAGTAATATTATTAAATTTACTAGCTATATTAAGAAGTAGAAAGTTTGCAAATAATGCTAAAATAGTAAATGCTATTATTGAATATAGAAGAGAAGGTATTAAGTTAATAAAAGATTTTTGGAAAAAACAAATTATAATGATTGCAATAGGAGTAACATTATTTTTATTAGCTATATTAATTAAAGAAAATGATAATAAGATTGCAATTAATACATTTTCACTTATAAATTATTTATATGTGTTGATTTCAGTAGTATTAGTTACGTATAACTATAATAATTTTAATAGAGAAATATCTAATTTATTAAACAAAATTAAAAGTTAGAGTAATGAAGAGGAGATATTATGGAAGAAAGAACTCTTAGAGTGTTAGAATTTAATAAGATAAAAGAAAAACTAAAAGAATATGCAGTAACATATGGTGGAAAAGAAATTATAAATAATCTTAGACCTTACGACACTGTATTTGAAGTTAAAAATAAACTTAAGGAAAGTAACGAAGCATTAGATTTATTAATAACAAAAGGAAATCCTCCTTTTGAAGGATTATTTGATGTTAGAGAGGGAATAGAAAGAGCTAAAAAAGGAGGAGTATTATCAGCCGGACAATTGCTAAGAATTGGCGGTATGTTAAAATGTTCAAGAAGATTTAAGGAATATATATCTAGAAGAGAAGATGAAGTTCCTCATATAACTCTAGAAGATTTAGCATATATATTAACTCCTATTAAAAGTCTTGAAGAAATTATAGAAATTTCTATAATTTCTGAAGAGGAAATAAGTGATAGAGCAAGTAGTACATTAAATGGAATAAGAAGAAATTTAAAGGAAAAAAATTCTTCTGTAAGAGATAAAATAAATTCAATTGTAAGATCCAATGCAAAGTACCTTCAAGATGCCTTATATACAATGAGGGGAGATAGATATGTTTTACCCGTAAAGGCTGAATATAAGGGAGCAGTTCCAGGACTTGTACATGATCAAAGCTCAACTGGAGCAACATTATTTATAGAACCTATGAGTCTTGTTAATTTAAATAATGAAATAAAGGAACTTAAGCTTAAAGAAAAAGCAGAGATCGAAAGAATATTAATGGATTTATCTAATAGGGTTTATGAAAATATTGAAACTGTGGAATCTAATTATAAAATTCTTACAGAGCTAGATTTTATATTTGCAAAAGGAAAATATGCTTCTAGTTTAAATGCTGTTTGTCCAGATGTTAATGAAGATAGAAGTTTTGATATAATTCATGGAAGACATCCTTTAATTGATCCTAAAATAGTTGTCCCTTCTGATATTTATTTAGGAAATGAGTTTAATACATTAATGATTACTGGTCCTAATACTGGAGGTAAGACAGTAACATTAAAAACTGTAGGATTATTACATTTAATGGGACTTAGTGGACTTTTAATACCAGCAAAAGATGCTTCAACTATAAGCTTTTTCACAAAGATATTTGCTGATATAGGTGATGAGCAAAGTATAGAGCAATCTTTATCCACTTTTTCATCTCATATGACTAATATAGTAAAAATAATGAAGGAAGCAGATAAGAACTCACTAGTTTTATTTGATGAATTAGGTTCAGGTACTGATCCGGTTGAGGGTGCAGCATTAGCAATAGCTATAATAGACACATTAAGAGAAAAAGAAGCAAGATTAATTGCTACAACACATTATAGTGAATTAAAAGGATATGCATTAAGGACACCTGGTATTGAGAATGCATCTGTTGAATTTGATGTTGAAACATTAAGGCCTACGTATAGGCTTTTAATAGGTATTCCGGGAAAATCAAATGCATTTGAAATCTCAAAAAGGCTAGGGCTTCAAGATGAAGTAATAAATAAGGCTAAAAGTAACATTTCTTCAGAAAACCTTCAATTTGAAGATTTAATAAGAGATCTTCAAGAAAAAAGCATTTTAGCCAATAGAGATGCTAGAGAAGCTAAAAGAATAAAATTAGAAGCAGAAGACTTTAAAAAGAAGTATGATGATAAGCTTAAAAAGTTAGAAGAAGTTAGAGATAAAGCTTATAATGATGCTAGAAGAGAGGCAAAAGATATTATAGCTAAAGCAAAAGACGAGGCAGATGAAATATTAAAGGCGATGAGAGAACTCGAAAAGCTTGGAATTGCTCAAGGTGGTAGGGCTAGACTAGAAGAAGAAAGAAAAAAACTTAAAGATAGCTTAGAAAAAAAGGAAAATTCATTATATAAAACAAGAGAAAATACAGGAGAAGCCATTGAAAAGGTAATTTTGGGAATGGATGCATATCTTCCTTCGTTAAATCAAAATGTAATAATAATTTCAATGCCTGATTCAAAAGGAGAAGTTCAAGTAGAAGCAGGTATAATGAAAATAAATGTTAAATTAAAGGATTTGAGAAAAGTTAATGATAAACCAGTAAAAAAAGAAAAGAAAAAAAGAGAACTTAAGCTAAACTTGAAATCAATAGATAGCAGAGTTGACTTAAGAGGGATGGATGCAGAAGAAGCTTGCTACAAAGCAGATAAATATTTAGATGAAGCTTATATGGCTAATTTAGGAGAGGTAACAATAGTACATGGAAAAGGAACAGGAATTTTAAGAAAAGCTATAAATGATATGTTAAAAAGACACCCACATGTAAAGAGTTATAGATTAGGTGAGTATGGTGAAGGTGGAGATGGAGTTACAATAGCAATTCTTAAATAAAATAATAATTAAAATACTATTAAGATAAAAAGAGACTCATGTTTCAGAGTCTTTTTTTATGTTATAATTATATAAGAAAAGAGGTGTGATATGTATCTTATAAGTAGTTGTTTATGTGGAGTTAATTGTAAATATAGTGGAGGTAATAACTTAAATAATAAATGCTTAGAGCTTTTCAAAGAAGGTAAGGCTATATTAGTATGTCCTGAAGAACTAGGGGGACTCCATACACCAAGAACTCCTGCAGAAATAAAAGGTAGCTCAGAAGGAATCTTAAATGGTAAGGATAAAATTATAACTAAAGAAAATATAGATGTTACTAAAGAATTCTTAAAGGGTGCATATGAAACTTTACATATAGCTAAGTTAAGTAATATAAATAAGGCGATTTTAAAAGAAGGAAGTCCATCATGTGGAGTTAATTATGTTTATGATGGTAACTTTAATGGAACAAAAATAAAGGGAAAAGGTTTGACGGCTACTCTTTTAGAGAAATATGGAATAGATATTATAAGTGATATTGACTGGAAGGAGAATAACTGTGGGAATATTTGATATCTTTAAAAAAATTAAAAGAAAATCTAATGAAGATGAGTATGATGAATATTATGAATATGAATTTGAAGAAAAATTAGAAAGTTTAAAAAAAGTTGATAATAGAGTTAATGATGAATCTAATGAAGAAGTTTATGAAAAAAAAGAAGTAGAAGCATATGAAGATAAAGAGGATATAAATATAAAAGAAGAAGTTAAACTAACAAAAGAAGAAATTGAAGAATTACTTTTAAATGAAATTTTAAAAGTAATTGAAGTATATGATGATTTCGATAAGGTAAAAATAGCAGCAAGAGAAGCCGCTAATAATATTGGTAAAGAATATTTAAATGAGTTGCCAAACTATTTAAATGGTAGAATACACAGACCAAGTAGATTCATAGACAAATATGATGATATTGGGGAATGGACTATAATTGTTGAAAACTCTGTTCTAATGATAATTTATAGTTTTAAGGAAGATGCTGTAGCTGTATTACAAAGAATATCTCAAAGAAATTCTAATTTGAATCTTAAGGCTACAAATTTATTATGCAAGTTAGCAAGTGAAAATACTAAGACTGATGAAATAGTAAATTCAATAATGAATAATTTGATTGCTTTTAACGATGAAAACAAGATTATAATTTTAGGTTTTATGTCTCAAATTAAAGAAAATAATCAAGTAATTGGCCTTATCCAACATTTTTATAAAAGTTTTATAAAAAGTGGAGAAATAGAAAATGCTTATAAAACTTTAAAACATTTAATAAATGCTGCAGAAAGGTTTACAAATGGGCATTTAAACTTTTTAAAATCACTAGCTATGGGTAAAAATACTCTTAACTTAGAAGAAATAACAGCTATTGAAGAAAATGATCCTAAAAGTGTACGAATGGATAAAGTTGATGACTATCTAAGAGTAGATGCGGCTATAACATATTATACTTTAAATCAAAAAGATGATGATATAAACAGTAAACTTTATTATTTAAGTGAATATTCATTAGATAAAAATTTAAGAAATAAAATAAAGTCATTATTAAAGTTATAATATATAAATTAAGTAGATTGATATATTTATAAAATATCAATAAGTTTATATTTTTGTTATTAATTATTAAATATATAATTAAATTTAAAACTAATGAAATATTATCTAGATTTTATAATAAAAATATATTTTAACTATAAATAATTTTTGTTATAATGCTAAATAGTAATGGAGGGATAAGCTTTGACAAAAAGTAAATCGAAAAGAAAAAAACAAATGTTAAAAAGAAGAATTATAGCATTAATTATTTTTGGAATAGTTATAGGTGGAGTTGTTTATACCCCTATTAAATTAAAGCATATTAATTTATTGCAAATAGAAGCAAAGGCAAGTGAACGTTTTAATAATAAAATGAGTTTTATAGAAGACTATAAGAAAATTAAGGAGAATTTCAGTAATTTATATGCATCAGATGATAAACTACAAGAAATAAGTGAATCTATTGATGTAATAGATGAAAAACTGTCAAATGGAGTTAGCGAAGAAGTTGAAAGTTTAATTTCTACATTAAAATCAGTTATAAGTGATTTAAGTGCAGCTAATCAAATAGAACTTGAAAATATATTCAATGATGTAAATAGTGACAATATTAATAATTTTACTGAAGAAGAAATGAATAAGGTTAATGAATACACAAATGAATACAATCAATTATTTAGCAAAGAAAAATATAAACAAGCAAAGGAAACTTTAAATTTATTAAGTAATTATATAAGTGAAACAAAAAAAGTTGCTAGCGAAAGAAAAATAAAAGAAACTTATGAACAAAAATCAAATGAAGATTCTAGTTTAAGAGAACCAAAATATATAAATGGAATATTGATTGTAAATAAAGAATTTGGATTACCTGATAGTTTTTTACCTGGCGAAAGTGCTGAAGCGAGACAAGCTTTTGAAAATATGAAAGCAGATGCAGCAAAAGAAGGAATATACCTTAATGCTTTTTCGACTTATAGAAGCTATTGGAGTCAAAATATATTATATTGGAACTATGTTTCAAATTACGGACAAGATCCTACAGATACATTTTCTGCAAAAGCGGGTTTTAGCGAACATCAGACAGGACTGGCTTTTGATATTGGAGGTTTAGATAGATATCTTTGGGCAGAAGAAGATTTTAAATATACTGATGAAGCAAAATGGTTAAAAAGTAATAGTTATAAATATGGATTTATTCTAAGATATCCAGAAGGCAAAGAATGGAAGACGGGATACATGCATGAATCTTGGCATTTTAGATATATTGGAGTAGATCATAGTATAAATTTTAAAGATAGTGATTTAACATTAGAAGAATATTTAGGATTATAAGGGGATGTCGTAGACATCCCCTTATAATATAAGTTTTATATTTATATTAATAATATAATTTTAAAGCTTATTTTGTAACTATTTTAATATTTTCAACAGTTAAATCTTCCGTCCCTTGAACATAAAGATTAGCCCTCTTTAAGTCATGAACATAATCAACAATTTCTTGTGTTATTTCCTCACCTGGACAAAGTACTGGAATTCCTGGTGGATATGCAAGTAAAAACTCACCTGAAATTTTTCCTATACTATCTTTTAAAGAAATTGAAGTTTTATTACTATAAAAAGCTTCTCTTGGGTTAAGAATTTTTCTAGGTATTGTAGGAATATCTAAAAAGTCTTGAATAGGTTCTCTTTTACCATAGTAATCATTTGATATTTCTTTAAGGGCAGATAATAATCTATCCATGCCTTCTTTGGTATCTCCAAAAGAACCAACTGCAAGTACATTATAAAAATCGGATAATTCCATTTGTATATGATACTTATCTGCTAAAATCATATCAAGTTCAAAGCCGGTAATTCCAAGTTCTCTTGAAGATATAGTAAGTTTTGTAGAATCAAAAGAATAAGAACCAGGTTTTCCAAGAACTTCTTCCCCAAAACAATAGAATCCAGGAATTTTATTTATTTCATCCCTAGTATATTTGCAAAGTTCTATAGCTTTTTCAAGTAAACTCCTTCCTTCTAATGCAATTTGTCTTCTAGCACAATCTAAAGAAGCCATCAATATGTAAGAAGGGGAGGTTGTTTGCATTAAATTTAAAATTTGTTGAACTCTTGTAGGATTAACATATTTACTTTTAACATGCAATAAAGATCCTTGAGTTAAAGATCCAATTATTTTATGGGTACTTTGAGCACATATGTCAGCGCCTGCTTCTAAAGCAGACATAGGTAACTTTTCTGAAAAAGCTAAATGAGGTCCATGAGCTTCATCCACTATTAAAGGTATGTCATAGCTATGAACTATATCAGCAATTTTCTTTATATCTGTTGCTACACCATAATAAGTAGGATTTATAATTAATACAGCTTTAGCATCTTTATTTTCTTTAAGAGTTTTTTCAACTGTCTCAGGAGTTACCCCGTGAGCAATTCCGAGTTTTTTATCAATTTCAGGCTCCATAAAAATAGGAATAGCACCACTTAGAATAATACCAGAAGTTACTGATTTATGTACATTTCTAGGAATTATTATTTTATCTCCATCATTAACTACAGAAAGTATCATAGCTTGTATAGCACCTGATGTACCATGAATAGAAAAAAATGACGAATGTGAATTATAAGCATCAGCTACTAATTCCTGAGCTTTTTTTATAGGTCCTGTTGGATGATGTAAACTATCAACTAATTTAAAGACCGTAACATCTATTTTAAATGGATTTTCACCTATAAAATCCTTAAATTCTTTGTCTATACCTACTCCTTTTTTGTGTCCAGGAACATGAAATGGAAGAGTATCTCTATTTACATATTCTTTAAGAGCATCAAAAAGAGGAGTTTCAGCTTGATTTAATTTATACAATTAGAACACCTTCTCTCTTATAAATATTATTGATTAATCAATAAGTTTTATACAAACATTAATATTATATTTTATTAGCTTCAACTATGCAATAAAATACTAAGCAATATTAAAAGAAATATGTAATTAAGTGAAATTTGAATAAAAAATAGCATTTGTGACAAGAATATTTAAAGAGAATCTTGTTAATTAGGAGGAATTATCTTGAATAGCTTAAACTTAAATAAGAGAGAAGCAAATATACCAAACAATGCTAAGAAGTTAAGAAGAACAGGGAAGGTGCCAGGAATATTATATGGAAAAAATTCTAAGGACTTCATGTTTGAAGTAGGAGAATTAGATCTTTGTAGAGAAATTTCTAAAACTGGTGAACATGGAGTTTTAAATTTTGAACTAGATGGCAGTAGTAGTCATAAGGCATTAATAAAAGATCTTCAAAGAGATCCTGTATCACATAAAATAATTCATCTAGACTTAGAAGAATTAGAACAAAATCAAAAAATTATATCCTCTGTTCCTATTCACTATGTAGGAGAAAATAACTTAAATAAAAGGGGAATGGTATTACAAAAAGAAAGAGGAAGTATAAAAGTTGAATGTACAGCTGATACATTACCAAAGCATATAGATATAAATATTAATGATAGTAATAATGGATATGTTTATAGGGTCGGTGATTTGGAAGTTGCTTCTGAGCTTTCAATAATTGATGATTTAGAGACTGTAATAGCTTCAGTAACTTATGAAAGAAAAACTGTAAGCGATGATATGGAAGAAATAGAAGAAGAAAATAGTCATAAATAAACAAAAAATACCTCGAAAAATGTAAAGAGATACAATGTTTTATCTCTTTATATTTTTTTATTCCATAATCAAAATCTTTAGTGTATAATATTACCTGATTATTAGTTTTAGGAGGGGTAGCATGTTATATAGAGAAAAATATAATGATTGGTTAGAGTCAAAGATAGTTGATGAAAAGATGAAAGATGAATTAAGATCAATAAAGGATGAAAATGAAATTGAAGATAGATTTTATAAAGATCTTGAATTTGGTACAGGTGGACTTAGAGGGATAATTGGTGCTGGAAGTAACAGAATGAATATATATACTGTATCTAAAGCTACTCAAGGTTTTGCAAATTATTTAAATAAAAGTTTTGAAAATCCATCAGTGGCAATAGCATATGATTCAAGAAATATGTCAAAAGAGTTTTCAAAAGCTGCAGCTTTAACTCTTTGTGCAAACAATATCAAAGTATATTTATATGAAGATTTAAGGCCAACTCCAATGCTTTCTTTTGCAGTAAGATACTTAAATTGTACTGGAGGAATTGTTGTTACAGCTTCACATAATCCAAAAGAGTATAATGGTTATAAAGTATATGATGAATTTGGTGGTCAAGTTACTGATGAAAAGGCAAATATAATAATAAATGAAGTTAACAAAATAGGTAATTTTGATGAAATAAATACTATGAAAGAAGAAGAAGCTTTAGAAAAAGAATTATTGGTATATACTTGTGAAGAACTAGATAAAGCTTATATTGATTCTGTAAAGAGTTTAACTATTAGAAAAGAACTAGTAAAAGAAAAGGCAAATGATTTAAAAGTTATATATACACCAATACATGGATCTGGAAATATGCCAGTAAGAAGAGTTCTTAAGGAACTTGGATATACAGGCGTATGCGTAGTTAAGGAACAAGAAATGCCAGATGGAAACTTTCCAACTGCATCATATCCAAATCCAGAAGAACCAGCAGTATTTAAGTTAGCATTAGAAATGGCTAAAACAGAAAACCCAGATGTTATTTTTGCAACAGATCCAGATGCTGATAGAATTGGAGTTGTTGTAAAAGATAGTGAAGGTGAATATAGGGTATTAACAGGAAATCAAACAGGATTATTATTAACTCAATATATTTTAGATGCTTTAAAAGAAGAAGGAAAGTTATCAGAAGATGGAGTTATAATTAAAACAATAGTAACTACAGATGGAACTAAGAAAATTGCTGAAGCATATAATGTTGAATTAATAGAAGTTCTAACTGGATTTAAATATATTGGTGAAAAAATACAAGGATTTGAAGTTAATAAAAATAAAACTTATCTTTTTGGTTTCGAAGAAAGTTATGGATATTTAGCAGGAGATTTTGTTAGAGATAAGGATGCTGTAATAGCAGCTATGTTAATAGCAGAAATGACTTTATTCTATAAAGAAAAAGGTAAGAGCCTTTTTGATGGTTTAGTAGAATTATATGAAAAGTATGGATACTTTAAGGAAACTCTAGTATCTTTCGAGTTAAAAGGAAAAGAAGGAAGCGAAAAAATATCTAATTGTATTGATTCTTTAAGAAATGAAAAGCTTGTTGAAGTTAATGGAGTTAAGATAATTACTAAATATGACTATAAGCTAAGTGTTGAAGAAGATATGGCTACTGGAAGTAAAAAGGAAATTAATCTTCCAAAATCAAATGTTTTAAAGTTTGTTTTAGAAAATGGTGCGTGGTTTGTAGTAAGACCTTCAGGAACAGAGCCAAAAATGAAAGCTTATGTTGCAGTAGAAGGAAGTAGTTTAAAAGATTCAGAAGAACAATTAGAAAAGTTTAAAAATGAAGTAGTAAATTTAATTAATACTAAATTAAACTAAAGAGATTAAATTATAAAAAAATAATCAGTTAAGATAAATAAGGTAAGTTATTATATTAAATAGCTTACCTTTATTTAATATCTAAAAATATAAAACTTTAAAGCTATTGAAATATGTAGTATTATTTATAATAAAGCTATTTTTAAGGAGGTATATGTATTGGATTATAATGCAGAATTTAAAGAAAAATTAGGTAAATTATTGTTTTTAGAAATGGACCAAAAGGGATTTAAGGAAAGTATAAATATTCCTAGCTATGTAGATTTTAAAAATAAAGATTTATATTTACCTATTTCCCCAGAATACATAACATCAAATGTTAATAATGAAGTTAAAATTAAAAATTTGCCTATATATTATTTTATAGAAGGAATGTTTTTTGCTATAGGAGCAGATGAAAATCTAAGATTTAATGAGGATTATGAATTAATATTAACTTATATTAAGGATACAGAAAATTGTATAAAAAGTATAATTTCTAAGAAGATAAATGATGATAAGTTAATAGATGCTTATTTACTTTTAAAGGGATTCTATAAATACTCAAAAGATATTGATATTATGAGAAAACTTTTATTAGTAGGTGAGAGCTTAAGAGAGAAAGATAGTGCATTTAAAGAGATATTATTACAAGACATAGAGTATTGTGAAAAAAATATATTAAAGATTCCAGAAGCTTATCTTTATAAATCATTAATATTAAAGGATGATAAAGATTTTAAAGGAGCAAAAGTTGCAATTAATGAATATTTAAACAATGGTGGAAAAAGAACAGAAGATGTGAATATATTAATTGAGGATATTACTAATATTTCAAATTATGAAGTTGCAATAGAACATTTAAATGATGATCCTATTAAAACCATAAAGTTACTAATTGAACTTTTAGAAAAGTTTGATGACAACCCATTAATATACTATTATTTGGGGGTTGCTTATAGAAAGCTTGAAAATTATGAAAAAGCTATTTATTACTTAAATGAAAGCTTAGAAAGAGAAAGCGGAATATATGAAGTAGTGGTTGAACTTGGAATAAACTATGCATGTATAAATGATTTTGAAAGTGCAATTAAATACTTTAAAAAAGCCTTTGAGGCCACGAAGGAAGTAGAAATTTGTACAAATATTGTTATGTGCTATATGAATTTAAATAATTTAGAAGAAGCTAAATTACATTTAGATATAGCTAAGAAAATAAATTCTGAAGATGAAATAGTGAAAGACTTAGAAAAAATGTTAAATAAATAGATTTAAATTGCGAATATAAAGGCTACGATAAATAGATATGTTTCATAAGCTAAATAGCTACGCAAAGAAGTACTAGGCTGGGAGAACTACTATGCAAGAGTTTTGGTTAAACTCGCTGCGCTCAGACAAACCAACAACACTAAGGCATAGTAGTTCTTCCTTCACCAAGTACTTATAGTTTCTCGCTATATGCTTATTTCACCGTCTATTTATCTTCGCCAACTTATATTAAGAATTTAAATTAATAATGAATTAAGTTATTGGTAAAAAATAATTGGTGAGGGAAATTAAAAACTTAGTTAAGTGCAGTAGACTATAATTGAGCTCGTTCTCTGTTACTTGATACCTGTTACTTAAGAAGCTTGCTTCGTTATTTTTTACAAATGTGCACTGTGCGTTGTGAACTGTGAACTTAAAAGATTGCTTCGCAAAATTTAACAATTGTGGTATTATATTTATGAATAAATTTACTTATGCATTATTAAGGAGAGAAAATGAAAGATAATAATTTTATTGATGTATTAGGATATAAAGTATATAGAAATAAGTTATCTAGTGCATTAAAATATATTGATAGTTTTGAAAAGGTTCATATAGTGTCTGGAAATCCAGAAGTACTATATACAGGTCTTTATAATGATGAGTTATTAAATAATTTTAAGTCTGATAAAGCATTTATAATACCAGATGGAGTTGGTCTTCAAATTGCAGCTAAGTATTTAAAAACTCCTGTTGAAGAAAAAATAGCAGGTATAGATTTAATGAAGGAAATAATAAAAAAATGTTCAAAAGAAAATAAGAAGATTTATTTGCTTGGAACAAATGATGAAAGTCTTAATGCTTGCGTTGCAAATTTGATGGTTAAATATCCTAAGATAAATATTGTAGGCTATAGAAATGGATTTTTTGATATAAATAAAGCAGATGAAATAATAAAAGATATAAAAGAAAAAAAACCATATGCAATTTTCGTAGCCATGGGGTGCCCAAGACAAGAACAATTTATAGTAAGATATATGGAAGAATTACCATGTAAAATATTCATGGGTGTTGGTGGGAGCTTTGATGTAATTGCAGAAAAAGTTAATAGAGCTCCCAAATGGATGATAAAAATTGGGCTGGAGTGGTTATATAGAGTTTCAAGGGAACCTTGGAGAATAAAGAGGCTTGGTAGTATTCCTAAATTTTTACTACTTGTTGCTAAAAACAAAAAGGTGATATATGAGTAAAAATACGATTTTCAAAGCAACTTTCATAGTAATGCTTATGACTATATTAAGCAGAGTAATAGGTTTTGGTAGAGATATGTTAGCTGCATATCATTTTGGAGTAGAAGGATCTTATGATATATATGTTGCCTCAGTTGCAATTCCTGAATCAGTATTTATGATAGTTGGGCTTGCAATATCAACAACATTTATACCAATACTTAGTGAAATTAGACATAATAAAAATAAAGATGAGATGTTTAAGTTTTCAAATAACGTTGTGACTATCTTAAGTATATTATCAATAGTTGTAATTGTATTAGGTTTAATATTTACAAAGGAGATTGTTAATATATTTGTACCTAAGTTTACTAAAGAGCAAATTGAACTAACTATATTTTTAACTAGAATAACTTTAATAAATATAATTCTATTATGTGTTAATGCCTGCTTTGCCTCTATATTGCAGGTATGCGAAGACTTTATTGTTCCATCATTATTAGGACTATTTTTTAATATTCCAATAATAGTATATCTAGTTTTTTTTGCTGAAGTGAGCATTATAGGATTAACAATTGCTAACGTTCTAGGAAATTTACTTAGGGTATTAGTTCAAATTCCTTCATTATATAAGCAAGGTTATAGATTTAAATTATATATAGATTTAAGAGATGAAAAACTTAGAAGTATGATAATTTTGATACTTCCTGTTATAGTTGGAGCTGGAGCCAATTCAATAAATATGCTTGTAGATAAAAGTTTAGCATCAGGATTAAATACTGGTGCAATGGCATCTTTAGAGTATTCACAAAGGATAGTTACATTTGCTAATACAGCAATAACAACATCAATAGTCTCAGTAATTTATCCTTTAATGGCAAATAGGCTAAATGCTGGTGATAAGCAAGGATTTATAAAATACTTAACTAAATCAATAATAATAATTTGCTTATTTTTAATTCCAATAACTTTTGGAATGTTATTTTTAAGTAAAGAAATAGTTACAGTATTTTATGAAAGAGGGAAGTTTGATTCAAGTGCTGTTGTTCTAACTTCCATGGCTTTATTTGGATATTCTTTGCAGCTACCTTTTGCAGGAATAAGAGATATTTTAAATTCATCACTATTTTCAATGAAGAAAACAAAGGTTACTACAATTAATGGAATAATTGGTGTTGTAATAAATATAGCTTTAAGCATTATTTTATCTAAATATATGGGGGTTCTAGGTATAGCTATAGCAACATCTGTATCATCATTAGTGATAGCTTTATTACTCCTAAATTCAACTAAAGAAGTAGTTGGAAGTTTTAATATAAGTGAAGTTATTATAAAAATTAGTAAAATCATATTAAGTTCAACATTAATGATTTTAATTCTCTATTTTATAAATAGTTTGTTAAGTATAGAAAATTCTTTTATTATTATTTTAACTGATGGAAGCCTTGGAGCTGTAATATTTATGATTATGTGTAAGATTCTAAAAATAGAAGAATTTAATGAAGCTTTAAATATGATAAAGATGAAATTTAAGAAGGAGGGTTAAATTAAGAAAATGAAAATATTATTTATTGCATGTTATTCACCTTTGATTAATAATTCAGCATCAATTGAAACTCTTCAATATTTAAATAATTTAGCAAGGATTGAAGATAATAATATTCATTTATTAACAGTGAACTTTCCTTCAAATTCAATTTATTATGATGAATATATATTTAATATGTTAGATAAGAAAATTAATTTACATATAATATCAGGTGGAAAGTTATTTGAAGCAATTATGCCAAAAAAATATAAAGAAATGTCAGAGACTAATACTACTATAGGAAAAGTCAAAATTAAGAGTGCTTTAAGAACAGTAAAAAAAATATTAGCAGTACCAGACATGTATTTATATTGGGCATTTAAAGCTAGTGAATATGGAATTAAACTTATGGAAAAAGAAGCATTTGATGTTATGTTTTCTATGCATGAGCCACCATCAAGTCATATATGTGCATATAAGATTAAAAAGAAATTTCCAAACCTTAAATGGATAACATACTGGAGTGATCCTTGGCTTAAGGATTCTACACGAGAAGACTCAAACTTTATAAGAAGAAACTTTGAGAAAAGATATGAAAAAAATGTAATTAATTTAGCAGATAAATATATATTTGTAACAAAAGCTAATAGAGATGATTATATTGAAACTTACAATATAAAAAAGGAAGATACTTATACTATTACAAGAGGTTATGATGAAAAAACATATTTTGATATAAAGGAAAAAGAAAATCCCAAATTAATAGATAAGAAAAAGATAAATATAGTTTATACTGGAGAGATTTTTTCGAAGCTTAGAGATGTAAGACCTTTTATTGAAGCGGTAAATAAACTTAATTTAGATGATAATAATCTATATGAAAATTTAAATATACTTTTTTTTGGGAATATAGATGATGAAGATGTTAAATATGACTTATCTAAAATAAGTAATGTAAAAGTATCAAATAGAATACCATATAGAGAAGCTTTGGGATATATGATTAATGCAGACATATTATTACTTTTTGGTAACAAGAATTCAAAACAAATACCAGCAAAAATATATGATTATTTTGGATGTAATGGATATGTATTAGTTGTTTTAGGTGATGAAAAAGATCCTATAATAGATGTAGTGAAAAACTTAGATAAATGTAATATAGCCTTAAATAATTCCAAAGATATTTCAAAAAAAATTGTAGAGTTATCGGAAAAAATATTAAGTGGAAACAACTCAAATCCAATTAAGGAGTATGAGTGGGAAAATATATCGAAAAAATTAAATTCTATTTTAAAGGGGGAGTAGCTATGCATATTATGTTTATACCATCATGGTATCATAATAAAAGAAATCCGGTTCATGGAAGTTTTTTTAAAGAGCAGGCACTAGCCCTTCAAGAATGTGGAATCAAAATTACTATTGCTTATAATGAAATTTGGCCATTGACATTAGCTTTTAAGATAAAAGAAAAAAATGGCTTAAATTATGAGATTGAGGAAGGATTAAAAACATATAGATATAAAAACTTTAATTACCTTCCTAAGAATCCTATGATGTTTAAAGTATTTAATAGAAGATTAGAAAAGTTATATAAAGAAATAATAAAAAGAGAAGGCAAAGTAGATATAATACATTGCCAATCTTCATTTTGGGCGGGGATAAGTGCTAATTATATTTCTAAAAAGTATAATATCCCACTAATAATAACAGAACATTCTTCTTTGAAAAAAGCTGTGTACATTAAGGATAGTTATAAGCCTTTAATAAAAAAGTCTTATTCTGAAGCAGATATACTTATAGCTGTAGGAAGTGGATTAAAAAAAGAAATGTCAGAGTTTTGTGGAAGAAAAGATATAAATATTATACATAATTTAATACCTATGGAAAACTTCTATATAAGTAATACTAAAAACGAAAAATTCACTTTTTTTTCTTTAGCATTTTTAGAAGGTGAAAAGGGAATAGATACACTTATAAGATCATACGCTAAATATTTTAAAGGAACAAATTCTAAGTTGTTAGTAGGTGGAGATGGAAGTCAAAAAGATTTCTTAATTAAGTTATGTGAAGAGTTAAAAATAGAAAATCAAGTAGACTTTCTAGGAGCTTTGTCTAGAAAAGAAGTTTCACATTATATGAGCATATGTGATTCCTTTGTTTTAGCATCAAGATATGAAACATTTGGAGTTGTTTATATTGAAGCTTTAGCATCAGGAAAACCTATTATAGGAACTTATAATGGTGGTGCAGAAGATATCATAAATCCTAAAAATGGATTAATAGTTAAGGTTGATGATATTGATGAATTAGGAAATGCAATGAAATATATAATGGCAAATATAAACTCTTATAATCCAGAAGATATAAGAAATGAATGTATATCAAGATTTTCTAAAGACAAAATAACAAGAGAAATACTAAAAGTTTATGATTTAATATTAAGTAAGAGAGGTTAATTATGTTATTTAAAGAGTATAGTATAGATAAATTTATAGAAGAATTATCTTCAGATGCACCTTCACCAGGAGGCGGAAGTGTTGCAGCATTAGTAGCTGCCTTAGCTAGTTCATTAAATTCTATGGTTTATTCACTAACAGTAGATAAAAAGGCATTTGAAAAATTGAATAATTCAGAGAAAAATAAGATGCTTCAATTACAAAAAGAAGCTAAGGAATTTACTGATAAATTTCAAAATTATATGGAACAAGATAGAAAAGACTTTTTGAACTTAATGGATAGCTATAAATTACCTAAGGATAGTGAAGAGGAGATTGCATTAAGAAAAGAAAAAATTAAAGAAAATACAATAAAGGCAATGAAAACACCTTTATTATTAGCAGAAGAATGTATTAAGTTTTATGATAATATTGAATTTGCAGTTAGATATGGTAATAAAAATTTAATTTCTGATGCTGGAGTTGCAACTATCTTATTACACTCAGCAATAGAAAGTTCTATAATTAATGTGAAAGTTAATTTAAACTTCTTAAGAGAAGAAGAAATTTGTAATGAAATAGAAAATAAATGTAAAACTATACTTAATAACTCTTATGTTAAAAAGTGTAATATTATAAATGTAGTTGAAGATATAATATACCCTAAAAAAGTATAGTCTCAAAAGAGACTATACTTTTTTAGGGTAATTCATTTAAAGATTTAAATTCATATCCTTGAGATTTAAGTTCCTGAATTACAGTTTTTAATATTTTAGTGTTTGTATCAGAAACAGCGTGTAATAATATTATAGAACCTGGATGAGCTCCATTTACTATTTTCTTTATTGCAGCAGATTCTTCAGGTTGCTTATTAACAAGCCAATCTTTATAAGCAAAACTCCAAAATATTGTTTTGTATCCTAAATCTTGAGTTTTCTTTAAGGAATTTTTAGAATACTTACCCATTGGAGGTCTAAAAAATTTAGGCATATCTTGTGAAGTTAAAGCTTTAAATTCATCTTCTACTTCAGTAAATTCTCTAGTAAACTTCTCATTATCTAAAATACTGGCCATGGATGGATGATGTGATGTGTGATTACAAACTAGATGTCCTTCATCTACCATTCTTTTAACTATATCAGGTTGCTCTTTTATATAAGGTTTAACTACAAAAAATGCAGCAGGAACTTGTTCATCTTTTAAAATGTCTAAAATCTTTGGAGTATTACCATTCTCATAACCTTCATCAAAAGTTAGGTATAATATTTTAGAGTTTGTATCACCTACATAGTAAGCGCCAAAGTCACTAAAAAAGCCAACAGACTCTTTAGGTGGTTCTGGAGTTTTCCCTTTTTCTCTATTTACAAAATACCAATTAAGTTCTAAATCATCAGAAGCTAGAGCATTTATAGGGATAAAAGAAAAAGTACAAATAATAATTAAAGATAATATTAAAGTAGTAAATATATTTACTTTTTTCATTATTTCACCACCTTTTATTAAATATATTTAAGTATTAAGTTGATAATAAAAACTGTTTTATCTTAACTATAACTTATAACTTTATTTTTATCTAAAATGATTCTTTTACACATAGAAATACAATGTATAAATGCTATTAATTGGCGATTATGATATTTTGTGAAGCAAAATAGTGAAAAGTGCTTCACAATTTATAAAGTATTATCAATTCTTATATTTTTAGATTAAATACCAAATCCTTATTATGGCTTATATATGTTGAAATAATTAATATTGTAGAGTATAATTTTAAAGATATGATTTAAGAGAAGAAAGGAATGTACATAGATGAATTTAGGAATAGTTGGTTTACCAAACGTAGGTAAAAGTACTTTATTTAATGCAATTACAAAAGCTGGAGCGGAGTCAGCAAACTATCCTTTTTGTACTATAGAGCCAAACGTTGGAGTAGTTAGTGTACCAGATAAAAGATTAGATGTTTTAGAAAAAATGTATAATACTAAGAAGAAAGTTTATACTGCAGTTGAGTTTTATGATATAGCAGGACTAGTAAAAGGTGCTTCTAAAGGTGAAGGATTAGGAAATAAGTTTTTATCTCATATAAGAGAAGTTTCTGCAATTGTTCATGTTGTAAGATGTTTTGATGATGGAAATGTTGTTCATGTTGAAGGTTCAGTTGATCCAATAAGAGATATAGAAACTATAAACTTAGAACTTATATTTGCTGATTTAGAAGTGCTAGAAAGAAGAATGGAAAGATCAATTAAGCAAGTTAGATCCGGAGATAAGAAAGCTAAGGAAGAGTATGCTTTAATGGAAAAAGTTAAAGTTCATTTAGAGCAAAACCTACCTATAAGAACCTTAGAAGTTACTGAAGAAGAAGAAGAATTAATAAAGGGATTATTTTTGATAACTTCCAAGCCAGTACTTTATGCATGTAACATATCAGAAGATGATATGATGGAAGGAAACACAAATAATGAATATGTACAAAAAGTAAAAGCACATGCTGAAAGTGAAAATTCAGAAGTTGTTGTTGTTTGTGCAAAGCTTGAAGAAGAGCTATCAGGTTTAGAAGATGATGAAAAGCAAGAAATGTTAAATGAATATGGCTTAACAGAATCAGGGCTAGATCAACTTATTCGTGGAAGTTATAAATTATTAGGGCTTATAAGTTATTTAACAGCAGGAGTTCAAGAAGTAAGAGCTTGGACTATTAAGGAAGGAACAAAAGCCCCTCAAGCAGCTGGTAAAATACATTCAGACATAGAAAGAGGATTTATTAGAGCTGAAATAGTTTCTTATGATGCTTTAGTAGAATGTGGTTCAGAAGCAGCGGCTAAGGAAAAAGGGCTTTATAGATTAGAAGGAAAAGAATATGTTATGAAAGACGGAGATGTAGTGAACTTTAGATTTAATGTTTAATTACATTAAAAAAAGACTGATATTAATCAGTCTTTTTTTATTTTCAAAATATTCTAGTAAAATTTCATATGATTTTATTAATTATGTAAAATAAATTATTAAAAAGTTAAATAATTCTTGAAGAAATCATTAAAATTCTATAGAATAGTAGTATAGAGTGGTTAAAAGTGGTTAAAAGTGGAGTGAATTTATAAGAAAGTAGGTATGAAGATGTTTATAGGAGAATATCAACATGCAATAGATGCTAAAAACAGAATGATAGTTCCTGTAAAGCTAAGAGAAGGTTTAGGTAATAACTTTGTAATTACTAAAGGCTTAGATGGCTGTCTTTATGCTTATCCAATGGATGAATGGAAAACCCTTGAAAATAAATTGAAATCTTTACCACTTACTAATAAAGATGCAAGAGCATTTGTTAGATTCTTTTTTTCGGGAGCTTGTGAAGTTGAAGTAGACAAACAAGGAAGAGGTTTAATTCCACAAAATTTAAAAGAATATGCATGTATAGAAAAGGAAATAGTAAGTATAGGAGTACTAACTAGAGTTGAAATTTGGAGTAAAGAAAAGTGGCAAGAATATAATGAGTCAGATATGGATTTTGATTCTATTGCTGAAAAAATGAGTGATTTAGGAATATAAGGAGTAGTATTATGGAATTTAAACATATATCTGTGCTTTTAAATGAATGCATAGAAGGATTAAATATTAAAGAAAATGGAATATATGTCGATGGGACACTAGGTGGTGGAGGGCATTCCCTAGAGATATTAAAAAAGCTTTCAAAAGAAGGAACTTTGATTGGTATAGATCAAGATAAAGATGCTCTTAAAGCAGCCAGTGAAAGGTTACAAAATTTTGAAAATGTAAAGTTCGTTCATAGTAATTTTTATAATATAGATTCTATTTTAAATTCTTTAGATATTGAAAAAATAGATGGAATGCTTATGGATTTAGGTGTGTCATCTTATCAATTAGATGAAGGTGATAGAGGATTTAGTTATATGCAAGAGGCACCTTTAGATATGAGAATGAATAGAGAAAATTCATTATCTGCATATGAGGTTGTAAACGAATATGAAGAAACTGAAATTTACAGAATAATAAGAGACTATGGTGAAGAAAAATTTGCAAAAAGAATTGCTAGGTTCATAGTAGAAAACAGACAAAACAAACCTATAGAAACTACTGTGGAATTAGTTGAAATAATTAAGGCGGCTATACCAGCTAAAGCAAGAAGAGAAGGGCCTCATCCTGCAAAAAGAACATTTCAAGCGATTAGAATAGAAGTTAATAGTGAACTATCTATATTAAATAAAGCAATAGAAGATGGAGTAAATAGATTAAATAAAGGTGGAAGGATGGCAATAATAACTTTCCATTCTTTGGAGGATAGAATAGTTAAACTTAAATTTAAAGAATTAGCAACATCATGTACATGTCCAAAAGATTTTCCGATTTGTGTATGCGGTGGAGTGGCTAAAGTTAAATTAATAAGTAGAAAAGCTATAGATCCTAGTAAAGAAGAAGTAGAAGAAAATCCAAGAAGTAGAAGTGCTAAATTGAGGATTATAGAGAAAATTTAAAAAAAGTTAAGTAAAATGTATGGGGGATGTAATAAAATGGTCGATAGAGAATATGATTATATAAGAGGTAATACAGCATTAAATCCAAAAAGAAAATATAATGATATAGACAGAAGAATAGAAAAAGAAAATCAAGAAAAAAAACAAAGAGAATTACAAAGAAAAGAAAGAGATGCAAAAAAGGCTATTGTTAAAAACATCCTTCAAGTATCTTGTGTTGTATTAATTTTAGGAGTTAGTACTATAGCAAGAGATGGTAAAGTTTATAAAATGCAGAATGATCTTTTAAAAGTGAAAAGTGAAATAAAGACTGTTACTGCTGAAGGAGAAGCATTAAGAGTAAAGTTATTAAAAGACAATGGAAGGTTTGTAGATATAAAGAATATTGCTAATAATGTTGGAATGAAAATGCCACAAAAGGATGATTCAGTGGAAATAGATTTAAGTAAAAACTTTTTTGCAAACTTAAATGAATAAACATAAGTAATAAAATAGTACACGTGCCAAGATAAAGAGTGTTAAGTTACACTCAACATGTTTTTAATTAATTACATGGAGGCATTGATGTGAATAGAAAGAATTATAGAGATAAAGCGCTAATGAAAAAAAGAATGTCATTAGCGCTTACCGCATTAACATGTTTATTTGCTCTTTTGATATTTAGATTATCTTACATAATGATAGTTAAAAGAGGTGAATATTCAGAAAGAGCTGAAGAACAGTGGACAAGTGAAGTTAAAATTGATGCAAGAAGAGGTAGAATACTAGATAGAAATGGAGTAGAACTAGCTGTATCTGCAAATGTTTATAGAGTAGACTTTGACTTGAATTCAATACGGTCACATTTAAGGAAGGAAAATTTAACTAATGATTCTATAGCGCCTAAAATAGCAGAAGCCTTAGAGATTGATGTTGAAAAAGTATTAAAAAAACTTAATACAAAGCTTCCAAGCGGTGCTGATGCTGGTGGTGCCAACTTAATTAGAAGAATAGAAAAAGAACCGGCTGATAAAGTGAAGGAATTAAACATACCTGGAGTAATAGTATCTCCAGATACCAAAAGGTATTATCCAAATGGAAACTTCTTAGCACATGTATTAGGAAGTACTAACATTGATGGACAAGGATTAACAGGAGTAGAATTACAATATAATTCTTATTTATCAGGAACACCGGGATTGCGTATATCAGAAATAGATAAGTATAATGATGAGCTTCCATACACTATTTCAAAATTTACTCCTCCAGTAGATGGGAAAGATGTTGTTTTAACTATAGATGCTAATTTGCAAGCTTTTGCGGAAAAGGTAGCGGAAAAAGGATATAAGGATAACCAAGCAAAGCAAGTTTCTATAATAATAATGAATCCTACTAATGGTGAAATTTTAGCAATGGTGAATAAACCTGATTTTAATCCTAATAATCCATATGAAGGTGTAGAAAATTATGAAGGATCAAATACTGCAGAAAAAGTTCAAAAAATGTGGAGAAATCATTTGATTAATGATACATTTGAACCAGGATCAATTTTTAAAGTTGTAACAATGATAGGAAATTTAGAAGAAGGGCTTGTTAAAGAGTCTGATACCTTTACTTGTAATGGAAGTTTAAAAGTTGGACCACATACAATAAAATGTTGGAAAACATCAGGACATGGAACTCAAATATTACCAGAGATACTTCAAAACTCATGTAATGTTGGGTTTATGGAAATTGGTAAAAGAATAGGAAAAGAAAAACTAAATGAATATATTAAGAAATTAGGGTTTGGTAAGGTGAGTGGAGTTGACCTGCCAGGAGAAGCAAAAGGAATAACAAAGAAAACTGAAGATATTACTGAAGCGGACCTTGCTACAATTTCATTTGGTCAAACTAATACAGTAAATGCAATTCAATATATGACTGCTTTTAATAGTATAGTAAATGGCGGGAAATTAATTCAACCTCATATAATGAAACAAATTACATCTAAAGATGATGAAGGCAATATAGTTGTAGATAAAAATTTTGAACCAACAATAACAGAAGTTTTAAGTGAAGAAAAAACAGCTATACTTAGAGATTATTTAGAAAGAACTGTTTCTTATGGGGGCTCAAGCAAAGCATATGTTGAAGGATATCATACTGCAGCTAAAACAGGAACCGCCCAAAAAGTTAATCCAAATGGTGGTGGATATGAGTCAGGGAAATACATTTCTTCTTTAGCGGGTTTTGCACCAGCTGATGATCCTAAAGTTTCAATATTTATTTCTATAGATGAACCTGGAACAGGTACTTATTATGCAGGACAAATAGTTGCCCCTCTTGCCAATATATTATTCACTGATATATTCAACTACATGAGTTCAGAAATATCAAAAGATGATATAGATAGTATAGTTAAAGATGTAGTTATTCCAGAAATAAGAGGTCTTGAAGTTAGTGAAGCTAAAAAAATATTAAAAGAATATAATTTAGAGTATAATATTGATGGAAATGGGTCTATAATAACAGATGTGAAACCTTATCCAGGCTATACTGTTAAAGAAAATTCTAAGATTAATATAGACACAGGAGACTCAGAGTCTTATAATAAAAATGTTATTATGCCTGATTTAAGGGGATACTCTTTAGATTCAGCAACTAAACTTTTAGAGGATCTAGGTGTAAGCTATACCTCAGAAGGTAAAGGAGCTATAATAAAACAAAGTATTCCAAAAGGGGAAATGATTAAAAAAGGAACTAATGTAAAACTTATATTAAGCGATGAATACGGAGATTAATTTAGAATATCCCTTTACATTAGCATGTGGGAAACTCACATGCTAAAATTTTATACAAAAGAGATAGGGAGTTCTTTTTAGAATAATAAGGAGATGGTGAAATGAAGTTATTAGATTTATTAAATGGAGTAAGTTATCAATTATTAAGTGGAGAATTAGAAAAGGAAATAAATAACATTCAATATGATAGTAGAAAAATAGAAGTAGATGACTTATTTGTATGTCTTACAGGCTTTGAAGTTGATGGACATAATTATGCTAATAAGGCAATAGAAGCAGGAGCAAAAGTAATAATTTGTGAAAAAAATATAGATATTAAAGAAAATGATGTAACAGTATTACTTGTTAAAGAAGGAAGAAAAGCTCTTGCTTTAATGGCGGCTAACTATTATGGACATCCAACTAGGAAATTAAAATTAATAGGTGTTACAGGAACAAATGGAAAAACTACTACGGTATATCTTTTAAAATCTATGCTAGAAAAGGCAGGTAAAAAAGTTGGTTTAGTTGGAACTATAGCTAATTATATAGGTGATACCAAAATTAAGTCTGAAAGAACCACTCCTGAATCATTAGAGCTTCAGAAATTATTTAAGGACATGGTAGAGGCAGATTGTGAATATTGCGTTATGGAGGTTTCATCACATTCACTATATTTAGATAGAGTATACGGATGTGAGTTCGAAATAGGAATATTTACAAATTTAACAAGAGACCATCTAGATTTTCATAAATCTTTTGATAATTATTATGATGCAAAATTTAAATTATTTCAAAGAAGTAAGTCTTGTGTAATAAATGTTGACGATGATTTCGGTTATAGAGTATTAAGAGATGTTGAAAAATTAGATAATAAAGAAATAAAGACGTATTCAATAAAAAATGAGAGTGATTTTAAAGCTTCAGATCTTATGTTAAAAGAAGGAGACATACATTTTAAGATAAATGGAGAAGAATTTAACTCTGTGCTGCCAGGAGAATACAATGTGTATAATGCGCTAGGTGCTGTGGGGGCAATGAGCATTTTAGGTATAGATAAAGAATTAATGAGAAAAGGCTTATTAGATGTTGTTGTACCTGGTAGATGTGAAAGAATAGGATACAAATATGATATACCATATGATATAATAATAGATTTTGCCCATACTCCTGATGGATTAAAAAATATTTTAGAAACATTAAAAGGATTTACTAAAAATAGATTAATAGCTGTTTATGGATGTGGCGGAGATAGAGATAAAGTTAAAAGAGCTGAGCTTGGAAGAATTGGGACTGAACTTGCTGATTTAGCAATAATAACATCAGATAATCCAAGAGAAGAAGATCCAATGGTAATTATAAAAGAAATAGTTGCAGGTATTAAAAAATCAAATTATTTAGCAATTGAAAATAGAGTTGAGGCAATTAAGCTTGCTTTAGGCATGGCAGAAGAAGGAGATGTGATTGTTTTAGCTGGAAAAGGACATGAAAATTATCAGATTGTTAATGAAGGTGTAATTCATTTTGATGAAAGAGAAATAGTAGATGATATTTTAGCAAATAAGAAGAAATAATTAGAGGTGGATAAATTGGAATTATCTTTAAAAGAGCTTTTAGAAGCTGTAAATGGCGAAGTAATATTTATGGGCAAAACTGAATTTAATAGTATTTGCATTGATACAAGAAAAATAGAAAAAAATAATGTATATTTAGCTATAAAGGGTGAAAATTTTAATGGAAATAAATTTGTTTTAGAAGCTTTTAAAAAAGGAGCCTCTGTAGCAATAATTGATGAAGTACTATTTGATTTAAATAATAGAGATAATTTAGAAACGGTAATAAAAGTTCAAGATACAGAAAAAGCTTTATTACAGCTTGCTCATTACTATAGGAAAAAGTTAGGTTTAAAAATAGTAGGTGTTACTGGGTCATGTGGAAAAACTTCTACAAAAGATTTAATTGCAGCATTTTTAAGTGAGAAATATAAGGTTTTTAAAACTAAAGGAAACTTTAATAATCAAATAGGATTACCTATTATGATTTTAGAACTTGATAGTTCAATAGATGTTGCAGTTTTAGAAATGGGAATGAGTAACCTAGGAGAGATAGATGTTCTTGCAAATTGTGCAAGACCTGATATAGCTGTTATTACTAACATAGGGTTATCTCATATAGAAAACTTAAAAACTCAAGAAAATATATTGAAGGCTAAAAGTGAGATATTCAATTATTTTGGTGAAGAAAACTCTCTTATAATAAATGGAGAAGATGAAAACTTGCTAAAAATACAAGACAAGTGTTTTGAAATCCTAAAAATTGGATATAATCATGAATATGATGTTTATGCATTTAATATTATACTAGAGGAGGACAAAACAACATTTACTGTTAAAGATAAAGAAGAAGAAATTATATTTACAATACCGATGGCTGGCAAACATAATGTATTAAATTCAATGCTTGCAATAGAAGTAGCTAAAAAATTAAATGTAACTTTTAATGAAATGAAAAGAGGGATAAAAAATTTAGAAGCTACATCAATGAGACTGCAAGTTATTAAAAAAAATAAGATAACAATTATAAATGATTGTTATAATGCTAGTCCAGACTCAATGAAATCTTCAATGGATGTACTTAGTACTTATAAAATAGGAAGGAAAATAGCTATACTTGGGACTATGAATGAACTAGGTGAAGAAGCTGCAAATTCTCATAAGGAAGTAGGAAAATATGCTTTAAATAAAGTAGATTTATTAATAGCAATAGGAAAATATAATGATTGTTTTAAAGAAGGATTTGCAGGAGAAAACTTAATTACTTTTACTACAAAAGAAGAGTGTATAAATAATTTAAGCACTATAATTAAAGAAAATGATGTAGTTTTAGTAAAGGCTTCAAGAGGTATGAAGTTTGAAGATATAGTTAGTTCATTGGAAGAAGTCTCAATATAACGAAGGAGGTGAACTGTCCTTTTTAGAGGGCAGGAACAATGGGGGATAAATTAATAGACATATTTACATCAAATTTAACTTTGGGATTAGTATTAGCTTTTATAATATCGTTAGTACTAGGACCTATAACAATACCAATGCTTAGAAGATTAAAGTTTGGTCAAAATATAAGAAAAGAAGGGCCTCAAAGCCATCTGAAAAAAGCTGGAACTCCAACTATAGGAGGAGTTATATTTATAATCTCAACAGCTATAGTAATGGTGGTAATGAGATTTAATCCAACAGATGAAGCTATGATTGCACTTTATTCATTACTTGCTTTTGGATTTATAGGATTTTTAGATGATATTCTAAAGATTGTGAAAAAGGAAAATGAAGGATTAAAGGCATGGCAAAAGATGTTATTATTGGTTATATTTTCAACTGCTATTGCAGTATATGGATATGTTAACTTAGGAACAAGTTTAAGAATACCATTTATAGATACAAAAATTCCACTTGGTATACTTTATATTCCTTTTGTAATAGTTTATTATGCAGGTGCAACTAACGCAGTTAATTTAACAGATGGGTTAGATGGCTTAGCATCTACTGTAAGTGTTTTAGTATTAACATTTTTTGCAGTTGTAGCATTTATAATGAAACATGAATCATTAGCAGTATTTTCAATTGTATTAGCAGGTGGGTTATTAGGATTCTTAAAATTCAATGCATATCCTGCCAAAGTATTTATGGGTGATACAGGATCACTAGCAATTGGAGGTGCTGTAGCTACTATTGCATTAGTCTTAGAGCTGCCATTAGTATTATTTATTGTTGGTGGAATATATGTTTTTGAAACAATATCAGTAATACTACAAGTTTCCTCTTATAAATTAAGGGGAAAAAGATTGTTTAAGATGGCACCAATTCATCATCATTTTGAGCAAGAAGGATGGAGTGAAACAAAAATTGTTACAGTTTTTGCTATAGTGACTGTGATATTAAGCTTTATAGGATTTATAGCCCTTTAATTACTGAATTGGAGGAGTTTTTATGAGAGAAAAAAAAGCCCATGGAAAAGTGGGTGAAATTGACTATGGTATATTCTATTCCGTTATATTTTTATTAGCAATAGGGGTAATTATGATATATTCAGCAAGTTCATACTATGCGATGTTCAAAGAAGGCGATAGTATGGTGTACTTAAAAAAACAATTAATTTGGGCAATTACTGGATTGATAGCTATGGGTTTTATGGTTAGTTTTGATTATCATAAGCTAAAAAGAATTACTCCACATCTTTTAATAATAACAGTACCATTGTTAATAGCAGTATTTTTCTTTCCAGCAGTAAATGGTGCGAAAAGATGGATTCAACTTGGACCATTATCATTTCAACCATCAGAGCTTACGAAATATGTTATAGTCTTATTTTTAGCTATGAGCTTAGATTTAAAAGGAGATGGAGTTAAAAAGTTTTGGTCTGGTATAGTACCATATCTTGGAGTATCAGGATTCTTTGCAGCAATGATATTGGCTGAAAAAAACTTAAGTATAGCTGCAATAATTATGATTGTTACTTTTATAATGCTTTTTGTGGCAGGTGGAAGAATTCAAGATTTATTTGGAAAAGTTGCTCCAGTATTGTTAGTTGCAGTTATGTTATTTATCTTTGGAGAAGATTATAGAAGAGCAAGAATGCTTAATTTCTTAAATCCATGGAAAGATCCAGCAGGAGATGGATATCAATTAATTCAATCTTTTTACGCGCTAGGTGCTGGAGGAGTGACAGGATTAGGTCTTGGCCAATCAAGACAAAAAACTTTGTATATGCCAGAACCTCATAATGATTTTATATTTTCTATTATAGGTGAAGAACTTGGATTAATTGGCTGTTTATTTATAATTGTATTATTTATATTTTTTGTATGGAGAGGTATAAAGGTTGCAATGAAAGCTAAGGATACTTATGGAACATTATTAGCTATAGGAATAACATCAATAATTGCAGTTCAAGCAATTATTAATATTGCAGTTGTAACAGGTTCTATGCCTGTAACAGGAGTTCCAATGCCGTTTATAAGTTACGGAGGTACATCTCTTGTGATTAATATGATGGCAATAGGGATACTTTTAAACATATCAAGACAAGTTCAAGGAAAAGAGATATAAATTGTTATTGTGAAGAGTGAGTTTTAATGTTAATTCTCACTCTTTTTTATGTGAGAAAAGTATTAAATTATTATAAAATTATTAAATTATTATAAAAAGTTTAAATTTAGTAAAAATAATAATGAAAAAATACCCAGAAAGTGATATTATTATAGTAAGTGATTATATTATGTAAAAGTAGGGGAATTATGAATAATACAAATCAATTTATAAGAAAAAAAAAGAAGAAGAAAGTAATAAAAAGATTAATTTTAGCTTTGTTTGTTTTTACAATAGGAATTATAATATTTATATATAAATCACCTTTATTCAATTTGAAAAAAATTAATTTAACAGGCTTAGTGACTTTAACAAATGAAAGTTTACAAGAAAAACTAAAATATAATATAGGGCAAAATATATTCACTATAGATTATAATGAGATTGAAAAAGAACTAAAAGAAAATCCTTATGTAAAAGAAATAAAAATAACTAAAAAAGGTATAAATAGTTTGAATATAAATATAAAGGAAAATAAAATAGCTTATTATTTTGAAAGTGAAGGAAATTTAAAGGCAATTAATAATGAAGGAATAATTGTGGAAGAGTTAGATAGTTTAGAAGGCAGAAATTTAATTATGCTTACAGGAGCTGATTTAACGGAAAAGACTGTAGGAGATAAGGTAACTGATAATCCTAATTTGAAAAATGTATTAGAGAAGTTTTATCAAATAATAGAGTTAATGCCACAAGAATATGTTTTTTCTAAAATAGATATTAAAGATATAAATAATATAGTATGTTATATAGGAAATGTAGAAATAATAATTGGAGATATTACTAACTTAGCACATAAAATGAATTTGGCTCTTAATGCAATTGAACAAGGAGTTATTTCAAAGGGGTATATTGATATGAGTTTTAATGGTCCACCAGTTATAAAGCAAATTGATTAGTAAAGGGGGAAGCTATATGAAGAAGATTACATCACAAATATTTGTTGCAGTTGTTTGTGCATTTTTAGGATTTTTGCTTGCGCATCAATTTAAATTACTTAATGAAAAAAATAAAGAAAATAAAATAGTTCAAAATTTAGATATAATTGCAGAAATAGAAGCATTAAAAAAAGAAAAAGAAGAGTTCTTAGAGTCTAATAATATATTATCCGAAAAACTGAAGCAACTAGAAGAAACCGTTGCAAAAGATGGTGCTGTTGAAGGAGAAATAAAAAAGCAGCTTGATAATACTAGAATGAATTTAGGGTTAGTGGATGTTAAGGGTCCAGGAGTAGTTATAACTATAACTCCTAAAACTAATATTTTTGGCTCTAATAATTCAACTACAACTAGAATTATTAGTGAAGAAGAAATAGCTTATATAGTTAATTCTTTAAAATTTGCAAAAGCAGAAGCAATATCTGTAAATGATTATAGAATTACTCCACAAAGTGGTATAAGGAATTCAGGAAATTGGATTTGGATAGGATCAGCTGGAAGAATAGATCCTAATGATAAGATAGTAATAAAAGCTATAGGCGATAAGCAAGCGTTAAAAAATGCAGTAACTTTTGTTGGAGTATTAGAGTATCAAGCATTACAAAATTATAATAGCGAAGTAAAAGAAAGTGACGAGATTATAATAAATAAAACCACTCAGTCTTTAACAAGTGAATTTGTTAAACCTATAAATTAAAGGAGGGAGATTTTGATGATAGCATTTATTGGATTATTAATAGGTGTACTTTTAGGATTATTATTAGATGTAAATATACCAGAGACCTTATCTCCCTATATGTCTGTTGCAATTTTAGCATGTTTAGATTCTGTTTTTGGTGCGGTTAGAGCATCTTTATCAAAAAACTTTAAATCAGATATATTTATTTCAGGTTTCTTTGGTAATGCATTGTTAGCGGCGGGTCTTGCATACTTAGGAGATAAGCTTGGAATTCCAATGTATATAGCAGCAGTTATTGTTTTTGGAGGTAGAATATTTGATAACTTTGCAGTTATAAGAAGATTATTAATTGAAAAGTTAAAATCTCGTGAACGAGGTGAATAAATGAAAAATATAAAATCAACATTTTTTATTTTATCGGCATCAGTTGTAACAGGATTGCTTATAATAATTGGAATTAATGCAAATAATACTAAGATTAATGTATCTTTAAATGCAGTTGAATATAAAAATGCAGTAGAAGAAAGAAGTAAATTGTACAAAGAAATAGAAAAAATAAAAAATGAAAATATAGATTATAGATACAAAATAAGTAAATATGAAGGTAATGATCCTGAGAAGAGTAAGAAGCTAGTTGAAGATATGAAAAATCAGTTAATTGATTATGGAGCTTTAGGTGGAATCACATCTGTTAAAGGGCCGGGATTAGTAATAAAGATATTAGATGGAGATATAAATTATAACTTAGAATCTTATTATGAGATATGGAGAAAGATATTCCATGATTCTGACGCAGCAATGGTTTTAAATGAGTTAAAAAATGCAGGCGCAGAAGCTATAGCCATAAATGATCATAGAATACTACCTAATACTGGAGTAATATGTTATTCGGCGGCTATAGCATTTGAAGATCAATCAAATGTTTCATCTCCATTTTATATTTATGCTATAGGCAATCCCGAGGAAATGAAAGCATCTTTATTAGCAGAAAATAGTTTTATACAAAAATTGCTTTTAAGAAAATTAAAAATAGAGGTGTCAGAAAAAGATGAAATAGTGATTTCTGCAACAAAACAAAATACAGATGTGAAATATATGGAAGTATATCAGAAAAAATAAAATTTTATTAAAAAATATTTTAAAATTGAAGGAATTTAAGTTTTTTTGAAGAATATTTACAGTGTATATGTTAATAACTTCTTTAGGAGGAAAAGACTTGGTTATAGAAGAAAATATAAATAAAATAAAAGAAAATTTATCAAAAGATGTCACATTAGTAGCAGTTTCAAAGACTAAGCCTATAGAAGATATAGAACTTGCATATAAGGCTGGACAAAAAGATTTTGGCGAAAATAAAGTACAAGAGCTTATTGAAAAAGAAGAAATTCTTGAAAAAGATATAAGGTGGCATTTTATAGGTAGTTTGCAAACTAATAAAGTTAAGTATTTAGTAGGTAAAGTCTATTTAATACATTCATTATCTAGTATTAAACTATTAAAAAAGATAGAAAGTGAATTTTCAAAAGAAGGTTTTATAGCTAATCTTTTAATACAAATAAATATAGGCAAAGAGGAAAATAAAAGTGGAATTTTTGAGGAAGAGTTAGATGGTTTAATAAATGAAATTGAATTATGTAATAATTGTAAAGTTAAAGGATTAATGGCCATAATTCCAAAAGGAAATGATACTGAAAATAGATATTATTTTAAAAAAATGAAAGATATATATGATACTTTAAGTAAAAGGTCATATAAAAATATTTCGATGGAAATCTTATCTATGGGGATGACTAATGATTATAAAATAGCTATTGAAGAAGGCTCTAATTTAATAAGAATTGGTGAAGGAATATTTGGTAAAAGAAATATATTAGGAGGATTAACGAATGGGTAACATGTTTGGAAAATTTAAAGAAATAATTGGACTTGGTGAATATGAGGATGATTTAGAGGATTTAGAAGATACAGAACTTGAAGAAGAAATACAAGAAGAAATTGAACCAATTATATCAAAACAAAAAGGAAATAAAGTAGTAAATATTCATACTGCATCTACAGCAAAGGTAATGGTAACAAAACCAAATAGCTATGATGATGCAAGAGAAATTGCTGATGCTATAAAAGCAAGAAAAATAGTGTTAGTTAATGCAACTACTTTAGAAACAAAGGTAGCACAAAGATTAGTAGACTTTATAAGTGGATCTTGTTATGTTTTAGGTGCTACATTACAAGAAATAGAGCAAAGAGTTTACTTATTATCACCTTCTAATGTGGAAGTTACAAATGAATTAAAAAATGAACTTAGCTCAAAGGCATTATTTAATTGGAATAAATAATTAATCAAACATAATGTTTATTAATAGTTTATAATTAATATTTTAATTAACAATAGGATGTAGATTTAATGTTAAAAAAAGAAACTGTAATAAAAAGCTTTAGTGAAGAAGATATAAACGAAGCTTTAAAAATATATGAAAAATATAAATTAGCTTATGAAAAAGATATACCTATATTTACAAATAACTTTCATTCACCAAATATATGGAGTTTTTTTGAGGGAAACTGTAATAATAGCAATTTTGTAGTTGAAACAAATGGACTTTTTGAAGAATCCGAAAGAAGAATAATTGCTTTTAATAATTATTATAAAACCAATTATCCTATTAAAATTTTAAGAATAAGTAATAAATCTAATTTTTCAAATTTGAAACATAAAGATTATTTAGGATCAATATTGTCATTGGGAATTGAGCGTGATAAATTAGGAGACATAATAGTTAAAGAAGATAAAGCATATATTCCTGTCTTAGAAGATATAAGTGATTTTATATTGAATAATTTATCACATATTGGAAAGTCTCCAATTGAGATAAAAGTGATAGAAGATAATAATGAATTGCCCTCTGCTCAGTTTGAAGAAATATTTATAAATGTATCTTCATTAAGAGCAGACAGTATTGTAGCAAAAATTTCGAATGTATCAAGATCAAAAGCAATTGAAATTATAGAAAGTGGCAAAGTGTTAATAGATTATGTCAAAGCTAGAGATAAAAGTCAAGAAATTTCAAAAGATACTAGAGTTACAATCAGAGGAATTGGAAAGTTTATAATTGGCGAAATAATTGGCGAAACTAGAAGTGGGAAGCAGAGAATTGTAGTAAAAAAATATATATAATGTGTAGAGGTGATTTTATGAAACTTACTCCAATGGATATAAGTAATAAAGAATTCAAAAAGGGGTTTAGAGGCTACAGTAGTGATGAAGTTGATGAATTTATCAATGAAATTATAGAAAATTATGAAGAACTTTATAAAGAGAACTCAAGATTAAAAGAAAATTTATCAAGAGTTAATGAAAAATTAGAGCATTATTCAAAAATAGAAAATACAATTCAAAACACACTGTTATTAGCGCAAAATGCAGCTGAACAAGCAAGAGAGTCATCACAAAAAGAGGCAGAAATAATTTTGAAAAATGCAAATGATTCTGCTAAGAAAATTTTAGACAAGGCTCATAATGATGTAGTTTCTATAAATGATGAATATGAAAAGGTAAAGCAAGAGTTCATAAAGTTTAGAGCTAAATTTAGAAACTTTATGAATGCACAAACAGAAACTTTTGATGAATTAGAGAAGGACTTAACTAAGAATTATAATATATCAGAACCATTAGAAGAAGCAGCAATTGATGTTATTGAATTATCCAGTAAGAACATAGAAGAAATAGAAGAAGTTTATACTGAAGATATGGACGAAATAAAAAGCTTCTTTGCAAAGAACTAATACATAAAATCCGTTTAATACGGATTTTTTATTTTCTTTTTACTATTGAGTGTAAAGTTCTTATGTATTATAATGTGTAAAGAATTATAAGGAAAATGGAGAACAATATTAATGGACGAATTAGTATTTAAAATAAAAGAAGAAGACATTGGAGTTAGAATAGATAAATATTTAGTTAATGTTATAGATGGAAAATCTAGATCTTTTATACAAGGATTAATAGATTCTAATGCAATTATAGTGAATAATAAAGAAGTCAAGAGTAATTATAAACTAAGAAATGGTGATGTAATAATAGTAAGTACACCAGCTCCAATGGATCTTGATGTAGAAGCAGAAGATATAGAACTTAACATAGTTTATGAGGATGAAGATGTAATAGTACTAAATAAACCACAAGGAATGGTTGTACATCCTGCCCCAGGTAATTATAGTGGAACATTAGTAAATGCACTGCTGTTTCATTGTAAAGATTTATCAGGAATAAATGGTATTATAAGACCTGGAATAGTCCATAGAATAGATAAAGATACATCTGGAATATTAGTAATAGCTAAAAATGATGAAGCTCATAATAGTTTAGCGCAGCAATTCAAAGAACATACTATAAAGAGAGAGTATTATGCATTAGTTGAGGGTAGATTTAGTAAATCTGATGGAATCGTGGATAAACCTATAGGAAGGAATAAAAAAGATAGATTAAAGATGGCTATAGTTGAAGATGGAAAAAGAGCCGTAACCCATTATGAAGTCTTAGAGCAATATAATAATGGAACAGCCTTAGTAAAATGCAGGCTAGAAACAGGAAGAACACATCAAATTAGAGTTCACATGTCTTCAATTGGGCATCCTTTAGTTGGGGACCCTATTTATGGTAATAAAAAGCAAAAGTTTAAATTACAAGGTCAAGTATTACATGCAAAAACTTTAGGATTTATTCATCCAAGAACTAAGGAATATATGGAATTTGATTCAGATTTACCTAAATATTATTTAGAATTATTAGAAAATATAAGAAAATAGAGGTGGATTTAAATGAACTTAAAGGCAAATTTATTAGATGATAAAGCAATAAAAAGAACTTTAATAAGAATTTCACATGAAATAATTGAAAAAAATAAAGGTATTGAAAACATAGT
This sequence comes from Clostridium sartagoforme, assembly GCF_039521405.1. Classification (NCBI taxonomy): domain Bacteria; kingdom Bacillati; phylum Bacillota; class Clostridia; order Eubacteriales; family Clostridiaceae; genus Clostridium; species Clostridium sartagoforme. The sequence continues at coordinate 339,991 of NZ_BAAACH010000038.1, forward strand.
TTTAATTGGTATTAAAAGAAGAGGATATCCTTTAGCACAAAGAATTGCAAGAAATATAGAAAATATAGAAGGAATAAAAGTTCCTGTAGGCTATGTTGATATATCATTATATAGAGATGACATAACTGAAATAAAAGATATGCCTAGAGTTAATAATATGGATTTAGGTGTAAATGTTATAGGTAAAAAGGTCATATTAGTAGATGATGTATTATATACTTGTAGAACAGTAAGGGCGGCAATTGATGCTATAATTGATTCAGGAAGGCCAGAACAAATACAATTAGCTGTATTGATAGATAGAGGACATAAAGAATTACCAATAAGGGCTGATTATGTAGGTAAGAATATCCCAACTTCAAAAAGTGAAATAATAGCGGTAGAAATAGAAGAAATTGATGGTAATGATTCAGTAAAAATTTACGAAGAAAAATAGAGGAGAATAATATGGAATATGATTTAATTGCAACAACAACCTTTGGTCTTGAAGGTATTACTGCAAAAGAATTAAAAGCTTTAGGCTATGAAGACTTAAGAACAGAAAATGGCAAGGTACATTTTACAGGAGATGAAATGGATATTGCAATAGCTAACATTCATTTAAGAACAGCAGATAGAATATTAATAAAGATGGCAGAATTTGAAGCAAGAAGTTTTGAAGAATTATTTCAAGGTACAAAGAATGTAAAATGGAGTGATATAATCCCTATAGATGGTATTATGCATGTTAATGGTAAATCCGTAAAATCAACATTACATAGTGTACCAGATTGTCAATCTATTGTAAAAAAAGCTATAGTAGACAGTATGAGTAATTCTTATGGAATAAGCCAATTTGAAGAAAATGGACCATTATATAAAATTGAAGTATCAATACTAAAAGATGTTGTAACATTAACAATAGACACCTCAGGACCAGGTTTACATAAAAGAGGATATAGAGAAGAAGCAGGAGCAGCACCCCTTAAAGAAACCTTAGCAGCTGCCATGGTACTTATTTCTAGATGGAAAGAAGATTTTATTTTAGTTGATCCTTTTTGCGGATCAGGGACAATACTTATAGAAGCTGCTATGATTATGCAAAATATAGCACCAGGAATGTGTAGAAGTTTTACATGTGAAACTTGGCCAACAATGGATTCTGATGTTTTCGAACAAGTAAGAGAAGGTGCGGAAAGAGCAATTAAAAATAAAGATATAAAGCTTATAGGATATGATATAGATGTAAGAATACTTAAAGTAGCAAGAAGTAATGCAGAAAAAGCAGGTGTTTCAAAATATATTGAATTCCAAAGAAGAGATTTTAATGATTTTTCAAATAGTAACAGATATGGAGTTATAATTTCTAATCCTCCATATGGAGAACGATTGGGAGAAAAGAAGGAAGTAGAACAATTATATAAAATCTTTGGAAGCTTTAAAAAGAAATTTTTCAACTGGGATTATAATGTTCTTACATCTTATGAAGGATTTGAAGGTCCATTTGGAAGAAAATCAACTAAAAACAGAAAGCTATATAGTGGTAAATTAAAATGCTATTACTATCAATACTTTGATAATGAGCTTATTAAAAATGATGGAGATATGCTTATAAACCATATATAGCGACGATTGAAAATGGGTAGCGTATAGTTGATAATTAATGAAAGGATATGATTTATAGCTAAATCTATAAATCATATCCTTTTTTTAATAACTAAAGATATTATAAATGATATTATCTTGTAACATAAAAATATCTAACTTGTATTTATATACGATTAAGTTAAATTTAAGAATTTTGTTAAGGAATTGTAAGGTAAATAAATTATAATTAAATATAGAATTTCAAAATCGAAGATACCGTAAGATTTAAAAATTTATAGTTCATAGTAATATAGCGCATAGTTATACTATGGTAAGGGAATTTAAAATTAGAAAGCCAATATTTATTTAAGCTAGAATTTATTTGAATGAATACTGAAATTATAATCCATAAATTATGTAGGATACTAATATAAGGTTTTGAAAAATTGTATTACAAATCGATTTAAGTTTTGAGGTGAAATTAGTGTATAAAGATGCTATTAACTTAGTTCCTGTAAATGTCAACCTCAAAATGTTGAAAAGTTCCAACATGAAAATGCATAATTATTTGATAGTTATTT